>CANRHP010000001.1 GCA_947630455.1 uncultured Clostridia bacterium
CGGGGCGACAGGATTCGAACCTGCGACCCCATGGTCCCAAACCATGTGCGCTACCAAACTGCGCTACACCCCGATGTTTAAACATCAGCTTATTCATATTACAATATTTTGCGTTTTGTGTCAACTTTTTAGAGTATTTTTTTTACAAAAATTTTGCATTTGTATGGTTTAACATTAAGTGCGAGAGGGAAACCTCTTGCGCTTTTCTTTGTTTCGGCTTGTGGTGACAAGGATAAGGTGTCAACTTCAAAAGTTTCTTCTTCAAAAATGTTTTGTATTTTGTCGAAAGATTGCGAGCAACGACGTAGTAAACCCCAATGATAGCTACAGCCAGCCCAAGCTAAGTATATTCTCTCAGTTTTTCGTTCTATGAAAGCAAAAATAGATATTGTTGCCGCAATCTCAAAAAACGCTTACAAAGCGTTTATCGCTATGCAACGCCCTTTTACAACGTATTCAAAAGCTCGCACAGCATCTTTTGTTAAGTTTATCATAAAAAAATCACAATATCATTCTTATAAATTCAATTAGAATTATCGAAATTTTGTATTTACTATTGAGTAATTGCAAAAATCCATATAAACCACACTTCGACATTATTTAGAGCAAAACTACAAAACTATACAAAACCGAACCATACAAATAATTTACTATTTAACGCGGAGGCACACAATGGAAGTTTACACGAATTATGAGGGCAGCAATTTGATTGTTGGACTGGTAGGAGAATTAGACGAGCACTCCGCCGCTTTTGTACGGCACAAACTGGATGAATTTTTTGAACAGGAAAATTACACCGATGCCGTGTTAGATCTGAGCAGGCTGTCATTTATGGACTCGACCGGAATAGGCGTTGTTATCGGCAGATATAAGCTGCTGCGCAAACAAAACAAAAAGTTGTTTGTTCGCAACCCGTCACCAACAGTAGATAAAATATTTCGCATGTCGGGCTTGTATGAAATAATTTCACGCGCGTAACACAAACAAATTAGAAAGAGGTCAAAAAATATGTCAACATTGAACAAAATGAAACTTACTATTGAAGCAAAATCACAAAACGAGGGCTTTGCCCGCAGCGTTGTTGCGGCGTTTTTTATTCAGATAAATCCAACATTAGAACAAGTTGAGGATATAAAAACAGCCGTTTCAGAAGCGGTTACAAACTGCATAGTACATGCATACGACGGCGCACAACAGGGAAATATCGAAATCTCCTGTACATTGACGGAAAACTCTATGACGGTAGAAATCTGCGACTTCGGTAAAGGAATCGACAACATTGAGCAAGCAATGAAACCCTTTTTCACGACGGTTTCCACCGGCGAACGTTCGGGTATGGGCTTTACCGTTATGCAAGCCTTTTGCGACTCGGTAGACGTTACGTCCAAACAGGGGCTAACCACAGTAAAACTTGTAAAAAAGGTAGCGTGACGCACTATGCTGAGTCACGAAGAGACAATGGCGCTTATATCGCGAGCGCAGAAGGGTGATGAAGAAGCATATACCGTACTTCTTACGGAAAACGCACCGCTACTGAAAAGTATAATAAAACGCTATTTGGGCAAGCACATAGAATACGACGATCTGTATCAGATTGCCAGCATTGGATTGCTGAAAAGCATTAAAAATTTCAGTTACGAGCACAATGTACGTTTCTCAACGTATGCCGTGCCAATGATACTCGGAGAAATAAAACGATATATGCGCGATGACGGATATTTAAAGGTATCACGATCGCTTAAAAGCCTTTCCTCAAAAATAACCAAATATGTCGATGAGCACATAAAAAACGATGGAGAAAATCCGACCGTTGATGACATCGCTCAACACTTTGAAATCGAGCCTACAGATGTTGTTTTTGCTATGGATGCGACCAGATTACCCGTATCGCTATACGAAAGCACCAATGACAGCGACGGAAAACAGACCGAATTGATAGAACATATTCCAACTGACGAAGATAAGAAGATGCTCGACAAGCTTATCCTCAAAGATATGTTGAGCAAGCTTACTCCGCGTGAACAAAAAATTGTTGTGCTGCGTTACTTTCGCGATATGACACAAGGAGAAATTGCCCACAAATTGGGCGTTTCACAGGTACAAATATCTCGTTTGGAAACTAAGATTCTCAAAAAATTAAAGGAATTTTATGATGAAAAAGAATAATTGCCGCCACAATAAACAACTCTAACAGTTTTTGCTAATATTTGGGGAAATAATATACTATGTCAAAAATAGTAAATTATATTTTGCAAATTTTTGTTATAGTCGACAAAAACACCTCGGCTGCGCCGAAGTGTTTTTGTTACGTATCCGGAGTGCTTTTGTGTCAAAAGGTATTTTGGGTGCACTGTAATTCTTTATAAAATCAGGCAGAACAACCCACCACGGTTTTCATTTACGATCTTACCAACGGTTTTAGTAAGTTTTTGTTTGATCTCTACAGGCATAGAAGTACACTTGCCCTCTAAGCCTTCTTTTGCAAGTCCCGCCATTGTTTTCCCAAACATATTTGTATTCCAGATTGCATCCGGATTTTGCTTGTATTCAGCAAGTAAATATTGACTTTGCTGTTCGGTGCCCACCATCGGACTTACCTCCGTGGCAACGTCTACTCTTATTATATGATAACTTGGAGAAGTTGCCTTGAGCCGTACCCCGTAGATGTTGCCTTGCTTAACCATTTGAGGCTCCTCCAGCTTCATATTGTCCATTTTGGGGTAAACAATGCCGTAACCGTTTGCATCGGCTTCATCCAACGCATCCTTCATCGCTTCAAAACGACTTTTAGCATACGCAGCGCTTGTCACAAAACTCATAAGCGAGAATTCATCTTCAATTTCCATTTGCGCCTCATCGGACAGTACTTTGAAAAACAAGTCGGCTTTTGGCGTGAATGTGTAAGAAGCGACGCCGCTGCCCATATTGAGATCCTTTACATCTACTTTTTCGGACAGTTCACAGCCTTCAAAGGCGGAAATAAGCCGCTCGGCATCCTTCATTTTGCACACATCGTCACAGTGCTGCTTGATACGATCCACTATTTCCGCAACGTACTTGTTGTCTTTGTTAAGCGCGCGCATCCACATGGGCAAATCCATGGCAATTCGACGAACGGTAAATTCTTTCAAAATACTTTGCAGCACACCTTCCAGCTCGGCAATATCCGCAGTTTGAACATTAAGCGGAATCACGGCAACCCCATATTTTTCCTGCAACGTCACGGCAAGTTCGCCCACCCCTTCACGACGGGGATTTACACAGTTTAGTACTACAACAAACGGCTTGCCTGCGTTTTTAAGCTCACGAACAACCCTTTCCTCTGCAGCAATATAATTTTGGCGAGGAATTTCTCCTATACTTCCGTCCGTCGTTACCACTACGGCAATTGTGGAGTGTTCGGTTGCCACCTTTTGAGTACCTATCTCTGCGGCCTTTTCAAACGGAATAGGCTCAGTAGACCACGGTGTATTGACAAGACGCATTTTGTCGCCTTCAAGATGACCTTCGGCGCCCTCCACCAAATAACCAACGCAATCAATAAGCCGCACATTAGCTGTCGCCTTGTCGCTTAAAGAAAGTCTGATTGCTGTGTTTGGAACAAATTTGGGTTGTGTTGTCATAATAATTTTGCCGTCAGCCGATTGAGGCAATTCGTCTGTAGCGCGCGTACGCTCATTTACATCTGTGATGTTTGGCAATATCAATTTTGACATAAAATTAGTTACAAAAGTGGATTTGCCGCTGCGTACCGGTCCCACCACGCCGATATAAATATCGCCGTTTGTGCGTTCCGAAATATCCTGATAGATGTTGTTCATACCTTCCTCCAAAATACGTTTGGTAAAGTATATGAGGCAGTTTTATTCAATAGAACAACAACAAAAATGCGCACCGGCAGGATGCGCTTTCAGTAAAAAAAACGACGACATTTATTGTTATAAAACTCAATGACAAAAACCAAAATAAATTGTTTTTATATCAAGCACTTATTTTATATTGTATAAAAATTCAATTTTGCTTTCTGTTCAACAATTTATACAGGGTGTGTTCAAAATGATATTTTTCCATTAAAGCGGAAATTTTTTCGGCGTTGTATCTATTGGATTTGCCTTTATGAACGCAACGAAGCATTATATTTTTAGGAGAATGGGAAAAATCAATAAACTCCATTACATCAACCTTATATCCCGCGTCCTCCAACAACATCGCGCGTATCGTATCGGTAAGCAATGCGGAAATGCGCTCCTTGATAATTCCGTATTTAATAAATACGTCCAGATCTCCGTCACCCCGCACAATAGAATTATTGACCTCATGTTGACAACAAGGTACAGAAAAAATATAAGGCACATTGTGCGTAATTGCAAAGTACAGAGCGTAATCCGTTGCAGTATCGCAAGCATGCAATGACATAACCACATTTATATGCTTGTCGTACAGCTTGTCACCAGACACATCCGCAACGACAAAATGTAAATTTTTGTACCCATATTTGACGGCAAACTCATTGCAGCGCCTAACAACGTCCTCTTTTAAATCATAACCGATAATAGTAGTATCAATGCGACGAATGTTGGTAAGATAGTAATAAACAATAAATGTAAGGTAGGATTTGCCACAGCCAAAGTCCAAAAGGGTCAAGCTGCCGGTGTGGGATTTGAGCACATCGTCAAGTATTTCCACAAAACGGTTGATTTGCTTAAATTTATCGTACATGCCGGCAACCACCTTACGATCCTTGGTAAAAATGCCCAAATCTACCATTGCAGGCACATCGTCACCTTCATTCAAAATATAATTTTTGCGGCGATTATTGGTACCTACCGTCGCGATACGAGCCTCCGTCACTTTTTCCAATCGCGTTATTCTCCCTTTTGAGGAAGTCAAATAAGTTACTTCGCGGTCAGCCATGACAATAATAATTTGTTTATACTTGCCCTGCAGCTCCAATTTCGCCCAATTGGATAGTTCGTTTTCCGCAATGTTTTTGTGAAAAACCTGCGTTCCCTTAAACAACTCCGCCTGAAACAGCTTTTCATCTTTGAGTTTAATCGGACGCACTACAACCCGAATGATATCGCAGTTTTTATCAATCGGTTTACTTGCGGTAATTTTAAGTATTTCGTTGATATTGTTCAATTCTTTTTGCACGTTATTTCCAATTTAATATTATTTATAAATTTACAACACTTCTGGGCACATGCTGTAAGGATCAATCGCTTTAGCTTGGCAAGAAAATAAGCTATATTTGTTTATCGTATTATTTTATCGGATTTTCCGCGTAACGCTTTGCGAATACCGGTGCGGTTCTCCGTACCGGAAAATAACCGCACAATATTTTTTCTGTGTGCAAAAATAACCAATACAAACATTATCGTTGTATGCAAGCAGCAAAAGGCATCCACATTTGTATACATGACTTTCCAATCATAATGTACCGCATAAAATACCCAACACCAAATAATTTCAACGACCGACAAAAATAAACTCATGACGGACGTGCGGTCTGAAATAAGCAAAACGATAACGCATGGAATAATTAAACACACCGAAAGCATCGGCTGCAATGTAAAACATACACCTATTGCGGTAGCAACGCCCTTACCACCCTTAAACCGATAGAATGCGGGGAATATATGACCCACAACAGCAAATAAACCCGCGATATAGCCTGCATTTACGGCAACATTTATATCGTTTGACATCGCAGGAAAAATTGCATAACGCGCCAGCACGCAGGGGATAACGCCTTTTAATACATCGCACACAAATGTGATAGCGCCCATGCGCAGTCCGTACACTCTGAACATATTAGCCGCCCCCGCATTGCCGCTTCCGTAGTCCCTTACATCGCCTTTTTTGAAAAGCTTGGAAAAAATTACGGCAAAATTAACATTGGCAAACAAATAGCTGCCAATAGCGAGTAATATAAACTGCCACCAATACTGTACAAAAATGTCAAACATCAGTCATCCTTTTCGCTGCCATCGCGAAATACGAGTTTTATCGGCGTACCGTCCAATGAAAAAGCTCTGCGTAGATAATTTTCCAAATATCTTCGGTAGGAGAAATGCACCAAATCGGCATTATTGGTAAAAAACACAAATGTGGGAGGCTGCGTTGACGGTTGTGTGGCATACTTGATTTTTGCACGTCTGCCATTGCGCGCAGGAGGCTCAACGGCACGAATGGCGTCAGTTACGACATCGTTAAGCATACCCGTTGTGCAACGGAATGTGGACTTGCCGTAAACATAATTTACTTCTTCCATCAGCTTACCCACCCGCTGTCCGGTCAACGCAGATACCGTTATAGAACGAAAATAGTCCATAAACGCGAGATCGGCAGCCAACTTTTTTTTGAATTGCTCCACCGTGTGAGTATTTTTTTCAATAAGATCCCATTTGTTTATCACCACCACCGACGGCTTTCCCTCATCATGGATAAATCCTGCAATCTTAACATCCTGCTCGGAAAGTCCTTCGTTTGCATCCATTACGATCAGACAAACATCGGCGCGCCGCACGGCGTTTAGTGATCGCATTACACTGTACTGCTCTACACTGTCCGCTTCGATAGCACGCTTTTTTCGCATCCCTGCAGTGTCAATGATAATATATTTTTGTCCTTTGTAGGTAAAGGGTGTATCGACGGCGTCGCGCGTTGTGCCCGCCATATCGGATACAATTGTACGGTCGTAGCCAAGAATTTTGTTCACAAGAGATGATTTCCCGGCGTTTGGTTTGCCCACTACTGCAATTTTTATTGCGTCACCGCTGTCTTCCACATCTGCTTCGGGGAAAAAGGATATCACACGATCCAATAAATCACCCAAGCCCTGCTTTTGCTCTGCGGCAATAGGGAAAAATTCGCCGAAGCCCAAGGAATAAAAATCACTGAGATCCGCTTCCGAAAAGTTATCCACCTTGTTAACAACTAAAATAACCGGTTTGCTGGTTTTACGGAGCAGCTTGGCAACATCCCAATCTTCGGCGGTCAGCCCGCTTTTGTAGTCGCAGAAAAATAAGATCACATCCGCAAGATCCAATGCAATTTGCGCCTGCTCTTTTATATGGCGAAACATAACGTCGTCGCTTTTAAGCTGGATCCCGCCTGTATCTATCAATGTAAATTTTTTGCCCAACCAATCGGCGTCGGCATATACCCTATCACGAGTGACGCCGGGCATATTGCTCACAATAGATATTCGCGCGCCACATACCTTATTAAAAAATGTTGATTTTCCCACATTGGGTTTGCCGACCACGGCAACAAGCGGTTTTGCCATCACTCACACTCCAAAATTGCCTGACAAAGTTCATATCCGTCGGCAGTTACTATTATCCTTTTGCCGGTGACCTTCCTGAGTTCATCCAAGGTCATCCCATCCAAAAAAACATCCTCCGTTTCTCGCAACATAACACGAGGTAAAAGCAAAATATCTCCAACCTCTTTACACGTTTTCAGCGTTTCAACAATATCTCTACCGACAACAAGTCCGGCAACCGTTACCGATTCGCCGAAAAATTTGTTGACAACAGTGACCACATTGACGGATAACTTCGGAAAACGCTGCTTTGCTTTGCCCAAAACCTCTTTTATATAAGGCGTGGCAGCTACTCCTGTTACTACTGTAAAATGCCCTTCTTTTGCCTCTGATGCATCCTGAAACGCTAAATCAAATTGGTACCTCAAATCAGCCACAAGTCCAACACCGTTTTCCAACTGTTCGAAATCGCCATAGTAGTCATAGGACGGAATTTCCCTTTGAGCATAAATGTACATTTCGTCCGAACAATAGACAAAATGTCTACCTGTTTGGGCAAAGCATGCGGCGTCAAATCTCTCAACCGAATCTATTGTCTCGTTCGCCAATGCTTGGCTGACAAATTGTAGATTTTGCAGCCCACAACGGTATTTAGTCAAGCCTACGGGAACAACCGCCAAATTTTGAACAGCGGGATAAAGCGAAAACAGATCCGACATTGTTTGCTCCAACACCTTGCCGTCGTTCAAATTCGGACACATAACGACCTGCGTATACATTGTTATGCCGCCGGCAGCCAAATCTCTCAATAAAGGCATAATTGCTCGCGCATTGGGATTGCCCAACAATTTTCTGCGCAAATTGTCATCTGTGGCATGCACCGATATATACAACGGAGAAAATCGTTTGTTTTTGATACGGGCAATTTCCTCATCGCTGACATTTGTAAGCGTAACAAAATTGCCTGAAACAAATGATAGGCGCCAATCATCGTCTTTGACGTACAACGTTTTACGCTGCCCCTTCGGGAGCTGATCGACAAAACAAAACACACATTTATTCGCGCACCAACGCGGCTCAATGTAGCTGTCGTCATAAAAATCCCAACCCAAAGGAATATTGGCGTCTTTGTGTACGTCAAATGTAAAATTTCCGCTTGTACGCTTTACCGTAACGGAAAAATCCGTTTGAGAATCAAAGTAGGCGACATCCAGCATATCCTTTGCGGGTTCGCCGTTGAAAGCGACAATAACATCGTCACGCTTTATTCCCAACCTGTGGGCTATTGAGTTTTTGTCAAAGGATTTGATCTTAAGCATATCATACAAAAGGCAACCGAATTGGTTGCCTCATTTGTTTCGGAGTTATTTGCCGACACCGGGCAACTGAGACCAATCGTAATCACCGAGCAATCTGAACTGTACGGAAACATGAATTCTCATCATCGAAACTGTAGAATAGTTCGTTTCGTCAACATCGGCGTACACTCGTTTGGAATCGCGGTCGGTGTTACAGAGATTTTGAACAAAGTCGTCGGGCGCTCTGTTTGTGTAGGTGACGGGATCTTGCTCTCCACGCCTGAGGGTAACGGTTTGCATTTCCGCAAATACCGCATAGTTTTCGGAATTGAGCATATTTGTTGTGGACAAAGCCATGATCAAATACCCGTTTGCCGAGTCGAAATTGTTGTTTTCTTCGGTGTAATCGCCATGATACATGGCAAGCGAAAGCATTTTAAATTGCGCATATCCCGCTTTGGGTTCTTTGTAACCGTTGCTCTTAAATTCTCCTTTGAACGTAAGCTCAGACGGATTTTGCAAATATACCTTGGGATTGTTTTCTTGAACTGTGCTATTTTTGTAGAGATATCTTCCCAATGTTACATAATGATATTGACTGATATAGCTGTCTACGAATGTGTCGTTGTAGAAGCCCTCGTTCACCAACTCAATAAAACGGATTGTGGCAAGAGGCGTTTGCGCAAGCAACAGCTTGTAAACAATAACCACCTCCATCTGGGTACCGTTTTTTGCAGTGTACTTAAGCGTTAGCTCCGCCCGCGGATCGTCAAACTTTTTTGCCAACGAATTTACCTGCGTTGTGGACATAAAGCGGGTTGCAGGAACGTAACTGCATGCGCAAAGCGTAACAAGCAACAATGCAATCATAATCACGACTAAAATTTTTTTCATACTTACCTCGTATCACCTTTTGTAGTACTGTGTTAAATCTATGTTGAGAACCACACTCTTACCGTCCAAGTATTTGAGCGTGCCCTGTTTAAAATGAAATGTAATTTTTGTGCAGCACAACAGCTGTGTCTTTACACGGTAACGACGATTTATCTTGTTGATACCGTATTTGCCGTCACCCAATATAGGTAATTTGATATAAGCCAACTGAGCTCGAATCTGATGTGTGCGCCCTGTAACCGGTTTAACTTCAAGCAACGACAACTCACCCATTTTTTTCATCAAATTATAATGTGTTTCTATGGGTAAATATCCCTTCTTCTGCACATCGGAAATGTAAACCAAGCTTTTTTTTGCATCTTTGAAAAGATACGCTTTTAAAACTGCGCTTGGTTTTTGCGGAGCACCCACCACAATACAATTGTAGGTTTTGTCTATATCGCGTTCTTTGAAGGAATCCAGCAATTCTTTTTCGGCGGTTTTGTTAAGAGCAAACACAACTAATCCCATTGTGTTGCGATCCAACCGATGAACGGGAACGGCAACGGCATCCGTCAAAATGTTGTTGATACGCTCCGTAAGAGAGTCATCGCCCTGCACTTCGATACCGGAATTTTTGTTGACAACCAAAATATTGTCGTCACGAAATACAACTTCGATACTGTCCTTTTCGCGGTCTGCCAAGTATACATAGACTACATCGCCGGCATTTACATTCATGTCATTGCCAACGCGCAAACCGTTGATTTTGACGCTTTTGGATTTAATTACCTTTTGAACCTGATAATATCCCAAATCAGTGTTTTCTTCGATCAAATCGGAAAGCAGCTGCTTTGTTTTTACCTGAATTTCCTGAAGCATAAATTTATTATATCAAATGAAATAAAAAAAGGCAAATATTTGGTTATAAATAAAAAATTATAAATTCAAAAAAATATTACTCCAAAAAAAACATTTTAATTTGCGTTTTCTTATTTATAAATACAGATTACTAATACTATGTCAGAAATAGTTATTTATAAAATCGCATATTTTGGAATAATAAATAAAAAAACGATGACCTCATAAAAAGTCATCGCCTTTATTTTCCTGTTGAGCACCATCCAAATTCATTTCGGCACTTTTGGTGACGCTTGTCAAAGATGATACATCGAGAGAAACCAATATCACATCACTGCCAATCTTGGAAATATTGCACCAAGGAATAAAAATATCCTCGCCGGGTTTAAACAGTTTTTTTATGCCCGGTACAACCACTCCCAACACATTTTTCCCGTTACTGTCGATAATCATATCAATAATTTTGCCCATTCGGGCTCCGTTTTGAATATTAACTACTTCCTTCAAACGCAGTTCGCTATAACTTAATTCCATAATATGCTCCCGCTAAATAGTATAGCGAAAACACCTTCAGCATATGACACTCAGGTCTAAATAGGTACAAGCCTATACCATTTCGGATCGCAAATGATCCATCGCATTTTTTTCAAGACGCGACACCTGCGCTTGACTCAAGCCCACCTCTTTAGAAACCTCCATTTGTGTTTTTCCCTCGAAATACCGCTTAAGTACGATATTTCGCTCCTTGTCTTCGAGTGAATTGAGCGCATCATACAGCGTGACCTGTTCTGCCCAAATATATTCGGAGCTTTTGGAGTCGGATATATGATCTTGCAAAGTAAGACTGTCCTCCTCGTCCGAATACACCGTTTCCGAAAGAGATATAGGTTCGGATATGGCATCCAAACAGTACAATACCTTATAAACCGGCAGATTCATTTCATCCGCGATTTGCTGTATAGACGCCTCATCAACGCTCTCGCTTTCTATTTTTTCGCGAGTTTGCAGCGCCCGATAGGCGACGTCTCTTATACCGCGACTGACGCGTATAGAGCCTTCACGCAAAAATCTACGTATTTCACCGATTATCATAGGAACCGCATATGTGGAAAAACACACGCCGATACTAACCTTGAAATTATCAACTGCTTTTATGAGTCCAACGCAGCCGATCTGAAACAAATCATCGGGATTGTCAACACGGTAGCTGTACCGCTGCACTATTGACAAAACCAGTCGCAAATTACAATTTATAAAGTAGCTTCGGGCGGACGCGTCACCGTTTGCGATAGCAACAAGCAGATCGTTGGATTCCTTTTGAGTCAACTTGGGAAGCGACGATGTGTCCACACCGCAAATAATAACTTTTTTGCTCATTTTGCACTCCTAAAAGTTCTTGCTTTTGTTATTTTGGGCCTTGCACCTCAGAATTATACAAAGTGAAATTTATTACAACTTAAAAAACAAAGCATAAAAATAATGAATTGAGCGGCGGTCATATTGACAAGAAAACAATTACGCGGTACAATAAATATTGAGGTAAATTATGCTGCGAGAATACATAGAACAATTGGATAAAATGCCGCAAAAAATACTGGCAGCCAGCCGAGAAATAGATATTTCCAAGCCTCTTATTGGGATAATCTGCGCGCAAAACGACATCACCGCCGCTCAGGGCGAGTTGGATGAACTTTGCCGTCGCGTAAAGGAGGGCATTATTGCCTCCAATGCCAATTCAAAAATCAGTTATATTCCGTCCATTGACTGCACTGCAATGCATGGAACGCCATCCACCAAGTATGACCTTCCCTCACGGGATTTGGTTGCAAACGCCGTTGAGCTGCTGTGCTCGGCAGAAATGTTTGACGGCTTGGTGTTTATCGCGAGTGAACCCAATGTAGTTTGCGGAATGTTAATTGGCGCAATTCGGCTTAACATTCCCTGCGTATTCCTTTGTCAAGGCGTAATGAGTCCGTTTTTTGACGGAAAAAAAGAATTCGGCTTTGTGCATATTTACGAGCAAATTGCTCGCATTAAAACCGGGCGCGCCTCCTATGAAGAAATAGAAAACATCGAACACAATCTGCCGTTTGCACTCGGTACCGATTGCGAACGTTACGGCGCTAACAGCTTCAATTGCATAATCGAAGCTGTCGGACTGGCGGTGCGTGGCAACGGTACTGCGCCGGCAGGCTCTGTTGAACGTAAAAAAATAGCATACGAAACAGGCAAATTGGCCGTACAGCTTGCGGAAAATAAATGGACGCCAAGACGCGTATTTACCCAAGCTACAATGAATAATATCGTAACGTTGGATCTCGCGTGCGGAGGCAGCTCCACCACGATGCTTAACCTGATTGCAATATCACGTGAGGTTGGGGTGAAAAACACCAATTTCAAAACTATCGGCGACGCTGCCCGTACAACGCCCCTGCTGCTGGCCAACGATGACGGCAAATGCATTATGAGACAATTTCACCGCGCAGGCGGTGTTTACGCCATGCTTAAGCAATTGCTGGACGGTGAACTTATCAATGGTAAAACGTTTGTATACGATGGCGTTACACTGCAGGATTTACTTTCAAAAGTGACTGTTGCCGATCCCAATATTATAAGAAGCGTAGACAACAAGCTTGCACCATCCTCAAGGTTACGCACAATTTACGGTAATGTTGCGGAAAACGGCGCATTTGTATGCTGCGGAGGAAAGAACAACGTTTTTATCGGGCATGCCAAGGTGTATCAAAACGAAGAGATGGCAATAGACGCCCTGCTGCATCGTGAAATTAAAGCAGGCGATGTTCTGGTTATTCAGAATGAGGGACCGAAAAGCGGACCCGGTATGCGGGAAATTTACGTATCCTTGGCCTTGCTGAAAGGCTATGAATTGGAGCAAAAGGTTGCCGTTATTACTGACGGACGTATAGCTGACTTTTACAATGGATTTGCGGTAGGTCACATAACGCCCGAAACCGGCGAACAAAATATTTTCAGCATACTGCAAGATGGTGATGAGATAGAAATCAATCTTACAAAAGGGAAAATAAGCTTTGATATCAAAGCAAAGGATCTCAACCAACGCTACCGCCAACACGAAGTAAGTGTGGGGAATTACGGAAACTTTTTCCTTAAAAATTGGGCAAGAACTTGCAATACTGCTATTGAGGGCTGCACTTACAAGGCAAAAAGATAGTTCCATGCCAAATTATTTCAAAAATCCAAAGAGGGATTTGCAAAACGCAAACCCCTCTTTTAAAATATTATTTTCTATTTATTTTTATGTAGTTCGTCCTGCCAACACCAATAGCACATGCTTTCATAGCTATCATCGCCGCCGATCAATATAGTTGGACCATGATCTACACATTTGCCGTTCACAAAGCGCGCAGTCACAGACGCCTTACGTCCGCAGCGACAAACCGATTTGATTTCCTGCAATGAGTCGGCAAGCTCAACAAGGCGCTTGCTTCCCTCAAATAAATGACAGGTAAAGTCCAACAGTAATCCGTAGCAAAGCACCGTTGCACGTTGTGTCAGCTCTTTGAGCTGATCCACCTGCTCGGATGTGCAAAATTGCGCCTCATCTACAATCACAATATCAATGGAACGTTCTTTATTTACACTATCAAACAAATCAATGAAACTCTCGTCACGGCCTATCGTGTAACACTTGGCGGTCAATCCTATGCGAGAACGAACCATCCGCTCTTCGCCGTCATCGCGATCATCCAGCTCCGGTTTGACAAGCAAAACCGTCATTCCCTTTTGCTCATAGTTAAATTTGCACATAAGCGCCTGAGCAGATTTGCTGCTCGCCATTGTACCGTATTTAAAATATAGTTTTGGCATAAGTGTTTCCTTCATGTTTTTCTCCTTTGATTTGTTTGTACGAGCTGCAGCGACATTGCCTGTCGTCTTACGCTTAATTCAATACAAGCCGCTTATTTTTCCTTCGCCGTCTATCGTCATGTTTACGGCGTTTGGATTTTTCGATAAGCCCGGCATCAACAGCATATTTCCCGCAATCGCAACCAAAAAACCGGCGCCGCCGCGATATTCGATATCGCGAATGTTGATTGTAAAATCGTCGGGAGCGCCGAGCAAATTCGGATCGTCGCTGAAGCTGTACTGCGTCTTTGCAATAACGACCGGCAAGCCGTCAACATCGCACACGTTTCTCAGGGCGCTGATGCTGCTCAATGCCTCTCCGGAAAACGCGACGTCTTTTGCACCGTAGATTTTGGTTGCTATGCTGCGAATCTTGTCGAAAATCGAATCATTGTCATCATAGGCAAAACGAAACTCGCCGTTGTCGGCATGACACAACTCCACCACTTTGTGAGCAAGATCGTGAGCGCCTTTACCCCCCTTAGCCCAAACATCACAAACAGAAACATCTACCCCCAACCGTTGAACTGCCTGCTTTACTACGTCTATTTCTTGCAAAGAATCACTTGTGAAGCGATTGATAGCAACTACAACCGGCAGCCGATACACGTCTTTTATGTTGCAAACGTGTCGTTCAAGATTGCTAATACCTTTTTTCAATGCTTTTATGTCCTTTACGGCGAGGTTGCTTTTATCTGCACCACCGTGTAATTTCAAAGCTCTTATCGTTGCCACAACAACTACTGCATTGGGTCGAAGCCCCGATACACGACACTTGACATCGAAAAACTTTTCCGCACCGAGATCGGCGCCGAAACCAGCTTCCGTAACAGTGTAATCCGCATAAGTCATTGCAAGCTCGGTAGCTTGGACGCTGTTGCAACCATGTGCAATGTTCGCAAACGGCCCACAGTGTACAAATGTCGGTGTTCCGCCGAGAGTCTGAACAAGATTTGGTTTAAGTGCATCCTTCAAAAGAATTGTCAAGGCATTTTCCGCATGCAGATCCGAAGCAAATATCGGCTTGCCGCCATATGTGTAGGCAACAAGTATTTTTCCGATACGCTTTTTTAAATCATCCAAATCACTGCTCAGCGCCAAAATTGCCATAATCTCGCAGGCTGCGGTGATATTGAATTTTTCACCGTGCTCCACTGCATTTTTTACGCCGTGATTTACGGTCACTCCGCGTAAAGCCCTGTCGTTTACGTCAAGCGTACGATTGAAAACAATTCTGTTCGGATCGATATCCAGCGCATTACCCTGAAAAACACTGTTGTCTATGAGCGCACACAATAAATTGTTTGCAGCGGATATTGCATGAAAATCACCCGTAAAGTGCAGGTTGATATCTTCCATTGGCGTTATCTGCGCGTAGCCGCCACCGGTTGCGCCGCCTTTTATGCCAAACACGGGTCCCAAAGACGGCTCACGTAATGCAAGACAAGCTTTTGCGCCAATTTGATTAAGCGCGTCTGCAAGACCGATAGATACGGTAGTCTTGCCTTCCCCTGCGGCAGTTGGATTTATCGCAGTGACAAGCACAAGCTTTGCATTATCGGAAACACTCGGTTTGGTAGTTACCTTTGCCTTAAAATTGCCGTACAGCTCCAAATCGTTTTGAGGTATTCCCAGCTTACGTGCAATTTGAGTTATCTTCTTTATTTTGCAATTGCGAGCAATCTCTATATCGGTCATACGATACGCCTCCACCTGCAATCGCACACGCAAAACCGCAATGTGACAATTGACCAAATTTTAATTTTAGTATATCAAAATTTACAAAGCTTGGCAATCGTTTACAGCTTCAATTTAAATCGAACAAATATTTCAAATTTATTGATTTTTGAATTATTTTGTTATAAAATTATATTTCTCAAAAGGAGTTCGGCTTTGAAAAAAAATATAACAATACCGTGAAAACATAATCCTACTTAAAAAAACAGAAACCCGAAGAATCGGGTTTCTATATATCTTGAAAAATGTCCCTCACTTTTACCCTATATCAAAGAGAAATAAGGTATTCGAGAATGACATACACAAATTTTTACGGAACGCAATTGTTCTCCAACCGGCGCGAGTTTATATATTTGGAGTAATGTACTTTTCACATATACTATAAATAATAAAATCAAGCGGTATTTAATCTATGGAGACAAGCTTATATTCGCGGCTGCCGAGACCGATTTCGTGCGCCCACTCCACCGTGTGTATTCCGTGACGGCTGTCCATACGTTCAATAAGAGCCGCCTTACCCGGATCGGGAGAGTTTTTGACCTGATCGTAGCAGCATTGATCCAGCGCCACAGGATCCAATGATGCAAAAATACCTATATCCGCCATTTCCGGCTCGTGAGGATTGCTGTCACAATCACAGTCTACCGACAATCGGTTTGCAACATTGATATAAACGATGTTAGTGCGCCCCATATAGTCCATAACTGATTTACAAGCCTCTGCCATACTTTCAAGAAAACCATCTTGATCATCAACAAAGCCCCACAATTTGTCGGGATCTTTGGTCCTGCCTACGGTGTGTATCCACGCTTTACCGCGACTGGAAGCAACGCCTATCGACATGTTTTTTAACGCGCCTCCGAAACCGCCCATCGCGTGCCCCTTAAAATGAGACAACATCAGCATACTGTCATAGTTTGCCAAATGACTTCCGACGATGTTATAACCGTCCATGTGCTTGCCGCCCTCGATAGGGATCTCTATTTCTCCTTCTTCATCCATTATGTCGCATGGAGCAATATCATAGAAGCCGTGTGCTTTTATTGTTTGCCAGTGGACATTAGGTTCGCAACGCTTGCCGCCATAAGCCGTGCAGCATTCCACTATCGTTCCGTTTAAACCGTTTACCAATGGCTGGATCATCTTAGGATTTAAAAAGTTGTGTCCACCGGGCTCACCCGTTGATATTTTAACCGCAACCTTTCCTTTGAGATCCACACCCAGTGACTTGTAGATTTTTATGAGTCCGTCTGAAGAAATATCTTTTGTAAAATAAACAGTTGATATCATATTTCACCTCAAATTTTTATTATAAAAATTGTACAACAAAATATGGTTTTAGTCAATATGAATTTTACATGTAGGAAATGATAATAAAGTCATCTCTATATACTACGTCTGACATAGTAGTTTCCATATATACGTTTTACAAAATAGCATAGTAGTTGTAAGGATCTTTTTAACCATCAATATTAAAATTAAATAATATAAAGCATAAATAACCACCACTTTTCAGTTGCCTTGAATTGCACGCAGTGCTATAATTTGGTGTGTTTTGAGGAATTATGACAAAAAGTATTGATATGACCGCCAATAAGGGCATGGTCAAAAATCTAATCAGATTTGTATCGCCATTGATGCTTTCCGGAATATTGCAGCTGCTATTTACAGCAAGCGACCTGATTGTTTGCAGATATTTTGGATCGGAACACTCGGTAGGTGCAATTTCTTCTACAAATGCGCTTATAAACCTCATTGTCAATCTGTTTTTAGGGTTGTCAATAGGCTCAAATATTTTGATGGCGCGCTGCTATGGCAACAATGACAAGGAAAAGGGACAACGCGTTGTTTATACATCAGTTATTTTATCTGCAATAATGGGATTGGTTGTAGGAGTATTTGGCGCTACATGCTCCAAATTTTTCTTACAATTGATGGGAACAAATAAAGAGATTATCGATTTATCTACACAATATTTGGAAATCTACTTTATCGGTGTACCCTTCTCAATGATATACAACTTTTGCGCGGCTCTGCTGCGAGCTGTCGGAGATACTCAACGACCTTTTTATTTTTTGACCGCATCGGGGATATTCAACGTTTGCCTTAATCTGTTGCTTGTAATCGTCGCCGATATGGATGTGGCGGGAGTTGCAACCGCCACTGCCGCTTCCCAAGTGCTTGCCGCTGCTGTCGTTGTGATATATATGCGTTTTAAAAAGAATAGCTTTTTTGAATTTCGCTTCAAAAAATTGCATTTTTATGGAAAAGAAGCATGGGAAATCACTCGTCTCGGACTGCCCGCAGGACTGCAAAGCGCGTTGTTCAGCATTTCAAACGTAATGATACAAACAAGCGTCAACGATTTGAGCACTACACTCGGCGCAGCATCGGTGGACGGCAACGGAGCCTCTGCCAGCCTGGAAGGTTTTGTGTATACCGCAATGAACAGCTGCGCACAGGGCGTTGTAACATTCGGCTCAGCAAACTACGGAGCAAAAAACAAAGCGAATATTCGCAGAGTAATACTGCGCTGCTTGATGTTGGTTATGCTTTCTTGGATCGTTACCGGTTCAATCGTGTTGATATTTGCACGACCGTTGCTCGGTTTTTATGTGCCCAGCGAAGAAGGAATTGAATTTGCATTGCAACGCATTTACATTACGGTAGGCACCTATTTTTTATGCGGTATCATGGACAGCTTTGCTTTTGCACTGAGGGCTATCGGATACTCTATTTTGCCCACGATAATTTCTACCTGTGGAGCATGCGGATTTCGATTGCTGTGGATTTTCTTTATTTTTCCGCTGGAATACTTCCACAACATAACCTGGCTCGCAATCAGCTATCCGATAAGTTGGCTCTTAACAGCGCTTGTGCACTTTATATGTTTTGCGGTTCTATTCAAAAAACTGAAGTTTGATGAAAAGGAGAAAAACTCCGCTACCGCCGTTGCCAACGCGGCATAAGCGTCCGCAATGATTATAATTGATACATGCAAGAAAATTTAGTTGTAAAACGCCAATATTACAAACAAATTAAGCGACTTGACTTATGCCAAGCCGCTTTACTTTAGTTTTTAATTCAATGATTATGGACAGGCAATATCCATAAACTACTGTATATTTATTTGTTGTCAATAAAAAGATACTTCTAAATTTACGGCAAGCTGATATAACGAGGGGATTATTTAATCAATCGTTTTATCCATTGTTTTTCTTTAAGAGAGACCTTACCGTCGATTGCACATATCATTAGGCAAACGATAATAATATCGTCTTTAAGCTCTTCGGACAGCTGTCCAAACGCATCTACCATATAATCAACATATTTATTCAGCTGTTTGCTCTCGCTGCGCATACTGCGAACAATATAATTACAATCTTCATAACTTATCTCATCTCCGAAAAATGCTTTAAACAGAGGGAAAGTAATTGCAAATTCTTCAACGGACAGATCGCCATCCGCGACAACTGCGCCTACAATAAAGCCGGCAAACAAAGCGACTCCGTCAACATCATTTTCGGTGATAGCGCTCAACGCGGGGACTATTTTCAGTGATTTTTCCGCAAGTATTGCCGTATACGTTAAGGCGTCCATTTGCTCGAATTGTTTGCATAATTTGTTAAATTCTGTCATAATTTCCTCCTAATGTAGTTTATACTATAAAAAATAATATTTATATATTATTCTTTTCCAAAATGATTTGTTACCGCAAAAATACCACAATAACAACATTGTAAATGTATACATCCAACCGCTTAGTATGTATTTTCACGCTGCACATCAAAACAGTTTGAAAAACAATCGTCCGATGAAACGTACATTTTTTAAAATCAGTTACTTGATCAATGATAACAGATCAACGTTTTACACTGAAATTTATATCAATCCACCGACTTCTCGAATTAGTTTTTCCAACTGCTTTGCAGTAAATAATTTTGGCACCGGATAGAGGGGATTACCCTCCGACTCTGCCGCACGCGCAAGCTCGGGAACGTCCTCATTTGCAATACAATCAAGAGTTGACGGTATATTCATTGAAGAGTTGAGCATTTTGATTCTGTCTATAAACAGCTTGGCGCCTTCCGACTTGGAAACAGTCTTATCAAATAAGCCCGAATGTACTCCCAGCTGCCAAAGTTTTTTGTGTACCGTCTTGCCGTAGCTCTTTAAAATATATGGCAAAATGACAGCGTTGGCAAGTCCGTGCGCCACATTATATTTGCCTCCGAGCGCATGCGCAATTGCGTGCACATATCCGACGTAGCTTTTGGTAAAAGCCAATCCCGCCAAATAAGACGCATAAAGCATATTTTCGCGAGCAACCTTGTCGTGCCCGCAGCAGTACACTATCGGAAGATTTTCAAGAATCATTTGTGTTGCTTTCAATGAAAGCTGTTTTGTTTGCCGCGTGGTACTTCGCCCTATAAATGCTTCCACTGCGTGAGTAAGAGCGTCCATACCCGTTGCTGCAGTTATCCCGGCGGGCAAATCCAACGTCAACGTGCTGTCCAAAAGCGCATAGTCGGGAATCAGACAAAAATCGTTTATGGCATATTTGTGCCGAGTTTCACTGTCGGTTATGACTGCCGCCACTGTAGTTTCGCTGCCCGTACCTGCAGTTGTCGGTATTGCAAAAAGCATGGGCAAAAGCCTGCGAACCTTCAAAAGTCCTTTCATTTGACCAAGCGTTTTGTCAGGGCGCACAATGCAAGCTCCCACGGCCTTGGCGCAATCCATCGAAGAACCGCCGCCTATTGCTACAAGACAATCACAAGCATTTGTACGATATAAGTCCACTGCTGCCGCGACATTTTCCGTTGTGGGATTGGCAACCGTGCCGTCAAACATCACAAAGCTTATTGCACTATCTTTGAATGTTTTTAACATTGCATCGCAAATACCTATACGGTGCAGTACACTATCCGTTACGATCAACGGCTTGTGCTTGTCGGCTTTTTGCATGGCCGCAATCAGGTCGTTGTAGTCCTTGATTAGTCGAGGCTCACGATACGGCAAAAGAGGTATTGCGAGCCTGCAAAAAAACTGAAATACGCGACAGTAAATTTTTTTGAATACATTCATGGCCGCCTCTTTTTTTTAAACGACTAAAGTATATCACAACTAAAGTAAGATAATCAAGACAAATTGTCGTCAAAGTGTTGATTTTTTTTCATTTCTTTGATAGAATAATAGAGGTTGACGGCACCATAGCCAAGTGGTAAGGCAGAGCTCTGCAAAAGCTCCACCCCCAGTCCGAGTCTGGGTGGTGCCTCCAATTACAACTGCGAAGCCTCAACGGCTTCGCAGTTAAACTATCAAGATTGTGCCGCTGTGGCGAAACAGGCAGACGCAAGGGACTTAAAATCCCTCGGTAGAAATACTGTACCGGTTCGAACCCGGTCAGCGGCACCACGTTCAACCTAATTCGAAGCGAATTAGGTTTTTTTACTTAAAAAGCGAGAACAAAACTGCCCTCGCTTTCCTTGTATTTCGTTGATAAACAATAAAATCACAACTCACCCCTGAGCATATCAAAGCGCCGAGCGACGGAACGAACAATCTCTTGATTTTCATTCATAACCTGCAATTCGTCTTTGGACACCCATTTGGCGTTGATAGTTTCACTTTCATTAAAAACAATATTCTGAACATCTATATCTTTTTTTACAAGGTAAATATCCATAAAATAATTTTTTTGACGATAAACGTGCAGTAATGACAGTTCATTTACTGTTATCGTAATATTTATTTCTTCTTTTACTTCACGCACCGCCGCTTGCATTGTGGTTTCCCCTGCGAGTACACCACCGCCCAAAAACTCCCATAAACCACCTGCTTTCTTATTTGGATGACGTTGCGTTATCAACATTTCGCCTTTTGAATTTTGAAACCACACCTCACAGCAAACATAGTACTCCCCATCATTGAAAGTTTCACCCCTGCGGATTGTCCGATTCTGGAATACTCTGTTTTCATCATAAATGTCCCAATATTCTTCCATATTATTTTATATCCTTACAGTATTAAATCTTTAGTCCAACATTTATAATTTATTTATTATAGCGTATTACTGCTATCATATCAACTTGAACGGGGCAAAAATCAAAATGGCACTTTGGCGAACGCCTGACGGAGTACAAGAAAGACAAGGACAAAAACGCTCGCCGATGATAGACCTCTGAATTGTTTTTATCAATTCAAAAGCTATCTGTCTTTGATAATTGCAAAACGGTTTTGACCTCCGCGAGTGCATATTTTTTTATTTCTGTATTAATGCATTTTTCAACAAAGAACTTACCCTCCCTTAAATCGAAAAAACGAAAGTACAAGTCCTGCGAATACAAGGTTTCAAATAAGCGACTATTTTCATATTTTGACGTATAAATCTTTTTATCATATATCTTTAATAAATAAGGATATGTAGTATACATACGAAAATCTACTCGGTCATCCAAACTCATAAGCAACATCGGGAAAGTACCGGAACGCCCGACTCAACCACAATAATACGTTTTTCCTTAATTTCATCAAGTAACGTGATTAAACACCTTTCGATTTCCGGATACGCTTTCAAAACGTTACGTATATCGGATAAAACATTGTCGCGAAAATCTTTATAACAACTACAGCTTTGCCCTGATTCCAGAGCGTTGAAAATTGAGGATCGAACTCTGTCATCTACATTAACCATGCCCGTCAATTTTGTCAACGTTTTTCTACCCAACAACCATGGATAAATATTTTTTCTGTTTTTACATTGATAATAAATATA
This sequence comes from uncultured Clostridia bacterium, assembly GCA_947630455.1. GTDB lineage: Bacteria > Bacillota > Clostridia > Christensenellales > CAG-314 > Fimimonas. Next base: position 22,706 of record CANRHP010000001.1, read on the forward strand.
TGGCAGTAATGTATCGCGCAGCAAAAAAATATACGCCGTATCCTCTTCATAGCCTATCCATTTGCAAAAATCTATCAACTCCGATAAAAATATGTCTTTACACACGTCTGTATTTTTTTCAGCGTTTGCGACAAGTTCTTTTATTGCAGCTGCAAGTTCGTAGGGACAATGTTCGTATGCAACATCTGCGTCCGAAAACGATTTATGATATATGGGAAACGGCTCAATATGGTTATCTTCCAAAAACGCTCTTAGTTTTGACACACCCAAATAAGCTTCTTCCAATTCATTATTTAGCTCCGTATATCCCTCATCAAGTAAGTCGTCAAGCATTTTCTGTAGTTGTTTTGCACGATATATTATTTCCTCGTTTAAAGTAGCTGTTTTCAGTTTTTGTAATTCATTTTTATAAAATTTCAAGTTGCATGATATAAAACCCACCTATATTTACCTCCGCAAAAGCCTGTTTATCTTACAATATTTATAAACTTTACCTAAAAGTAGTAAAACACAACCGATTATTATCAGTTATTATATTACTCCTTATATAGTTTGTTGTAACGCATATAAATAACCTTTACTAACGGATATACTGAATTTAAATAAAATTTATCGGTGAAATCATTTTGTTTAATACAGTTTAATATCCTTTGACAGCTTTCATATTGTGCTGCATAAACCTTTTTATTACATTTTAATAATTGTTTAAAATATACTTCTCCTTGTTCGATACTACCCTCCAACAAACAGCTTAGTACTTTGAAATATAATACATTCGAAAGCAACAACCCTTTACCGCAATCATTTTGTCCACTCATAAAATACAAACATAAAAGAAGATATTTTGAATTTATTATGAGTCTACCTAAAAAATACGTTTCCGTTTTTTTCTTAAATATTTCTATAGCCGTATCTATATATTTTTTTCATTATAGCACAAAAGCGGCATACAATTCAAGCCTTATCATGGCAAAATAAATCTACTCGAATCTTTTGGAATTGTGTTAAATAATTATACTTCGATACTGTAAGGTAGGAGGATGCAGCTCACATATTAATTATATATAATTGATTTGGATTGTTTTAAATCCACTACGATAATGAAATTTCAGATAAAATGTTATACATATTTGAACTCGCTTTAAACAAAATAAGCGCACCGATTGGACGGTACGCTTGAAAAGTAGAAATCTCTTTACTCAACGCTCAACACATAATAGTACAGAGGTTGACCTCCGTAGTGAAGTATAAATTCAATTTCAGGATGATTGTTTTGCAGCTTTTCCACAAAAGCCTCCGCTTTTTCTTCTGTGACATCCTGACCGTAATAAAGCGTCACTACTTCCTTGTCTTCCGTAAGCATACCTTCTATAAGCTTTGTCGTTACCGCTTCTATGTCCTTTCCGCTTGTTACAATATTGCCTTTATCCAAACCGATTATATCGCCTTTTTTAATCCTAAACTTGTCTATGACCGTATCACGGACAGCATAGGTAACTTGTCCTGCATCAATATCAACAAACGCGGCGGTCATGTTTTCAAGGTTTTCCGAAAGACTAAGCTCGGGACTGAAATTAAGAACTGCAGCAAGTCCTTGCGGTATATCCTTGGTTTGCAGCACAAAAATATTACGATTTTGAACAAGCGTGCGCGATTGTTCCGCAGATAAAATAATATTTTTGTTATTGGGCAAAATGATGATGTTTTCGGCGTTTATTTTGCGTGCAGCTGAAGCTATATCCTCGGCGGAGGGATTCATTGTCTGTCCACCCTCAATTACCTGATCCACAAGCAAGTCCTTGAATATGGCCGAAAAACCGTCACCGGAACACACCGCCAATAAACCGATAGCCTTACGCTCTGCCTCGTAGCGGGCTCTAAGCTGTCTGTTTTGCTCCATCATGTTCTCAATCTTGATCTTATCCAGTTCGCCCAATGTCAATGCCTTTGTCAGCGCCTTGCCCGGATTATTTGTATGTACGTGCACCTTGACCAAGCTCAGATCGCCGATACAAATGACGGAGTTGCCGATCTCGTTGAGATAATCTCTCAACTTGTCAATGTCGGTCACTGTTGTACGTTTTTTGATATTGGTAATAAAAAATTCGGTGCAATAACCAAAGTCGAGTTCGCCCAAAGACTCGTAGTCCACTATCAGATCGCTGTCATCAGGAAAAGCAGAGTCTATACTTACCGGCTTGTTGTTGCTTTCGGGAGCGGCGTATTCCTCCGCGCCGGTAATTTCCTGATCGAGGTAGCCCATGATGAGACCTTTGAACAGAGTGATAAGTCCGTATCCGCCGCTGTCCACTACTCCAGCGCGTTTGAGAACATCCAGCATGTCCGGTGTTTTGGCAAGAGTTTCCTCACCCTTTTCCAATACGGCATTTAGCAGCTTTTGGATGTCGCCGCTGCGTTTTGCAGTGTCGATCGCTTCTTCCGCCATGGCTCTGACAACCGTCAATATTGTGCCTTCTTTGGGTTTACTCACTGCGCGATAAGCAAGCTCTGCGCCTTCCCGCAGTCCTTTTGCAAAGGTTCTGGCGTCACACTCGTCATTTTGCGCGATTATATTGCTGAAGCCTTTGAGTATTTGCGAAAGGATCACACCGGAGTTGCCGCGCGCACCGCGCAGCGCACCTTTGCTTAGTTTTTCGGCAAGCTCCGACATAGAAGTACTGTTGATTGCGTTGATCTCCTTGACAGCGGACATCATCGTTAGAGACATATTTGTTCCCGTATCTCCATCAGGTACCGGAAAAACATTCAGCGCGTCCACCTGCGCCTTGTTGACCTCCAGCATTTTACCGCCGGCAACAAACATGCGTTTCATTACGGACGCCGTTATGTGGGTTTTTATAGTATGAGCAGCAGCCATTTGATATTATCCTCGTAATTTCGAAAAGTGGGTTGGAGTTTTTGTTTACAGCTTTACGCCTACGACATGCACGTCGATTGTATCGACGATCATACCGGTGAAGCGTTCTAAGCCGTATTTTACCGTGTTCTTCAAGCTTGACGAAACAGCGGAGACCGGAAGTCCGTATTTAATTTTCACATATAGGTCAACAAAGATGCGGTCACCTTTTGTCTCCACTCTTACTCCGCGGCTTTTGCCATTGCGTTTGAAAAGATCGGTAAAGGAATCGGAGAAACCAAAAGGCACAATTTCCACCACTCCGTAACACTCTATTGCCAGATGCCCGGCCAGTGACGCAATTACGTCGTCGGAAACGGTAATTACACCGTACGAATTTCTTGTCCGCAATGCCATTCGACATTCCTCCCATATATATGTAATATTATTTTACAACAAAAAATATTATTTCACAAGTGTTTCAGAGTTAATTTTACCATATTTACAACGCAAGTTACAGTTTTAACATATTTGTTACTGCAATTTGAAAAAAAGTGGCTATTTTGCTTGCCAAAACGCGACAAAAATGATATTATTGTAAAGCGTGAATTTTAACACAAACAAATCGACCCACGGAGGTGTAGATATGTCCAAGGTATGCGCTATATGCGGAAAAGGCAAAATGTCCGGTAACAAGGTTTCCCACTCCAACAGAAGGACGCCCAAAACTTACAGTGCCAACTTGCAAAAGGTAAAAGTGGAAATCGACGGTAAAGAGTCCACTGAATACGTTTGCACCCGTTGCATCAGAACAGCAAACAAAGAACAGCACTAACAATTATTTTGGCCTCACCTTGTGTGAGGCTCAATTTTTTTGCACCACTGTCAGTACGCTGAGAGCTGCACAACAATTTTCAATAAGGAAATAAATATGCTGCAAATAATTTCTGCCGCCATTGGAAATACCTGGTCAATAGCGGGTGAGAACGAATTCATACTGTGGTTTCAAAGCATTGCCGGAAAGGGCAGCTTTTTGTACTACATAATGAATTTCATTTCAATGTTAGGCGAGGAAACGGTGCTTGTTGGCATCGTTGGATTGATATACTGGGGCTTGGACAAACGACGCGGTGAGCAAATTGGCATCGGAATGATCGCCACAACAATTTTTAATCCGCTTATAAAAAACATTGTAAGACGCACGCGTCCTTTCGACGCTCACAGTGATATACAAAACTTTCGCGATGTTGAAGGCTACTCCTTTCCGTCAGGACACTCTGCCAATTCCGCCGCGACATATTTCGGTACGGCATATGTCTATAAAGACAAGCATTATAAATGGCTTGTCGCTGCTGCAGTAGTTATTCCGTTGTTGGTTGCACTTTCGCGCACATATCTCGGCGCTCACTACCCCTCCGATGTTATATGCGGCTTACTGTTAGGCATATTTGTTGTTCTATTGAACGGTTTGGCTTGTAAATTTTTACTTAATAAATATTGGATCTACTGCATACTGGGAATTATAGGCTTTGCGGGTTTTTTCTACTGTACAACAGAAGACTTCTTTACAGCATACGGACTGCTTATCGGTTTTTTCTGCGGAACGCTTTTTGAAAAAAAGATCACAAAATTTGCCAATACGCGTATTTGGTGGAGAATTGTACTGCGCATGGGCGCAGGCGGAGCGATTTTTTTAGGTTTAAACGAGCTAATCAAGCTTATTGTCGGAGCCTGCTATCCTACTTACGAACAAAACATTTGGTTTGAACATATCTTTCGCGTCTTACGATACGCCATTGTCACCTTTATAGACATAGGAGTTTACCCATTGCTTTTTGCTCAAACGGAAAAGCTTTGGTTAAAATGGGGATGGATGAAGCATGACGAATTAACTGCGGCTGCAAAAAATGCCGAAACACAAGATGAATTGCAAGACGCTCCACAATAAAATATCGGAGGGAAACGAAACGGATAAGGGGTCGATTATTTAAAATTTAGACACAACCGGAGTCACGGTTTTTGACGTTGAGGTCAACCGATTTTTCACGCATAATGAATTTCAATTAAAAAAGTCCTTTTGCTAAGTATATCCCGGCAAAAGGACCTTTTGTGTGTATAACGATATTTGAATCAAAACAGGGATTTCTTATTATTTTTTCCCACAACAGATTTCCCCAGCAGCAACCGAAGAATATTTCCCACAAAATTCGGTAATTTGAAACAGAAAATCCTATTTTTCATACTCTCTCCCTTTTTGGTAACAGTATATGTAAAATATTGTCTAATTGTCACAAATCAAAATATGTAACAGTTCATCTATGACAAATTTTATTTATTGCCGCTTGCCTGTCGGGAACGCTCATAATCGCACTACCGGCAACAAGGACGTCTGCACCGGCGTCAATCACAGATTTGGAGGTTTCGGGGTTTATACCGCCGTCCACCTCAACAAGAACATTTGGAAACAGTTCTTTTGCACGTCGAATCTTTTCCACAGCGGACGGTATAAACTCCTGCCCGCCAAAGCCCGGCTCCACCGACATTATCAGAACCAGATCAAAAAGCCCCCGATAAGGAGTAATCGCTCCTATAGGCGTATTGGGTTTTACGGAAATACCTGCTTTTTTGCCGCATGCATGGATGAGGCGAAGCGTTTCCGAAACATTTTTAGTAGCTTCCAAATGAAAGGTAATGATATCGGCTCCCGCTTCAGCAAATTGCTTTACATAGCGTTCCGGTTCGTTTATCATAAGGTGGACATCCAACGGCAAAACCACACAGCGTCGAATACTCCTTACAATAGGCATTCCGAACGTAATATTGGGCACAAAATTGCCATCCATAACATCGCAGTGTATCCAATCGGCGCCGCACTTTTCCAATGATTTACATTCCTGCTCCAGCCTGGCAAAATCGGCGGACAATATGGATGGACTGATAAATATCTTTTTCATAGTGACCTCTTGTTACTATTGTTTTATTGTTTATTATAACCGAAGAAAATTATCCCGTTAATGTTGATTTTTTTCCGCTTCCCTAAGCTCGTTAAATTCTTCAACGTATCGTTCGTAGCGCGCTTTGCTCAGCTTACCCTTTTCAACTGCCGCTCTTACGGCGCAGTCCGGCTCAACGGTATGTGTACAGGAGGTGTATTTGCAACCATGCGCTACATTCACGAAATCGTCCAAATATAGTCTCAGTTCGTCAGAACGTATGCCCTGCAGTTCACATAAAGAAAAACCGCACGTATCAACCAAATATCCGTCGCCAACCATATACAGCGAAATGTGCCTTGTGGTGTGTACTCCTCTGCCGGACTTTTGAGATATACCTCCCGTTTCTCCTTTTGCATCGGGCAAAAGAGCATTTAGAAGCGAGGTCTTTCCCACTGCAGATTGTCCGGCAAAACAAGCCACCTTGCCATTCGTCAGATATTTACTTAGCGCATTTATGCTTGACGGATCAAAGGCGGAAACACCGACTATTTCTGCGATGGAGTCGTAATCGGATTTGATTTGTCTCAATGTTTCTGTGGACAGATCCATCTTATTTACAACAATAACGGGTTCTATATGCTCTTGAAAACAGTTTATAAGTATTTTGTCGCACAAATATAGATCGGGCTGCGGTTCGCATGCCAATACCAAAAAACACACGTCTACGTTGGCAATTTCGGGACGCGTAAGCTTGTTGCGTCGAGGCAAAACAGACGAAACAACGCCTTTGCCCTGTCGCAGCTCGTCAAATTTGACCTTGTCTCCAACTACAACGTCAAAATCGTTGTAGCGGAGCTTTTTGGGCGCAAAACACACAAATTTTTGTCCGTTTTCCGTCATAACGGTAAATACTCCGCCTACGGATTTGATTACAACACCCGATTTAGTTGCCATTGTTGCCTTCCAAATAGCGTCTGCGAAGCTGTCCGCAAGCACCTTCGATATCCTGTCCCATTGTGCGGCGTCGAGTAGCAGACACTCCCAACTTTTCGAGATATTGCAAAAATTGTTTGAGACATCTCTCGCTTGTGCCCTTGAGTCCAGTTTCCATGACCGGATTCAGTGCAATAATGTTGACATGTACAGATATTCCTCTAAGCATAGACGCCAATTTGAGCGCATGAGAATAGCTGTCGTTCTGTCCGTCTATGAGCGTATACTCAATATTGATGCGCCGACCGGTCTTTTCAAAAAAATACCTGCAGGCCTCCACTGCATCCTCCACGGAATAAGCCTTTGTGATAGGCATAATTTCTTTGCGCTGTTCGTTGTCGGCATTGTGCAAACTAAGCGTAAGATTTACCGGCAGCTTCATATCCGCAAGCTTGCGAATATTCGGTACAATACCGCATGTAGAAAGAGAAACATTGCGCAGCGAGATGTTTATTCCTTCGGGCGAAGATACCAATCGCAAAAATTTGACAACATTGTCGAAGTTGTCCAACGGTTCGCCGCTGCCCATTAAAACAATATTGGTTACATACCGTTTACCGCTGCCCAAAGCGTTTACAGCAAGCACCTGACCGAGCATTTCTCCCGCTGAAAGATTGCGCACCAAGCCGCCTAACGTACTTGCGCAAAATTTACAGCCCATTCGGCAGCCCACTTGACTGGAAACACACAAGGTATTGCCGTACTTGTAGTTCATAAGTACGCCTTCCACAACGTTTCCATCGTTTAACTCAAACAAAAATTTTTGCGTACCGTCAAGTTTAGAGGTCAATGTGCGAACTATCTTGGCGGACACGGCGACACACTGCAGCTTCAACTGTTCTCGCAGCGACTTTGGCAGGTTATTCATGTCGTCGAAATCAGCGTTTTTTACAAGCCACCCGAAAATTTGTTTGGCAACATATGGCTTTACATCAAAGTTTGCCGTTATATAATCGGTGAGTTCCGTTTGCGTCATGTCTTGTAGTAAAATCATTTTGTTCGAGTTAACACGGCTACAAAAAAGCCCTGCATGCCGTCCTTATACGGCAAAAATTGATATTGATCTTTGCCGTCTGCAGCGGGTATTTGATTTAATAAAATTCTGCCCGCCGAGAAATCGGAATGATCAATCAGAAATTTGCGTATATTTTGTCCATTTTCGTTGTAGAAAACAGTACACGTAGAGTAAATAAGACTACCGCCCGGCTTTACGTAGCGAGAGCAATTGTCGAGTATCGCAAGCTGCAATTTCATAAGCTCGGATATGTCCTTGTTTTGACGAAACAGCTTTATATCCGGTCTGTTGTCCAGCACACCGAAACCGCTGCATGGCACATCGCAAAGTACCGTATCGAAAAAGCTGTTCCACTTCGGCTCGTAAACCGTCATATCGCGACAATAAGTCTTTAGTCTTACCTGCATACGACGTGAATATGCTTCAATCAATTCCACACGGTGAGCATGTATATCGCAAGAAATAACGTTTGTATCGGGACGCAGCTGCTTTACGTACACAGATTTGCCGCCCGGAGCTGCGCAGCAATCCAGAAAATTGCCGTTTGACGGAATGAGAGACGCGCAAATTCGGGATATTGCCATAGAGGATAAGCTTTGCATCGTCATTTCCGCAGAATCGTTCGGCAAACCACCCTTTATACGAAATGCATCCTCGAATATAGTAGCTTCTGCCTCAACGCCGAAACGCTCCTGTATCTGTATCGGCGTTGCGGAATTTACAAATCTAACGGTAGTCCTGCTGTCCGGAGTAAAGCTGATTATACGCTCCGCCGTTTGCCGCCCGTAGTCTTTTATCAGCTTTTTTAGCGCCCACATAGGATAAGAATATCTGACGGACAAACGCTCCAAATCATCTGTCGGATATTCGTCAAAATCCTTAGCATAAATGCCGATCGTTTTCAATGTCGCATTTACAAACCCGACCGTTCGTCTGTCTCCGGAAAGCTTTGACAGTTCCGCGATATCGTTCACCACAGTGTAAATCGGTATCGACAGCTCCATAAGACAGTACGTACCTATTTTGAGAAAAAGTAATGCTTCTCCTTTAGGCATTTTGCGGACATAACGCGATATTATATACTCCAGACGCAAATCGTTGTCCAATACGCCGTAAACAATTTTCGTGATCAATGCCCTATCGCGTTTTGTACAATTATTAAGGGTTTTATTGAGAACAATAACGGAAAACGCTCGTTCTTCGTACACTTGACGCAGCGTTTGAAAGCTTTTGAGAAAGGCGTTGTTCATTACTCACCAAGTACCGTTCCTACCGGAATACGATGTCCGTTCAAAAAACTGACTACGTCCATTCGCCTGGCGTTTTCTGCCTGAAGCTCGCGTATCTCTACTGCAGCGTCGCCGCACATAACTACAAGACTTTTTTTGTCGGATTTAACGACCTCGCCTGCTTTGCCTTCGCAATTGCTTTCGGCGGGCCTCAAAGAGTAAATTTTAAGTCGTTTTCCACAAAACGTCGTCCATGCAATGGGAGTTGGATTTAGTGCACGGACAAGATTAATTATGTTTTCTCGCGATTGATTCCAATCAATTTTCTCCTGTTCTGCTGTAATTTTGCTGCAAAAGGTAGCCTGATTCTCATCCTGCGGAGTGTAGACGGCACAACCATTTTCTATCTGCCGCAATGCTTCCACAACAGCGTCCGAACCCAATTGCGCCATTCGGTCAAATAACTCACCGCAAGTTTCATAAGGCGCAATGTCCAAGGTTTTTTGCAAAATAATTTCGCCGGCGTCCACCTTGCGCACTGTATTTAAAATAGTGATTCCCGTTTGTTTTAGTCCCATCAATACAGCATATTGGATAGGCGCAGCGCCTCTTAGTTTTGGCAATAATGAACCGTGAATGTTTATTATGCCGTGCGGAGCGATGTCTATGATCTCCTGCGACAAAATCTGCCCGTATGCCGCCGTCACCATAATGTCCGGAGCGAGTTGACGAAGAGCTTCAACACCGTCGCGGGAAATTTTTTCAAATTGAAACAATGGCAAGCCGTTCTGCATAGCAAATTTCTTGACAGCGCAAAACTCGGTTTTACCGCGCGTACCAACTTTATCCGGCTGACATACGCAGCCGACTATCGTGTGATATTTCATAATTTTTTGCAATGCCGGTACACCGAAGTCGGGCGTACCCAAAAAGACGACTTTCATCATCCGTTCCTCCGCCTAATCATCGTCGATGATCTTTTTAATCATTTTGTCGGCAAACAATATGCCGTCCAAATGGTCCATTTCGTGTAAAAACACGCGCGCAAAGTATCCTTCCGCACACTGATGATGCTTCTTTCCGTTACGATCAAAGTACTCTACTTTTATTGACTCGGGACGCTCCACCAATCCTCGAAAACCCGGTACCGAAAGACAACCCTCATTGTCTACGCACTTACCGGAGCTTTTGATAAGAACGGGATTGACCAATTCGTAGAGCTTTTCATCATACTCCACTATACATACGCGACGGAGAATCCCAACCTGCGGCGCGGCAAGCCCCAACCCGCCAACCGAATGAAGAGTATCCTCCATGTCGTCCAAAAGCTGATGTAATTTGAAGTCAAAGCTTTCTACGGGTTTGCTTATCTTTCGGAGAAGCGGATCTCCCATTTTAAGAATATTTCTTGTTGCCATAATTCACCTTTCATGAAAGATTTTGCGGATCGCGTTCCACCGACACATGCACGGTTCGGCGTTTTTTTGAGTCGCAGATCGCGTATATTTGCGGTATCAACCGGTTTACGCTATCCTTCGATAGTTTGATCAGTATTTGAAAACGGTATTGTTTTTCAGCACGTTTCAACGGACAGCGCATTTTGTCAAGATACAAAAATGCCGTTGGATTGTCTGTTTTGAGATTGGTAATAGCCGCATTTTGTTCGACAAGCTCGTCGATACAGTCCTGTTCCTTTTCTCCCGTGTAGAGAATACGCACAATTTCCGAAAAAGGCGGAAAAGAGGACGCCTGACGTATGTTAATTTCGTACTTGTAAAAGCCGATATAATCCTGTTTGGCGGCAAAACGCAGACAATAATGTCCCGGAGTATACGTTTGCAATACAACCGAGCCTTTATCCTTATCTCTTCCGCTGCGTCCCGCAACCTGTGTGATAAGCTGGAATGTGCGTTCGGTCGCCAAATAGTCTTCGTGATGTAAGCTTTGATCGCCGTCAAGTATTCCCACCAAAGTAACCTTCGCAAAGTCGTGTCCCTTGGCGATCATCTGCGTGCCAACAAGAATTTGAGCCTCACCGCGAGAAAATGATTCGAGAATTTTTCCGTGACTCTCCTTGGTTTGCGTAGTGTCGGCATCCATTCTGAGTACTTTAACGTCGGGAAACATCTTGTTGAGCAGCTCCACCACCTGCTGTGTGCCTATACGTCCCTGACGGAAGCTGTCCGACTTGCAAACAGGGCACTTATCTAAAATATAGTAAGATTTACCGCAATAGTGACACTTGAGTCGGTTGTCCTCGCGATGAACCGTGAGCGTTACGTCGCAATCCTCGCATTTGGCGACATAGCCGCACTTTGTGCACATCATAAAGGAGGAGTATCCCCTGCGATTGAGAAACAGCATCGCCTGATTGCCAGCTTTGATCGTTTCGGCAAGCCGCTCTTTCAGCACGGAGCTGAATATACCCTTGTTGCCTCGACGAGTTTCCAACGTCATATCTACTATTTCCACCGTAGGCAACGGTTGTTTGTTGATGCGTTCGGGCATTTCGATCAACTTAAGCTTGCCGCGACAAGCTGCGTAGTAAGTGCCAAGGCTGGGTGTAGCACTGCCAAGAAGCAATAAAGCGCCCTCCTGCCCGGCACGAAAATCTGCAACCTCCGCAGTGTTGTAACGCGGGTTGAAATCGGATATGTAACTGCTGTCGTGTTCCTCGTCTATGATAATTGCGCCTATATTTGTGAGCGGCGCAAAAACCGCGCTTCGAGCGCCTACGGCTATTTGCGCCTCGCCGTTTTTTAGCCGCAGCCATTCGTCATACCTTTCGCCGGCGGACAATCCGCTGTGCAGCAAAGCGACGGTATCACCGAAACGCTCGCGCAGTTGTTTGAGCATATTGGGAGTGAGGGAAATTTCCGGCACAAGCATAATGCAGGTTTTACCTTCGGCAACTATTTTTTCAATTATAGTCAAGTACACTTCCGTTTTTCCGCTGCCGGTTACACCATGCAACAGAAACCGTCCCTTTCGATCCGACAATACGGTGTCCACTGCGTTCTGCTGAGTAAGTGTAAGAATATGCTTACCTGCGCCGTACATTTTGATATCCTTGTACGGTATACGTCGTACTACAACATCCTGCGAAGAAACTATTCCCTTTTGCTTAAGCGCTTTGAGTGCGGAATTGCCGAACTCGCGATTGATCGTTTCGGCAAGCGTTGAACCGTTGAGATACAAAAAAGTCACCAAATCCCGCTGCATTGTCGCGTTGGGCTTCAGTGAACTCAAAATCGTATCCAAACTATCATTCGTAACCAAACAAATTTGCTGTCTGGACAGCGATTTGATTCGGTTCCCGCGCATTTCGGCAGGGATAAAAAGTCTGAGTACGTCCGCCCAGTGCAAATGATACTGTCTGCGCATAAAGCTGCCCAACTCCAACATACGCGGGGAAATTGCGACAAAATCATCAAGAGCACGAATAATAGTTTTTAGCTTGCTTTCATCATAGTCGGATCGTGATTTTTCTTCAATGATCACACCTTCAGTGGGACGATTGCGAAAATCAACCAAAACGCGAGTGCCAACAACGTAGCCCTCGCCCTTGTAGTCGAATATATGATCCACCTCGCTTGCGGATAAATCTACGATTACTGAGTATATCATTTGCCGATAGCCCTATCCAAGATGAGATTTGCCACATCGCTCTTGCTCATCTCGGGGTAGTCAGTTGTACCGTCTGCCGTCACAAAAGTTACGACATCGGTGTCGTTACCGAAAACATCATTATGTTTTACATCGTTAAGTACCGCGATATCAGCGTGTTTTTTTATGAGCTTTTCTTTGGCATTTGATATACCGTTGTCCGTTTCAGCAGCAAAAATACACAAAAATTTATTTCCTTTGCGCTCTCCGATATGCTCCGCAATATCGGGGTTTTTAACCAATTTCAAATTGAGCGTATCCCCTTTGATTTTACTTTCGGAAACATGTTCGGGTCGGTAATCGCATGGTGCGCCCGCCAAAATGAAAATGTCATGGTCTTCTACACGCGCCAACGCTTCCTGCAGCATATCCTGCGTAGTGGCAACGTTTACGACAACGGCACGATCGTCGATATCCACAGTGTGCTTACCCAACAAGACGGTTACTTCGGCACCGCGGTTGAGGGCGGCATCTACTACAGCGCTGCCCATTTTTCCGCTGGAAAAATTAGTGAGATATCTGACGTCGTCAAGCTTTTCAATAGTTGCGCCGCAGCTGACAAGAACGCGCTTGCCCAATAAGTCACTGTTGGGACAGAGCAGCTCGACACAGTTATCTACAATAGTTTGCGGCTCTGCCATACGGCCGTCGCCAACGTCACCGCAAGCAAGGAAACCGCTCTCGGCGTTGACGACATACACTCCGCGGTTACGAAGCGTTTGCAAATTTGCATTAAATGATTTGCTATGGTACATGTTGACATTCATAGCCGGACACACCACTATGGGCGCTTTTGTAGCCATAAGCGTTGTGGACAGCATATCGTCGGCAATGCCGTTAGCCAACTTGCCTATAATATTGGCTGTTGCAGGGCAAACCACAAACAAATGGGCTTTTTTTGCAAGAGAAACGTGTTCCACCTCCCAATGTCCTCCGCGACGGAACATATCCGTGACAACAGGGCGATTGGAAAGTGTTTCAAACGTGAGGGGCGTGACAAACTCCGTCGCATTTTTCGTCATAATGACATCGACGTTTGCTCCCAACCTTTTGAAAAGGCGTACTACCTGGCACACCTTGTATACGGCAATGCCGCCGCTTACGCCTATAACGATGTTTTTCCCCTGTAACCTTTGCATTACTTATCCGCAATCTCCGTAATGCCGTCATCAAATTCGCCGGCGGCATAAGTGATTGGTTTGAAATTTTGCGGCAGCTCAGGACTGTTGTTGAGCTCCTTTGCACGTTTGGCAATAACGCAGCAAAGAGTATACTTGTCGCCGGCTTTTTCCGTCAATTCATCAATGGGAGGTTTAGTGATCATTATTTGCTTCTCCTTTCTTTAAGAATACTGATAATTTCCGCCACTGCTCTGTCAACATCATCGTTCATTATACAGTAGTCGTATTTGTAGCGTTGTGCAAGTTCCAATTTATTACGCGCCATTCGGATTTGAATTTTTTCTTCACTTTCGCTGCCGCGTTTTTTGAGACGTTCATAAAGTGCCTGTTCGCTTGGCGCTTCGATAAAGAACAATATGCTGTCCTCATAGTTTTGCTTGACTTGTAATGCGCCCTTGACGTCGATTTCCAAAATAACATCCTTGCCAAAGTTCAGCATATCAACGACGAACTTTTTGGGCGTACCGTAGTAGTTTTCAAAATGCTGATCGTATTCCAACAATTCGTTTTTGCGCACCATATCGAGGAACGTGTCTTCGGATACGAAAAAATAACTGCGATCTCTACGCTCGTTGGGACGCGGTGCGCGTGTTGTAACCGAGCAGGACAACACCAAATCCGGCATAAGTTTCATCAGTTCGGCACATATAGTACCTTTACCTGCGCCGCTGGGTCCGGAAATGATGATGAGTTTACCTTGCTTTTTTTCTTCCATAAATAATTTTCTCCAATGTATTTACTCCAGATTTTGTATCTGTTCGCGAATTTTTTCTATTTCGTTTTTCATTTGTAAAGCGACATCTGTTAATTGCAAATCGGAGGATTTACTACAAATTGTATTTGTTTCCCGATTAAATTCCTGTACCAAAAAGTCCAGCTTTCTACCGACAGGCTCATCTGATGAAAGCATTTGACGCGCGTGAATTATGTGCGAAGCCAAACGGGTAATTTCCTCGTCGATACAGCATTTATCCGCAAAGAAACAAACTTCATTCATCAACTTTCCTTCGTCCAGCTGTATGTCACCCAGTGCCTCCGTCACACGCGCCCGCAATTTATCGCGATAATCCAGCGCAACTGTCGGTGCGTATTCCTTTACTTTGTTGAGTAATTGCTCGAATAAGTCGATTTTTTTGAGAAGATTGTCACGAAGCAAATTTCCTTCTTTCTCGCGCATCACATTCAGATTCCGCACTGCTTCGTCCACCGCCGCAGCCACCATATCGCGCAATTCATCTGCATCATCTTCCGTTTGCTCAACATTGATTACATCTGCAGAACGCATGAGCGCACTTATGTTGAAATCGTGATGCAATTCGGGAAAAGAAAGACTGAGCTTGTGTGCAGCCTCAACATAGCCTTTTGCAAGCGCAACGTCGACGGTAACTTTTTTGTCCGTTTCGCCGACAAGCGTGTAGCTCAAAAAAACATCCACATGTCCTCGTGATAAGCCCCTTGCGAGTCCGTTTCTAATCACATCTTCACAGAAAATGAAAGCGCGTGGAATTTTTGTGGAAACGTCCAAAAAACGGTGGTTGACTGTTTTAAGCTCTACTGTCAGTTCACGGTTTTCGCGTGTTATCGTCGCTTTGCCGTAGCCCGTCATACTTTTCATTATTCTGTCGCTCCATTATTTTTCGATAGTATATTGTAGCACAACGGCAGCAATTTTTCAATCAATCTCGAATAAATTTTAAAATAATATAATTAATAAAAATATTACCCAAAGGAACCTCTCAGCTAAGTATGATGCTTGAAGAATTTAAGTCAGTTTTTCAAAAGCTCGACGAACTTTTGCTCGTCTATCACTTCTATGCCAAGCGAAATGGCTTTTTCCAGCTTACTGCCGGCATCCTCGCCTACAACAACAAGATTTACCGATTTACTGACGGAAGCTGCGATTTCGCCGCCGCGTTCCTCGATAAGGCGCGACGCCTGTCCACGTGTATAATTTGAAAGACTGCCTGTCAACACAACTTTTTTGCCAGAAAATACCCCCGAAGCGTGCCCAAGATGATAGGTCGGGTTTATACCGATTGCTTTAAGTCGATCAAGAATTTCCAGATTTTGCGGTTCCGCGAAAAATTGCACTATACCTTCCGCAACCACCTCGCCCACTCCGTTTATTGAAGTTAGCTGTTCGATTTTTGCTATTCTGAGCGCGTCGATACTGCCAAATTCAGCCGCCAAATCACGCGCTGTAACCGTACCGACATTGTCCAATCCCAACGCAAAAATGAACTGCGCGAGAGACACTTTTTTACTTTTCTCTATCGCAAGCACCACGTTTTGAGCCTTTTTGGATTCTCTGTCTCCCCCCACAAACAAACGAGCAAGCTCCGTCTCATCAAGGCTGTACAAATCGGCGACGGATCTAACGCTCAATTTATCTACCAAAAGCTCCACTGTTTTGTCCGAAAGTCCCTCGATATCGCAAGCGTTTTTAGAGCAGTAATGTACTATGCGCGACACAATCTGCGGACGACAATGTTCGGCATTGACGCAATAGATATTTGCGCCGACATCTTGAAGCTCTGCACCGCACGCTGGACAACGCGAAGGCTTGTCGATTTCCACTCCGCCCTCCTCGGCAGCACCCAACACCTCGGGAATTACATCGTTGCTGCGACGAAGAAATACCAACGCATGCTTTTTGAGATGCTTGCGATTAATATCGCCATAATTGTTAAGCGTTGCGCGCTGTATCGTTGCGCCGCACAATTCGACGGGTGACAGCTTGGCAATAGGCGTCAGTTTACCGGTACGCCCCACCTGCCAATCAACATCCAAAAGCTCCGTTGTCACTTGCTCTGCGTCAAATTTGTACGCGATAGCCCATTTGGGAAATTTGTCGGTATAGCCCAGCTCTTCACGCCGAGCGAAATCGTTTACCTTGATGACTACTCCGTCTATCAAAAAATCATAGCCGGATCTTGCAGCGCCGATTTTTTCGATAACGGATTTGATCTCCTCGTAACTGTAAGCTTTTTCAAATACATGATTGGTAAGCATTCCGCAGTTATGAAGAAACTGCACCAATTCCGTTTGCGATGACGCCGTTAACCCCTCCTCATAGCCGTTGCTGTAAAACACGACATCCAAATTGCGTTCTGCCGTCACCTTCGGATTGAGGTTACGTATAGCGCCCGCAGCAGCGTTGCGTGCGTTTTTAAGCGTGTCACCAACGTGATTGCGGTTATATCTTTCCAATACGGAAAGTCTCATTATACCCTCGCCCTGCAATTCGCACACACCATTGAACGGAATAGTGAGAGGAACAGAGCGAATAGTTTTCACCTGTTCCGTCACATCTTCGCCCGTAACACCGTTTCCGCGTGTAGATGCTCCGACAAATTTGCCAGCTCGGTAAGTAACATTTATGGTAAGCCCGTCGTACTTTAGTTCTACGGTAAATTCCGTTTTTCCGAGTTGCTTTTCCACCTTGTCAACCCATTCCTTCAGCTCTCCGAAGCTCTGTACCTTGTCCAAGCTGTAAAGACGTTTCAAGTGGTTGTGCTGAGCAAAATTTTTAAGCGGTTCGCCGCCAACGCGTCGTGTTGGGCTGTCAGGCAAAACAATGCCCGTTTGTTTTTCCAACAAAACAAGCCTGTCATAAAGCGCGTCATACTGCGTGTCGGGAACGCTGGGATTGTCCAAGACGTAATATTCATATGCCCACCGGTTTAGTTGGGCGACCATTTCCTCCATTGTCATAACTATTTCTCCGTCATTTTATCACCTTCAGTGGCGCAAATCGAACATTGAGAGACTTTTTACCTACGCCGTCAAAAGCGACGTCGGCAATATCGCGCTCCATACGCAAAATTATACCTCTGCCAAAGGATGTGTGCTCCACAATTTGACCCACCCTGAATACTGATACTTCCTTGTTGGATTTACCCGGATTAGGAGCTGCTGCGCGGGACTCTCTGCTATTTAGTTTGTCCAAAAGGCTGTCATCGGATAACTCCCTTTCGCTCATGGCTTTGCGCTTGGGTTCATATAATTTTTGAACCTCATTAAAATAGCGACTGGCGAAGCAGTCTTTTCGCTGCCCCCACATAAAACGCGATTGCGCACGTGTGAGAAACAATCGTTCCTCGGCGCGCGTGGCGGCAACATATATCAACCGACGCTCCTCCTGCAAGCCTTCCGATTCGTAGCTTGAGCGTGAAGTGGGGAAAAGTCCCTCTTCCAACCCAACCACAAAAACAGTACGAAATTCCAAACCCTTTACCGCGTGAATAGTAGCAATCGTCAGATAGTCGCCGTCGTCGGGATCGTCTATATCCTGCGACAGACTAACCGTTTGAAGATAATCCGAAAGCGTCGCGAGAGGATTAGCTTGCTGGTACTCTGCCACCGATTCTTCAAATTGATCTATGTTAAGCGCCCTGTCCTCTTCGCCCAATTCTCTCCATACTTTACCAAATTGCAGCACATCCAGCATTGTATGTACAAATTCACTGACCGTTTTGTGCTCTGAAAGCTCGGTCAACTCGCTTATCAGCTTGTAAAAATCCGACAACTTCGTGCGTATAGTAGAATTAAATGAATCCAAATTGCGTTCATCGGATATAACATCCAACATAGGCAAGCCGTACTCAACGGATAGATTGCGCAGCTTTGCAACGGAGTTATCTCCTATACCGCGTTTAACGGGCACATTCAAAGCGCGAACAAACGCCTCGGCGTCAAACGGATTGTTGATCAGGCGCATGTAAGCAAGAACATCCTTAATTTCTTTGCGCTCAAAAAATTTGAAGCCGCCAAAGATTTTGTATGGGATACGATTTTGCCGACATTGCTGCTCGAAACTGCGTGAAAGAGCGTTGACGCGCATAAGCACGGCAAAATCCTTGAATTTCATTTCGGGGTTGAGATAGCGCAAATTTTTGATCTGCTCCAACACAAAATACGCCTCGTCCTGCTCGTTATACGCCGTATACAACTGTACTTTGAGTCCGTCGGGATTGTCTGTCCATAATACTTTGTCGAAACGGTTGGTATTTTTTGCGATAAGCTCGTTTGCGGCTTCGAGAATACGCTTTGTGGAACGATAGTTTTGTTCCAGCAGGTAAACATGACAATCGGGGAAATCGTTTTGAAATTTTTTCAGGTTATGCGCATCCGCGCCGCGCCAACTATAAATAGACTGATCGTCGTCGCCGACAACAAAAATATTTCTATATTTTTCCGCAAGCAGCTTGAATATGCTGTATTGTACTTTGTTGGTGTCTTGAAATTCGTCGATAAGAATGTAGCGAAAACGCTCTCTGTATTTATCCAATACTTCGGGAACCCGACTGAAAAGCTTGTGCGCAAAATACAGCAGATCATCAAAATCCATCGCGTTGTTTTCCGCCATTTTAGCAGCATAGCCGTTGATTACTTTAAGCAGCTCTTCGTTGTCTGCACAGTCGGTGAGCGCCGACAACCTATCTAACTGATCCCGAAGAAACTCATCACTGTCAACGCGCCCTGCCAAATCCCAATCCAAAATGTCCGGAGCATTGTTTTTGAGTTCGGAAATGCTGTCGGAAAAACCGTCCACTATTTGCGCATTGCTATCCTCAAAGGTTTCTTTTACGATATGCTTCAAAACGCTCTTTTTTTCACTTTCGTCATATATGCTGAAATTGCTTCCGAACTGCAGCTGTTTGTATTCGCTTCGAAGCACCGTTGCACAAAAGGAGTGAATTGTGGATATATGCATCATTTGCGCGTCACAGTCAAACTCGTACAACCTTCGTTTCATCTCACCTGCTGCCTTGTTGGTGAATGTGATCGCAAGAATCTCCGAGGGGCGCACTCTGCACTCCTGCACAAGATAAAGTATTCTATTGGTAAGAACACGCGTTTTTCCGCTGCCTGCTCCCGCAAGTACCAATGTGGGTCCGAGAGGAGCTGTGACCACTTTCATTTGCGCATCGTTGAGATTTTGTAAATTCACAATATACTCCGATTTTCAAATAAATCTTTTACTACCCCGTAAGTGCAGAAATCAAAAAGAACACAAGCTTTCTAATCAGTTTTGCCGCGTGTATTTTTTCGTTTGGTAAGCTCGCTTTCGCGCATAGCGTCCTTGCCCTTACCGTACCTGCGAATATATTTTCGCTGCACAGCAAAACCGAAACGTCCGAGATGTCTACCCGTTGCATAGTATTCACCATGCTGATAGTTGACCAAATTGACTTTGGAATAATCTATAGCGCCTTTGTCATCCAGTAATGCCTCGTCTACGTCCACTGCAAACACATCAGATAAAAACATATCGTGAGAACCAAGACACAGCACATCAAAGACCTTACATTCTATATTTATCGGACTTTCCTCAATCAGCGGCGCTCCGACTGTGTTTGCCTTGCCTTTGGTAAAATGCATTTCGGCAAATTTGTCCACATCTCTACCGCTGCGGATACCGCACCAATCGCAGGCGGCAAGAAGCTTATCGGTAGTAAAATTGATGACAAATTCTCCGCACTCTTTAAGAAGTCGATAACTATGTCTGTCACGGCGTACGGAAATGTACACACGCGGTGGATTTGAGCATATTATACCCGTCCACGCGACTGTAATTATATTGGCTTTTTCTTTACCCACCGATACCATTACGACAGGCAGCGGCGCCAACAAATTGGCACCCTTGAGTTGTATTTTTGCCATAAGTCAATTTTGCTCAAAGTGAGCCAATAATCGTCCTTTTATCTCAATAACAGCTTTCCCCAAAGTATATTGAGATACTATGTCGAAAATAGTATTTGATAAATCGGTCGGAAACTGATATAGTAGTCTGACTTTATCCTCGTAAAAGACACTTTCTTCCTTTGCATATCCCTGTAAAGCCTTGCGCAAAGGCTTGAGATAAGTATATTCGGTGATCACCTGAGCACGCGTGCAATCCGTCATTGTGATTCGAGCTGCCAGCTTGAGACTTTCGGCGCAGCTTCCACCGTATGCACGCACAAGACCGCCCGCCCCCAGCTTTATTCCGCCGAAATAGCGCGTCACAACCACACAAATATAATCCAGCCCGTTTTGCTTGATACATTCGTAAATAGGCATGCCTGCGGTGCCCTGCGGTTCTCCGTCGTCGCTGAACTTTGCTTTGTCACCGACAATGTAGGAATAGCAATTGTGCGTTGCGTCGTAAAACTGTTTGCGTTTGGACTCCACAAACCGCACCGCTTGTTCCATATCATCAACATGTACAGCTGCAGCGATAAAACGAGATTTGTCTATTACCGTTTCGTAAACAACTTCTGTGTTGCCTACAGTTACGTACTCTTTCATTACTTGACAATTTTCACGCGGAGGTGCACCTTCTTGCCCTTATGCAGAACAAACTCGCCCTTTTGCTGCAATTCCGCGGATAAGCTCCAACTTGCTGACGTAATTTTGATATCATTTATCGAAACACCGCCGCCTTCGACAAGTCGACGAGCTTCACCATTGGATTTACATTGACCGCATTTTACAAGGATATCTATTATATTGCCCGGTTCGGAAATCTCTACAACAGGCATATTCTCAACATCCGCACTGAACGAAGCACGAACCTGTCTCAACACGTCATCGGCAACATCCCTACCGTGGACTATTGACGTCACCTCGTAGGCAAGGCGCTCCTTTGCAATATTCATACGTTCATCACAATGCGCCGTTAACTCTTTTATTTCCTCCAAGCTTACGAAGGTCAGCAGTTTCAGACATGTTTCTACGCGGGCATCCTCGACATTTCGCCAATATTGGAAAAAGTCGTATGGACTGGTTTTCTCGGCGTCCAACCATATAGCGCCTTTTGCCGTTTTACCCATCTTTTTGCCGTCTGACGTTGTGAGCAGCTGATATGTCAAAGCGTACGCCTTTTTTCCCTCCTTGCGGCGGATCAAATCGGCGCCTGCAAGCATATTGCTCCATTGATCGTCACCGCCCGTTTGCAACACGCAATTGTATTTGCGGTTGAGCACAAGGAAGTCGTATGCCTGCATAAGCATATAGTTAAATTCAAGAAAACTCAATCCACGCTCCAAACGCTGCTTAAAACATTCTGCAGTCAGCATTTGATTGACGGAGAAGCAGACGCCTATCTCGCGTAAAAAATCAATATAGTTGAGATTCCACAACCAATCGGCATTATTGACGAAAATCGCTTTGTCCACGTCGATAAAACGCGACATTTGCTTTTTGAAACATTCCACATTGTGCAATATGGTTTCCTTGCTTAGCATCGTGCGCATGTCGGTACGTCCGCTCGGATCCCCAACCATTGCCGTTCCGCCTCCAATCAAAATGATGGGCGTATGCCCCGCACGCTGCAGATGAGCCATAGCCATTAGCGTAACAAAATGACCCGCCGTCAGACTGTCCGCAGTAGGATCATAGCCATTGTAAAAGGTGACCTTTTCCTTTCCCATCAGCTCATAAAGCTCATCACCGAATACCGTTTGCTTAATATATCCGCGCTCTTGGAGCACATCCAGTACGTTCTTCATATAAAACTCCTATTGTTTTTACCTTATTGTTAATTTTATTCAAGTCGTTCGCAACAGCGTTGACGTGATTTCTATTTAATTTTGACGATCAATTTACGAGATACTTGTCTAAATCATTGTACACCAATCTTCATTCGCACGCGTTGGCAAATAATTATTTTGTATTATACCTCTATACGAACAAAGTATTTGGTTGCTTTGCTGCTCATAATCTTATACGAGACAACGGCAAAAACAACTCCCAACACCAAATCCGCCAACCACATGCAGAGGACGAAGTACCAACCGTTCGTAACGCCGTAAAGGACTGCAAATGGCGCCGAAATCAACACAACGGAAAAGACGCACAGAAGAGCAATAAGCATTGCGATCCAACTGTTCCTGGCATTTTTGAGCCCTTGATTGAAATTGTCCCAACCTATTCGGGGTTGTTTGAGATCCAACACGGTGGTAATACACATAGAACCGAAACCGATCAGCGCCATCGTTATCAGCATTGCAAGTCCATAGTACCACTCAATTCCGAACAAAGCCACAATGAGCACGCATGACACAAAATCGCTTGTTACCATAACCGCAGTTGCAAGCAGAACCTTAGCTAACAAAATCTTGTTGAAAGACACAGGCAAGCTTTTGAGAACATACAAAGCCCTGTTCTCGCGGGATATGGGATATATGCCCAATACATTTGTACTGCATCCGAGGAACGTCATATATGCCAATATCACTAACGGAGCAATTACCTGGTAAAGAGGCTCAATACTCATAAGCTCCAAAAATGAGGTATCTCCGGAATCGGACAAGCCTGTGAAAAAATACAATATCACTACAATAAGCGGCATCATAATGATACCTGCAAAAGATTGAAATCCCACCTGCGCATCTCTTAGGGTACGTTTGATATCGGTAAGAATAAACTCTCTAACAATACCCTTGTTTTTTACTTTGTAGCGATTTGCACTATGTTTAGGCGCCGCTCCACCTTCTTCTACAGACATTGTGAGCATTTTGCGATAGAACGGCAGAGACACCAACATCACCAGCCCCAACAAAGCGATATTCTCACCCAATGCTGCGATAAAGCCGACTAACCAATTCAAAAAGCCTGCAGCCAACATACTGCTCATCAACATGTAGTTGGGATGAAAGTACGGCATTACGTTTTGCAGCTTGTTTGTCATGGCAACCAAAATATCGTTGATATATACTTCGGGATTGTCCAATATGTTGCCGTTTTCCGAGCCGGTAAGAAAGCCGAATCCATACATTAAATACATGTACAGCGCCATAATCAACACATATATCACGATGCGTAAAATTGTTTTTATCGCGCTGTTTTTTCCAAAAGCAGCAACCAAAGCGGAAAGCGGCATGGAAATAAGCGTACCGACAAGCATAGGAAGCATAGGAATGAGCAGCAACGCGATTGGCAACATCAAATAAAACCCGACGCCAACGTTAGCCCCTATTCCAAAGGGAATCAGTACCACAGCAAGGGAAACAGCCGAGGTGAGAAGCTCGTTTAAATATGCGACCGTGAGCTTTGCCAAAAAAATCACATGATACTTCACGGGCAAATAAAGCAGTCTATCTGCATCCCTTACGACAAATACATTTGACATGATAGAATGTACGCCGAACATCAATACCAAGCCTTGACACAACAAGGTCAAGAAGGTGCCGAGATACACATTGCCGCCCGAAAGCTTACCCATATAATACATGGCGACGGCAAGACTGACGAGCAACGGCGCCAAGCACAATGCAAGCAACACAATGACCGCAGCGGCTCCCGCACGCCTCTTTCCTTCTTTGGCGGATTGAGCGTCAGAAGCTCTCTTTTTGTTGAACGTCATCTTGAATTGTTGTATAAACAACAGCTTTACCAACGCTAAATATTTTTTCATTTATGCTCTCCGTCGGAGGTTACAGTCAAAAACAGGCTTTCAAGGGATACAGAGCTATCGGCACGAATATTGTCGAGCGTATCTACAGCTACAAGCTTTCCGTGGTTAATGATGGCAATACGATCGCATACTTTTTCCACCACATCTATAACGTGCGAACTGAAAAAAACGGTGTTGCCCATATCCGCCTGAGTGCGCATAAGCTGCTTAAGACGGTATGCCGACTGCGGATCCAAGCCGGTCAACGGTTCGTCCAGTACCCACACCTTGGGGTCGTGTATAACCGCAGCAATAACGGAAAGCTTTTGCTTCATCCCATGCGAATATGAGCCGATCATATTGGGAAGAGCCTCAGTCATATCAAACATATCTGCATACAAATCTATCTTCTGTTTGAGCTGTTCCGTTGACATGCCGTACATCGTTCCGATAAAATTGAGATACTCAACGCCTCTGAGCGTGTCGTAGATCTCATGATTGTCCGGTACAAACCCCAAAAGAGACTTTGCCGCCACAGGATTGTCGGTGATATTAACTCCGTCGATCTCTATCGTACCGCTGTCGGGAGCAAGGATACCCGTCAACATTTTGATAGTTGTGGATTTGCCTGCGCCGTTTGGTCCCAAAAAACCAAAAATCTCACCCGATTTGATTTCCAGTGTAAGGTCGTCCACCGCTTTCGTTCTCGACTTAGAGTAAGTTTTAGATACATTGTAAAGCCTAATCATTTTTGTCTCCGTCAAACCATTTGTTTGGTACAGGCTGCCGCTCAAAATCCTTTTTGTTTTTGCTTTGACGACATCCCGTGTCCTGTCCTATACCACTGGGAACATAAAATACTGCGTCTTTTACCTCGTCCGGCAAGTACTGCTGCTCGACCCATCCGCCATAGTTGTGAGGATATTTGTACGATGGACTGTCCGGCTCTTCCGTACCGCGAGGGTAATTTTCATCCATCAAATATCGAGGGACTCTCGCTGTAGGATGATTTTTCGCGCTGTCCTCCGCAGCGTACAGTGTGTTTACTACACTGTTGGATTTGGGACAGTTGCAAATGTAAAGAATCGCCTCGGAAAGAGGAATTCGTCCCTCGGGCAGTCCTATATTCTGAAAGGCAGTAAGCGCGCTTGTCGCCACTACCAAAGCTTGCGGATCGGCAAGACCGACATCCTCGGCGGCATGTATCACTATGCGGCGGGCAAGCAACAAAGGGTCTGTGCCCGCTTCCAACAGCCGCTCAAACCAGAACATCGCCGCATTGGCGTCACTGCCGCGCATACTTTTAATAAAAGCGCTTATCATATCGTAGTACATGCCCGTATCTACGCTCAAAGCCTTTTTTTGCATGGATTGCGAAGCAACAAGCCTCGTTACATGAACAGCACCATCCTGCTCTATATCCGTCGTCATTACAGCAAGCTCCAGTGCATTGTAGGCGTTGCGGAGATCGCCGGAAGCTGTTTCGCAAATGTAATCCAATGCGTCATCATCCAACACTATTTTGCGGCGGGAAAGTATTTTGTCCCGCTTCAAGGCGCTCAAAAGTCCCTTTTTTATGTCATCTTCTGTTAAAGGCAAAAATTCAAACACGCGGCAACGGGACACGATCGCACGAGTCATACTGACATACGGATTTTCCGTTGTAGAGCCAATAAACGTGATGTACCCCTTTTCAATAGACGGCAGCACACAATCGCTCTGAGCCTTGCTCCACCGATGACATTCATCAAGAAGCAAATAAGTCTTTTGTCCATACGCATTGAATCGGCGCGTCGCTTCGTCGATTATTTTTTTGGCGTCGGAAACTCCGCTGCTGACGGCATTGAGCTTCTCAAAATGACTTCCCGTTGTGTTGGCGATCACGTTGGCAAGGCTTGTTTTACCCGTACCGGGCGCGCCCCAAAAAATACAGCTGCCCAACTTGTCCGCCTTGATCGCGCGGCAAAGCAAGGAACCGTCGTAAATAATATGCGATTGTCCGATAAACTCGCCAAGAACATGCGGCCTCATACGTTCGGCAAGGGGAATGTTGGAAATTTTTTCCTCTTCAAATATGGAATTTTGCTCATACTGTGCCATATTACTATTGTACCAAATTTTGCACGAATACGCAAGGCAAACAATGCAATTGGATATAAATAAAATAAAATTTTATAAATAAATTTATTCTATGTGTATTTTTAAAAAAATTTTTCGTTTAACGTAAAGAAAAGCTTCGTCCAATAAAATTGAGCGCACAAAATCATATCGTATACAAGGATCGCTATGCGCATCGTATTTTTAGGGCGTACAAATATAAATCAATTTTTACCATCCTTATTTTTATTGTTTTTGCGAGACGTAAATACCGTGCCCATCCATAGCTTCAATAGTTGTTTGCCGCCGTCGGACATCAGCGCCTTACCTTCATCGCTCAATGCCTTGTATGCTTTGTACATCCCTCGCATAGAAGAAACCAAATTTTTGGAAATATCCGTAACGTTGGTATAACCGCACCCCTCAAGCACGTCGAAAATAGCGCCAACCAGCTTGCGGCGAGTGGGCAAGTCCATACTGTCGATCCAATTTGTAAGTGTCGCATCAAACACACGTGAAGAATAGGAAATTTTTGTAAGCTTTTTAAAGCTGCCATCCTTTGTTACATGCCAAGTAAACGGATTGTGCTGCATCAACAGCAAGCTGTTGCAGTCCACCACCTTGTAATCATTGTCGGTGCTGAGGATCAATCCCACAAGTGAATCGCGCGGAATTGTTTTATGAATACGATCCTTAACAGACAAGTAACGGTCAGTTTCGTAAATACTGTCCTTGAAGCCCGGACCGTCATGATTAAACAACGATACAATACGCGCTCTGATAGGCGCGGAGCAATTTGTAGCCGAGTACACCGCAAGGTTGCCGCCCTTGCTGTGCCCACCCAAGATCAGCTTGCCGTCAACATTGCGTGCAACAAAATCAAGATACTCCTCGGCAAGAAGATGAGAAGGTATCCTGCTCAAAAAAGACATATAAAAATCTTCTTTCCATCCCAGTACCGTGGTATCTGTACCGCGAAAGGAGATATATGCGGTGCCGTCGGGCAATATAAAGGTTACCGCCGCAAATCGCAGTACTTTTTCGTTGCAGTTGCGTTGGCGAAAATAGCCCACCTTGATGTTGCCGAAACGAGGACTTGCCGCGACAGCCTTTATCAGTTTAGCGTTGGATTTCGGGTAAAAAGTGTCGCGAATCAACACTTCCGTTTCTTCAGCAAGCTCGGCAATGGAAGATCCGGGAGCCGACGCAAATTTGCGTGGATATGCCAGATAGGCAAGTTGACTCAACACAAGGCTGTCCGCTTCATTTAAGTGACTTTGAGTAAAATCTTGTTTGTTGCTGCCGACGTATCCAATGATATTCATATATTTATTATAGCACCTAACATAAAAAGTTGTCAATGTTGAGGACAAGCCGAGCCCTTCTATTTATATAGAAATATAAGCCTTTTCTAATCCACGTTCCATATATATTGTTGTTTCTTTGGAATGAAAAAAATTCTCCGCGGACACGGAAGAATTTTGCAGTGTAAAGCATTTAACATTTTTTGTTCTGTTTTTTGCGGGCAAACGCAAAAATCTCGCTAAACCAAAGAGTCAACAATTGCTTTCCTCCGTGCGCGATCAATTGTTTGTCGGCGGGGTCTAGCCGCTCGTAGGTTTTTTGCATAAGTCGTATTTTATGCAGCGGTCTATGCATGAAGTCCCCGACTTCCGTTGCGCCGCTGCCTTCCACAATAGCAAAAACCGCATATACAAATTTTCGACGAGTTGAATCATCCATATTTGCCAACCAGGACGTAACGGCGGTATCCGTAGCTTTCGAGGCGCGAGTTGTTTTAGCAAGTTTTTTAAATCCGCTGCAATCCTTCACTATCCAAGTAAAGGGGTCGTGCTGACCAATAGAAACACCGCTGCTTTCCACCACGTCATACACCTGAGACGCCGTCAAAAGCATACCGACAATCGAATCATGCGGAACAGTTTTGTGAATACGATCGGCAATTTCGAGGTAGCGCGGATCTTCGAATATTCCTTCCTTGAATCCGGGTCCGTCATGATTGAAAACGGAGATTATACGTGATTTGATTTCTTCGGGAGCAAAAGTAGCCGAATAAACAGACAGGTTGCCTCCCTTACTCAAACCGCCAATAGTCAGACCACCCTGCACTTTTGACGCGACATCTGTCAGATATTTAAGCGCAATGCGCTGTGTAGGTATCACACTCATAAGAGACATTTTTAAATTTTCTTTCCAGCCTATGAGCGATACGCCCGTTCCGCGGTATGATATGTGATACAAGTTCTCCGCCAATTGAAATGTGACCGCCGCAAATCGCTCGTCCTTTTCGTTGCTATTGCGCACACGAAAATACCCCACTTTAACGGGCGCATAACGTGGACTTGAATGTATTGCTTTTAGTAATCGCGCATTGTGCTTGTGCAGAAAGGAAAGTGTATTCTCCAACAGACCGTCGATATTTTCCGTCAACTCTCCGAGTGTCTTCTTTGGCGCACGACTCTCCGCGCGGGAAAAGCTGAAATATGCAAGCTCGGCAAAAACCAGGCTGTCCACCTCATTGAGAGGGCTAACGTCAAATGTGGACTTGTTTTCTTTTACGTAGCCGATGATGTTCATAAATTTCCTCCCAAATTATGCTTTGCAAGAAAAACATATATAGAATTATAAGATAATATGTAGATTACGTCAATAATCGAGTCGAATATTTCGTAAACATACTGTCGCATAAACATCACAATAAGTATCAATATTCTTAAGCAGCAGCTTACGCAGCAAAAATGCACCCAAGAAAGTCGTTTAGTTCTTATCCGACCTCCAGGGCGCAATTACATCAGTCAAAGCTTAAATTCAAATTATCTTTTGGAAAGGATTTTGTCTATATATTCGTCGATAGATTTTTGCACTATTGCCATAGCGTCCTCTACATCATGTACCTCGGAAACCGATGTGGGTTTGTTTTCCAACTCCTTGTATACACGGAAAAAATGCTGCATCTCGTCAAAAACGTGCTGCGGCAGATCCTTTATTGATTTGTAACAGTTGTAGTTGGGATCGGTATAGGGAATTGCAATCACTTTTTCATCGCAGGAACCGTTGTCGTTCATGATAATTACGCCTATCGGATAGCAACGTACAAGACTGTGCGGCAAAAGAGGTTCGGAGCACAGTACCAATACATCCATAGGATCGCCGTCCTCGGCAAGCGTACGCGGAATGAATCCATAATTGGCAGGATAGTGAGTAGACGTGTAAAGTATGCGATCCAGTACCAACAGACCGGTTTCTTTGTCTAACTCATATTTCATCTTGCTGCCCTTTGTGATTTCAATTACAGCATAAAAATCGTTGTTGTGTATCCGGTTGCGGGCAATGTTATGCCATATATTCATATTTTTTCCTCCTTGAGTTACTGTTGATGATAGTACTGTTTGGCAAATTGAATGAAGTTTTCTGCATCGGAATACAGGCTGCCGCTGCGTGACCATATTAACACGATATCCTGAATAATCGCATGATCGAGAGGGATGCAAACCATATCGCTGTCCATTTCAGCCACCTGTCGATACAAAAATGCGCCGGCATTGCCATAACCGAGAAATTGCTTTATTGTGTACAACTGCGACGAATACAAAAGAATTTTCGGATTTACCCCCGCAGCAGAAAACGCACGTTTTATAAATGTATTTTGATAACTGTCTGCCTTGAATAAAATTATGTGCTCATCGGCAAGCTCCTTAAAGGAAATTTGCGCGCGTCCTGCCAACGGATGAGATTTACTGACACAAAATACCAATTCGGTGGAAACCAGCGGCAGCATGTTGTAGCTGTCACTTACAAAATTGTCGAGAATGGTAATGCCCAAATCCACGGAATTTGCGTCCACCAATTTGCGCGCCTGCAGCGAACCCGTTTCCAACATTTCCAACTCGACATCAGGATACAAGCCTGTGTAGGAATTGAACATTTGCGGGAATAGAAATGTGCTGATCATCGCGGGCACGGCAATCTTGACGTGATTGTGGTTGTTTCCCATATCCTTCATCTGCGTCGTAAGCGAATCTACCGATTGCAAAATATAATTTATTTTATCCAAAAAAAACTGTCCCTCGACCGTCAACTGCAATCTGTTGTGCCGACGATGGAAAAGTTTAACGCCAAATTCGTCCTCCAGCTCTTTGAGACAAAAGGAAATAGTCGGCTGACTTACAAACAGCTCTTCCGCTGCCTTTGTTATGCTGCCATAACGACAAACCGTTTGAAAATATCTCATTTGTAGAAGCTTCATCTTGCACCTATAAATTAGAAAAATTTTGCCCAAATCCAAGTTGAACAAATTTTGTTTATGTTATTATAGCAGACGCCCTTAAAATATGCAAGTTAAAAATATAGAATTTTATGCCCGAATAGAGGATTTTTGCCGCAAACAATACCGTTTTATAAATTAAACACATATTATGTCAAAAATAGTATGGTGTAAAAAGTCGATTTCTGTTATTCATGCCATAAACAGCTTAGTACAATTTATTGAATATGGCAGGCTGTCCGCGCATAACGCAAAATTTTGAATGAACGCATCAAAACAATAATGCTATATGAGAAAAAATTACTCGTCAGCATTTTGCCAAAGCTCTGAGAGAATAGAATTTACTACATAAAATTTGTCATCAGGAATACGGACGCAATCTCCGTCCACCACCAAAAAACCTTTATCGCGCAAATCATTTGCTGAGGAAAAAAAATCCCAAAAGCCCACGCCAAAACGCGCGACAAATTCGGAAAGGCTTACACCGCTTTCCAAACGAAGTCCCAACATAACAAATTCATTAGCTTCCTCGTCATGGTCTATCTCCTCGCACCTTCCATCATGCAAATGTTCAACAGGGGTAGAAAGATAATCGCTTATCGACCAAGGATTGTTAAAACGCGTATTGTTTACAAATCCGCTTGCCGCTGCTCCAAAAGCAAAATAGCGCCCTTCCTGCCAATAAAAAAGATTGTGCAGACACTGTTTTCCCGCCTTAGCAAAGTTGGAAATTTCATATCGTGCAAAATTGTGACAGGAAAGAATTTGCACCGCCTCATCGTACATATCCGCTTGTTCGTCGTCAGAAAACGGAGCCTTGCCATTGAGCTTTGCATAAAGAGGCGAAGCTTTGTAGAGCTCCAAGGCATATAGACTCATATGGGTCACAGGAAGCTTTGCAACAGTTAGAACAGAGTGAATAAAATCCGAATGGCTTTCAGGCAGACCGATGATCAAATCCGCATTGATATTGTCAAAATCAAACGAACGCGCGCGTTCCATGGCGCAAAGAAAATCGTGATAGTTATGCAGTCGTCCGATAGCTTTGAGCGTGACGTCATTGACGCTTTGCAAGCCGAAGCTCAATCGATCTACTCCGTTGCGCCTAAAACAGGCGAGAACCGCATTTGATGCACTTTCCGGATTACACTCGGCGGTAATTTCCTCCGTTCCGGATAAATCAAAGCATGTGCGCAGTTTACAAAACAGCGCGTCTAGGTACTTTATACCCACCGCGCTGGGCGTACCGCCGCCGAGATAAACGGTGTATATAGGCTTGGTTTTGTCGGAATAATACTCTATTTCTTCGAAAAGCTTATCAAAATAGCGCTGCTGCAAGTTCAAATCCGTACATGAGGAAAAAGCGCAGTAGCTGCACCGCGCTCTACAAAACGGTATGTGAACATAAATAGAATATCTGTCACGCATCAAAAAGCTCCCCAAAACTGTTAAAAATATAATTCGAACCGAATAATATCGAACCCTATAAGACTTTGTGCAATCCACATGCTCTTATTAGTTCCACATTTTCATCCCAAACGTTTTGCCTTCGGCTTAATGCTCGTCTCTTTCCTATATTTACGACTGCAAAATATCATAAATCTTTTATATTCAGTACATTAGTTTTTTTGCAGAGTTTATAAGAAAACAATAAAATCACTCACGACGACATTGAGCTAAATATTGTTCAAATTCGGGAGTGCGACTCCAATACTTTTTGCCCCAATTTTCAAAATCCCAATCAGACATAAATCATTACATTCGTAGTCCACATAGTAAAGTAAACCGTTGTTTTCTACAAAGTTAGTAGGAAAATAGTCTATATTTGTGTTTGCGGCGTAAAGCAGCCGACAGGTTTCACGTATATCGTCAAAATGCTTGTCCGTAACGGTACTATGAATAACCATATCAAATACCGTGTCGCCTTCTATGTATTCTTTCAACAGCCGTTCGTTAACCAAATCCACTTCAATAAGACGTGGCATACGGACCCCTATCGCAAATAGTCTATTATAATCGCGGATTTCCGATTACATTTTGTCACCGAAACGATAATAATTGCATGACTCGTGATGTATTTGCTTGACAACATACCGTTTCTCACCGTCCGTGATAAGATATGAATAACCGCCTTTGCCCTTGCCCAGCAGCTTGATTATTTCAAATATTTTGCCATTTACCGCAATTTTATCAGGAAATTGTGACATTTCGGTTGTGTTTTTCATAGCTTTGCTATTTGATCATCAAAAATATTTGCTTTTTTAGAAAGAAAATTTGAGTGTAACAATCGAGCGGCACCACAATCCGAAGCTAGAGAGCACTGTGTGCTATGTGAATTTTTCTTCTCCACACCCAAACCACAAGCTTCAAATAATGCTTATCCTTGTAGCACCGGAGCGAGGGCGTCGCAACTCAAAATAATCCGCAGGGCGCGTGCAAACGCGACCGAAGCCTTTTTGAGAGTGACACCAGAGCGATTAATCATCAATTTTCAAAATCGACATAAACGCTTCGCTGGGTACGCTTACAGAACCGACCTGACGCATACGTTTTTTGCCTTCTTTTTGTTTTTCCAACAGCTTCTTCTTGCGGGTTATGTCTCCGCCGTAGCACTTGGCAAGCACATCCTTTCTAAGCGCCTTGACCGTTTCTCTCGCGATAATCTTGTTTCCTATTGCCGCCTGTATTGGGATCTCAAACATCTGCCGGGGAATGGCATCCTTGAGTTTTTCTGCCATCTGGCGTCCGCGCGCGTAAGCACGTTCCTCATTGACTATGATAGACAAAGCATCACAAACTTCGCCGTTCAGCAGCATATCCATTCTGACAAGCTTGCCAGGCGTAAAGCCTGTCAATTCGTAATCCATACTTGCATAACCGCGCGTGCGTGATTTTAAAGTATCGAAAAAGTTGTAAATTATCTCGTTGAGCGGCAGGTCGTATGTAAGCTTTACACGTCTCGTATCAAGATAAGTCATATCTAGAAAGGTTCCGCGCTTATCCTGACACAAGCCCATAACGTCGCCGACGTACTCCGGAGGAGAGAATATCTCCGCCTTGACAATAGGCTCCTCCATGTGCTCTATGAGCGTGGGCGAAGGCAGCTTTGTTGGGTTGTCAATCAGCAGCACCTCACCTTGAGTCGTAAAAACCTTGTACACTACGCTTGGCGCCGTAGTCACCAAATCGAGATCAAACTCGCGTTCAAGCCGTTCCTGTATTATTTCCATATGCAGCAGACCCAAAAATCCGCATCGAAAACCGAAGCCCAGCGCCACCGATGTGTCCGGCTCGTAGGTAAGCGACGCATCATTGAGCTTGAGTTTTTCAAGAGCTTCCTTCAAATCGTTGTATTTGCTGCCGTCCGCGGGGAAAATGCCGCAGAAAACCATGGGCTTAACTTCTTTGTAGCCGTGCAGCGGCTGTGCGCAAGGACGCTTTGCGTCGGTGACGGTGTCGCCGACTTTGGTATCGGAAACGGTCTTTATGCTGGCGCAAATGTAGCCGACATCGCCCGCCCGCAGACAATCCACAGGCTGCATTGCCGGTGCAAAAATGCCCACTTCGGTAACATCAAAGGTTTTCCCCGGCGTCTGAAACATTTTAATTTGCGTTCCTACCCGAACGGCGCCGTCCATTATGCGAGCGAAAATGATCACTCCCTTGTAGTTGTCGTACTGACAGTCAAAAATCAACGCCTTCAACGGCTCTTTTTCTTCGCCTTTCGGAGGAGGAACAAGCTTTATCACAGCGTCCAGTACATCCTTGATATTGATGCCTTCCTTGGCGGAAACAAGCGGAGCTTCACTTGCGTCCAAACCTATCGCGTCCTCTATTTCCTTTTTAGCGCCCTCGATATCCGCAGAAGGCAAGTCTATCTTGTTGATGACGGGGATGATTTCAAGATTATTTTCCAATGCCAAATAGCAGTTGGCAAGCGTTTGCGCTTCTACTCCTTGCGAAGCGTCCACCACCAACAGGGCGCCCTCGCATGCCGCAAGAGAACGGGAAACTTCGTAGTTGAAGTCTACGTGACCCGGCGTGTCTATAAGATTGAGCGTATACTCTACACCATCCATTGTGTAGTGCATCCTTACGGGAGTAAGCTTGATTGTAATACCACGCTCACGTTCGATATCCATCGAATCCAACATCTGCGCCTCAAGGTCGCGCTTGGCTACTTGTCCGGTGTATTCCATCAATCTATCGGCAAGAGTGCTCTTACCATGATCGATGTGAGCTATTATACAAAAATTACGTATACTTTGTTGTGACATAGCCCAATTATACAGTAATTTTGCACATTTGTCTACGGGTTGCGAAATTTTTACCGTGTTATACAGAATAAGGCGTTTTGTAAACCGACATATTATTATTGCAAAAACATTTGATTCGTATTATAATCATTAAAAACAACAACGAGGTACAAAACATTGATTAGAACAGAATACAAATGGCTGACAGATGTCTATGTTGCTCACCGAGGACTTTTTGATATATCAGCAGGTATACCCGAAAATTCACTGCCTGCTTTCAGGCGGGCAGCAGAGAAAAGCTTTGCCATAGAAACCGACGTACAAATGACAAAGGACGGCGTGTTGGTGGTTTTCCACGATGATACGCTTAGGCGTATGACAGGCGTCGAAGGCAGGCTCATTGACAAAACTTTTGCAGAGCTGCGTGAGCTACGACTTGCAGACACCGAACAAGTTATACCAACATTTGAAGAGTTTCTTGATGCGGCAAACGGGGTAAATCTTGTTGTGGAAATCAAAACGCATGACAAGATCGGCGAAGTGGAACAAAAAACTTACGATATGCTAAAAGGCTACAAGGGGCACTACTGCATTGAATCCTTTAATCCTTTTATCATAAGATGGTTCAAGGTACATGCTCCCGACGTTGTACGCGGACAGCTTTCATGCAGCTTCAACGGAGCATTCAGCCGAATAAAAAGGTGGCTGCTTGCCGATCTTAAGCTTTGCGGATGGAATGGCGCACAATTTATCGCCTACGACGCAGCAACAATAGCCACAAACAAAGCGGTGGCACGCTGGGCAAAAAAGGTTCCAATCATTTGCTGGACTATACGCAGCCAAGAAGATTTCGACCGCCTGCACGACAGCTTTGACAATATGATATTCGATTCTTTTATTCCGGAAAGAAAGGATCTGCAGCAATCTTTCTAAACAACCGCTTGCCTTAGATAAATATATAAGCAGTCAAATACCCGAGAGCTACACTCGGGTATTCTATTATCTGCAATTCAAATAAAATAGTAATTGCTTTTGAATATTTTCGAGCATACCGTTCCGACAGAAAATACCCAACGAAAATGTCCGTACGGAGACAGATTGCCCTTAAAGAAAAACGAGTTGAGCGCAGTTGTCCCGTCAAAAAATAGTTACCGCGCCAAATAACGGAATATTACAATGCAAATTCAAAGCTATATTTCGTCAACTATGCGCATGGCTATGCGAAGTCCATCAACAGCAGATGATACGATACCGCCGGCATACCCAGCACCCTCGCCCACAGGATACAAGTTTTTAAGATTGCTTTGCAAGTTGTCACCGCGCACAATTCTCACCGGAGACGATGTGCGGCTCTCCACGGCGGTAAGCACACCATTTGTACCGAACCCGCGAATTTTACGGTCAAAACACTCCAACCCCTCGCATAGCGTGCGAGTGATCTGTTCGGGGAAGATCGTTCGCAAATCCGCAGATTTTACGCCGCGCGGATAACTTGGACTGACGTCGAAAGACGTGCTTGTGCGATTGGCAAGAAAATCCGTTACATTTTGCGCCGGCGCAATATATTTTCCGCCGCCAAGAATAAACGCGCGACGTTCCAATTCACGCTGAAAATTCACTCCTGCGAAAGGTCCGTTACCATAGCCGTAGGAGGCAACGTCTTCTGCAGTAACATTGACGACAAGCGCGCTGTTGGAATTTGCGTCATTGCGCGCATAGTTGCTCATACCGTTTACAACTACGCCGTCGCTTTCCGAAGCGGCAGCAACAACTACGCCGCCCGGACACATACAAAAGCTATAACAGCTGTGCGTGTCTCCGTTCATAACGAGCTTGTAGCTTGCAGCAGGCAAATCACGATGGGTGGCAAAAAGAGAACCGTACTGAGCAAGATTTATAAATTTGCGGCTGTGCTCCACACGTACTCCCACCGCAAATGGTTTGAATGTGAGCTCTGCACCTAAAGCGTTTAGCAAACGAAATGTATCACGCGCGCTGTGACCGCAAGCAAGAACAACTTTGTCGGCAGACAGCGTAATTCCATTGTCAAGTCTGACTCCTTTGACAGAGCCTTTATCCAGTAATAAGTCAGTAACTTCTGCATTAAAAATGAACTCACCACCGTTGTGCAGGATCTCATCACGCATATCTGCAACGACACAAACCAATCTGTCCGTGCCGACGTGCGGTAGGGATGAGGTCAAAATATCTTCCGGCGCACCGCTGCGTACAAGCTGACGAAAGACAGTGTGCGTCAAAGGCGAAGAAATTCCGCTTGTAAGCTTGCCGTCGGAAAATGTTCCCGCTCCGCCCAGGCCGAACTGCACATTGGTATTTTCGTTCAACTCTCCGCCATAAAAAAAACACCGTACTATTTTCTGCCGCTCATCGACATCCGAACCGCGTTCGACCACTGTTACATGTACGCCGCTTTTTACCAGATACAGCGCTGCAAAAAGTCCTGCCGGTCCCGCGCCTACAACTACTACATGCATTTTTGTGGGGTTGGACACTGTCCGCATCAACACATCCGCAGGATACTTAAACGGAACGGCGTTTTGCGGCGCGCGAGTTGTTTCCACCAAATAAGAACATACGAAATGCACATTGGACTTATCCCGCGCATCCACACTTTGACGATGAAGAGCAACGCTTTTGAGCTCGCCGGGTTTAATTTTCAGCAA
This sequence comes from uncultured Clostridia bacterium, assembly GCA_947630455.1. Taxonomy (GTDB): domain Bacteria; phylum Bacillota; class Clostridia; order Christensenellales; family CAG-314; genus Fimimonas. The sequence continues at coordinate 60,286 of CANRHP010000001.1, forward strand.
ATTATGCAGCCGCGCGACGACATCGTTTACATTTTGCCCTATTGGAATATTGATTGGTTTTGTAAGATAAAATCCCATATTACTATGCCAGAAATAGTATCGTATATTTTACATTTTTATAGAGTAGTAGAATTTATTTATACAAAATAAAACAATAACTCTATAGTTTGAAAACGTTTTTTTTCATTTTATGTACTGCTTTTCAAGTCCACGAGAAACATTACATAATGAGGCTCTATGACAATGAAAAGGCTATTTCTCTTTCATCAGGAGTGAATACAAAAAGCGCTGAAGCCGCCGCAAAATAGAGATTGTAACCGCCGCATATTCCATCAACGTTTAACGCCTCGCCCAAAGCAATCACACCATTGCTCAGCTTCAGCGAATCGGAAAGATAACCCTCGTCTATTCCGCCGGCAGTTGCCTGACTCATGGACCAATCCAGCAATCGGTCAAAATCAAAGGTCAGATGCTTTGCCAGATGGGCAGCCTCCATTGTGCTACTGCTGCCGCCTATACGGCGCAAAATATGCGCAGCGAGTTTGTTGTGCAGTATTCCGTAAAAGGCTTTTTCTCGCTCACCCGCCAACATACGCTTGTATAGTATTTCCTCCAAAATCCATTCGTCAAGATCTGGCACAACATCCATTTCAAAACGGTAGTCGCCATTTTTTCGAAGTACGTTTCGGCGGGCAATAATCGCCGATAAGTTAAGTATGCAGATACCCGAAAGCCCGTAATCACGAAAAAGCACTTCCCCCTGTTGACTGCCCAACACAATATCATGATCCGATAATGTGACTTTTGCCCGCACGCGAAGTCCGTTAAGGGTACCGTCGGGATCGCGAACCTTTACCGGCACAAGAGACGGCACGGTCGGCGTCAGCGCTGTTGAAGGTACAAGCTGTTCCAAAAAAGTCGGTGCAGCCTGCGAACGACTGCCGCAAGCTACAACAACCTTGTCAAAATAGACCTTTTGCCCGTTTATCACGACCTCATAGCCACCGCGTATTTTGGCAACGCACGTCACCAATGCATCTGTAAGCAGCTTGCCTCCAAACTTGGATAATTGATATCTAAGACAATCCACAACATTAGAAGCACTGTCCGAAAGCGGATATACACGTCCCTCACAGTCAGAATAAGTGAATATCCCGCAGCTGTTCAGAAAACGTTTGTATTCGTCAACGGGCACTGCTTCCAACACACGTTTGACAAGTTTTGAGCGATTGTAACATGCCGCGGTGACATTGTCGTTGCCTATGTTGCATTTGCCGTTTCCCGTCATAGCAAGCTTTTTACCTACGCGGCTGTTTCGTTCGGCAACCGTGACGTCATAACCGTTTTTGCAGGCGACTACTGCATAAGTGAGACCGGCCATACCGCCGCCGATAACAAGAGTTTTCATAATTACCTCACGGTATATTGTAGTTGATTAAAGTAATTTAGTCAAGATAATTTAGTTTGCATATCCAACACATGGATTTTCGGCGATCTTGCTTTCCGAAGTACAATTTCGTCATGCGAAAATAAAAATTTGTCCTTATGTTGTTTCAAAGATAAAATCAGATTTTTGAGTTAATTAAATATCCATATAAAGAATTGAGAATAGAATGTCGTGAGTATAGGCGTACAGTATGTTCGGACAGTTCTACACGTAGGATATCTGAATCGACGGAGTAACTTTTGTTTTCCAAATGCAGCTCATGCGTAGACTGTTTGAGAAAACACTCCAGCCTGTGCGCCATTTCCCAAAGAGGACAGCTATGCAACACAGTAGTAACAAAAAATTTGCTTTCTTCTTTTTCCGCGACGGAAAGCAGCTTGTAATAGGACGGACAGTTGGTAACAAGCGTATCGGCGCCGTCCGGATTGAAAAAATTGCCTATTCTGATGGGAATAGCGCATGATTGACAAGGAGCAACGGCATCCGGATGCAAAACCTCGGCTCCTGCCAAAGAAAGCATGCGCATTTCTGCGTAGCTCATCCCTGCAACCGTTGCAACGTTGTGCACCTTGGCAGGGTTGGCAACGCACACTCCGTTGACATCAGTCCAGTTTTCATACAACGACGCGTTAAGCGCAGCGGCAACGATGGCACCCGTCACATCTCCACCGCCCCGCGAAAATGTCTTTCTGCCGTTAATACCTCCACCGTAAAAGCCGCCCAAAACATGCTGCTTGCCGTCGCAAAAGACATCACGAACATTGGAATAGGTTTGTGCAGCATCCAAGACGCCCTTTTCATCAAAGCGTATCACATTTTCCGCCTCTACATAGCTCGTACCGAGAAATGCCGCCACAATGCGCGCGGACAACTCCTCCCCGAGAGACGCACAATACTCACGATTGCAGCTTGCCGCACGCAATCTTGCATCTGACAACAAGGCCTCCACATCTACCGCAATGCCATTGACCTCGACAAGTCGACGGTATTTGTCCGCAATTGTTGCCCAAGCTTGCTGATTGCCGGTTTCGTAGTAATCAAGCAAAAGATCCGTCACTTTGACATCATCCTTGTACTCCCTGCCGACTGCGCTGACCACCACGGCACAGTGATTTTTCGTAACAATGCGTTTGAGATAAATGAGATTGCGCGGAGTTACCGCCGTGCCGCCGAATTTTGCCACAATCATGCAATATCTTACGGTTTATAGCTTGCGAATATACAAAAACCACCGCAAAATAGTCCACGACTTGCACAAAACTGTTAAATAACAGCTATCGAAGAGAAATATAGATCTCTTTGAGGAAACCGTCGCACCGCGCACTTTAAACAGGACTACGTTTACAAGCTTGTCAAAATACTTGACATACACACTGTACTCCGTCGGCAATTTCTTTCCTTGTTAGTAATACAGAAATGTCGAGTACTGCACGGTAATTTTATAACAATTGTTATATGGTTCAAGCTCTTTTATTCACGACAAGGCTTGTATGACCCTGTTTATCTTACAAAAAAACGACCGAAGATTTTCGGTCGATTTTTTCAAAAATGTTTATCTCACATCAAACGAACAGAACCATTTCTTTTGCGGCGATCATGCACAAAATGCGATCAATAATACGCTCAAAACGGCGCAGCCCAAAGCAAGCAACAGCAATACAAAATAGTGCTTGAAAAAATGTGCAATTCTTTGAGACGCAGTCATTCCTTTTTTCTTTTTCATGATTATTTTTCTCCCCAAAGTCTTTCTTCAGCGCTTTCGTCAGCCAAACCCATTGCACATTCCAATATATCCTGCAGTTGGCGGCTATCAAGATAGCGCTTTATCTTGCCATCGTGCATAGCGGAAATTATACCCGTTTCTTCACTTACCACGATAGCCGTACAGTCGGGAAACGCCGCCGCAACCCCTATCGCCGCACGATGACGCGTGCCGAACTCCCTGGGCAAGTTTTGCGCTTGCGTAAGAGGTAAATAGCAACCGGCCGACAAAACCTTGTTGGCTGTGATGATTACCGCGCCGTCGTGCAACGGAGTTTTTGGAAAAAACAACGTTTCGATGAGCTCTGCCGTTATTTCCGAATTTACTTTGATCCCGCTTTCCAGGATTTCATCCGACATATGGTCGGCAAGCACAATCAGCGCACCTGTATCTGTTTTGGAAAGGCGCAGGCAGGATTTGATAATTTCGGATACCGACTTTCTCAAATCTTCGCTGCCGTAGTGATCGGCAAGATTTTCACGAAAGCTCTTGCGTTTCAAAGACAAACGGAAAATGTGACGGCTTATATCGGAAATGAACAGCATCAGTCCCAACACCATCAGCAAAGCTAAAATAATGTAGACGTAGAAACGAAGCTCTGCGGAGGTCGTCAAAAAAGATAAGACAAACAATACCACCACTACACTTATCACAATGTATGTGTACAGCTGCAAATTTCGTTTTTTTGCGTAATAGAAGAACAAAAAATAAACGCACGTGAGCGCAGCCACAAATATAATTCGAGTGACCAACAAATTTATGTCCACGTCCGAAAAGATGCCTTTTAAAAATTCCTGCATATCGTCTACCTATCGTTGCATTGTGTCCATATGGACACAAATATTATACTATATTTTTTTATATAATACAATATTTTACGAAAAAAATAAAGCATATATAAATACTTTTTCTTTATTTTGCGATTCTAATTTGTAATTTGTGATCAAAAATGACCTTTTTATACCTCAATAGTGATAAATTTGTTTAATTTGTTTATTTTTGTCGATTTCAACTGCGTGACGTTGAGTATAAACAATTTTTACAACACACAAGCATATATTGATATCCGGAGGAAAAACATGCTTAAAATTGCAATTGTCGGTTATGGAAATTTGGGGAAAAGCCTTGAAAAAGAAACGCAAAAAAACACAGAGACGGAGCTTGTCGCTGTGTACTCCCGACGGGAAATAAACCATCCGCGTTACCGTCCGATGAAGGAAATAGGCAAAAAACAAGACTTTGACGTGGCAATGCTTGCCCTTGGCAGCTACTCGGATATAGAAAGCTACGCCAACGCCTTTGAAAACATAGATACCGTTGACAGCTTTGACACTCATGCCAAAATTGCCGAGTACAAAGCATACCTCAACAGCGTCAAAAAAGAAAGTCTTGCGATCATATCCACCGGGTGGGATCCGGGACTTTTGTCCTTAGCGAGAGCGGTTTTCGGCATAGGCGCAACGGAATATGCCACGTTGTGGGGCGAGGGAGTATCACAAGGACACAGCAACGCTATTCGGGCGATACCCGGTGTGTTGGACGCCGTGCAGTTTACCGTGCCTAAGGCCGACGCTTTGACGCGCGTAAGCAAGGGCGTAACCGACGGAAAGCTCCTGCATGACCGCATTTGCTATGTTGCATGCGTGGAAAACGATAAAAAAGAAATAGAAAAACAAATACTGAGCATGCCAAATTACTTTGAGGGTTACACTACTGTTGTGCACTTTGTTTCGCAGCAGGAAGTACGCGAATTGAAAAGACGTACCCACCACCGGGGGCAAGTGATCTGCACGGGTGAGGGCTTCGAAGCAAATTGTACCGTTACTCTTGACAACAACCCCGACTACACCGCAAAAATAATGCTCGCTTACGCGCATGCACTGCCGCAATTGAAAGCGGACGGCTATCGCGGAGCCGTAGATGTATTTGATATACCGATGAAATATTTGGCGTCTGCAACAATGCTTTAGAAAAATATTAAAAAACGGATATACCCACACAAAAACCCTCTTCCCGCTGTTTTGCAGCAACGGAAGAGGGAACAATAAACTCAATTATCTTTTGAAAAATTACTTATATTGAACATTTGGTACAGAACAGCAGAGATAACAATCCCCAAAAATGCCGATATTTATTTTCCATCAAAGCTCCGATAAAATACGACTTCAAAAACTTTGACGCCCGACGCGCTCAAGGCTCCTGATAACGGTCAAGCAGAATACCGGCTTCTTTGAGCACTTCGACAGCAAACTCGTCGGGGTAGCCTTCCTTGTACACCACACGCTTTATCCCGGCGTTGACAATCAATTTTGCGCAAATTACACAGGGCTGATGTGTGCAATATAATGTGGATCCGTCAAGGCATACTCCCATGCGGGCGGCATTTACTATGGCATTCTGCTCCGCATGCACTGAATAACATTTTTCCAAATTTGTACCGCTGGGTATCCCCAACTTGATACGCATACACTCACCCTTTTCCTTGCAGCTGGGTATTCCTTCGGGCGCGCCGTTGTAGCCGGTACAAAGAACACGCTTGTCACGCACGATCACCGCGCCGACCTGACGGTTTTCTTTGAAACAGCTGGACCAGGTTGCAACCTGCTCGGTGAGTTCCATAAATCTTTTATCCCACTTGTTCATATCAATACTTCTGCTTGCGGATCTGTCCGTTCACCTTGTGAATGGTAATTGTGCCCTCTTGGTTCCTTGCTTTTTCCTTGGCGAAAGCAATAGCTTGCGCCTGCGTGTCAAACAACTTAAGCGGCTTTGCACCCTTGCTGAGCTTGACCTGCCATTTGCCGTCGGCACGTAAAGAAATGTGATAGTTTTTGGGACGTTTTTGTTCTCGGGCGGCTTTTTCTTCCTGAGCAGCCTCTTCTTCGGTAGCGGGTTCTATATCCTCTTCCGGCTCGTCATCCTCTTCCTCCACTACAGTAACGTCATTCGCGGATTCCTCCTCGATCGGCGCGTTGTCAGTGGATTGAACGGCCGGCTGTGCTGCCAATGTCTCATCCTTTGTCTCGACGTCCTTTGATTGAGGCTGTTCCGCTGCAGATTCATCTTTGAGCGCAGACTTTTTGCGCGCCAGAACAGCAATTACAACAATCAGCGCCAAAATAACTATCAAGCCTAAAACGGCAAGCAAATGCCACAACAGCACGTCAAAAGAACCAACTGAAAACAATACTTTATCCATAATTTTCTCCTTTGGTTAAGTATTACAGAAATAGTATATCATTTTTGTGCAAAAATAACAATACTTTGAAAATATTTTCTTTGTACTTCGTCAAAAAAATTACAAAATAAGCAAGTAATTGTGTTGACATTTTGCAAATGTGTAGTATAATATAGTTAGCAGTCGAGGCGTTTGACTGCTAAAAAATTTGGAAACAATATGTTTGGAGGCAAATAAATGAAACTGAAACCGCTTTTTGACAAGGTTGTAGTCAAAAAAACAGAGGAAAAAGAACAGACGGTGGGAGGAATTTTTCTTCCTACGGCTGCACAGGAAAAGCAGGAGGTTGCTGTTGTTGTGGCAGTGGGCGAGGGCGGACTGATCGACGGAAAAGAAGTAAAGATGATCGTGTCTGTCGGCGACAAGGTGCTTTACAGCAAGTATGCGGGCAGCACTTTCAAAATTGACGGCGAGGAAGTTACCGTCATTAAACAAAGCGATATTTTGGCAATTGTGGAGGAATAAACTATGGCAAAACAAATCAAGTACGGCGAAGAAGCGAGAAAAGCTCTTGAAAACGGTGTAAATCAGCTTGCGGATACAGTCAAAATAACACTTGGTCCCAAGGGCAGAAACGTGATTTTGGAAAAGAAATACGGCACACCGCTGGTTATCAACGACGGTGTGACTATCGCAAAGGAAATCGAACTCAAGGATCCGTTTGAAAACATGGGCGCGCAGATAATAAAGGAAGCGTCCACCAAAACAAACGACGTAGTAGGCGACGGCACCACCACCGCGGCTGTGCTTGCGCAGGCAATAATACGCGAAGGCAACAAAAATGTGGCCGCAGGAGCAAACCCGATTATTTTGCGCAAGGGAATTGACAAAGCCGTAGAGGTTTGCGTGGAAAAGCTCAAGCACATATCCACACCCGTCGAAGGAAAACAATCTATAGCGCAAGTAGCAAGCATTTCCGCTGCGGATGAAACTATCGGACAGCTTATTTCCGACGCAATGGAAAAGGTAGGCAACGACGGCGTTATTACCGTTGAAGAAAGCAAGACGATGAAAACCGAACTCAACGTTGTGGAAGGCATGCAATTCGATCGCGGCTACGCCAGCCCGTATATGGCTACCGATTTGGACAAGATGGTTGCGGAATTGGATAATCCCTACATTCTCATCACGGATAAGAAAATAAGCTCGATTCAAGAAATACTGCCCTTACTCGAACAGGTTGTTAAGATGGGCGCAAAGCTTCTCATCATTGCCGAGGACGTTGAAGGCGAAGCCCTCACCACATTAATCCTCAACAAGCTGCGCGGCTCCTTCGTGTGCGTAGCAGTCAAGGCGCCCGGCTTCGGCGACAGACGTAAAGAAATGCTGCAAGATATAGCAATCCTTACAGGCGGCACCGTAATCACCGAAGAGCTGGGCTTGGAGCTTAAGAACGCGTCCGTTGATATGCTGGGCAGAGCGCGCCAAGTCAAAGTGGACAAGGACAACACTATCATCGTAGAAGGCGCCGGCGCTCAATCGGCTATTGCACAGCGTATTTCGCAAATTCGCAAGCAGATGGCGGACTCTACCAGCGACTACGACAAAGAAAAATATCAAGAACGTCTGGCAAAGCTTGCCGGCGGCGTCGCTCAAATAAACGTCGGAGCGGCTACCGAAGTGGAAATGAAGGAACGCAAGATGCGCATAGAGGACGCGCTGAACGCTACGCGCGCCGCCGTCGAGGAAGGCATTGTTGCGGGCGGCGGAGTTGCACTGCTTGCGGCGATTCCCGAAGTAGACAAGCTCGTTAGAGAGCTGAGCGGTGATGAAAAGACCGGAGCGCAAATTGTACGCAAGGCTTTGGAGGCTCCTATCAAGCAAATCGCGGAAAATGCAGGCGTCAACGGCGGCGTGATTGTGGAAAACGTTCTTGCAAAACGCAATCAAAACTATGGATATGACGCGCTGACAGGAACCTACGGCGATATGATACAGAAAGGTATTCTTGATCCGACGAAGGTAACTCGTTCGGCATTGCAAAACGCCGCAAGCGTTGCGGGCACACTGCTCACCACCGAATCCATTGTGTGCGACATCCCCGAGCCACCGGCGCCTGTTGCACCCAACCCCGGCGGAGATATGTATTGATAGACGACGCGGCAAGGCGTTGAACTTTGTATATAAATTCGGATAATCAAAAAAAGCGGTTGCAACACACCGCTTTTTTCAATTTTCCGTCGGAAATGGAGCTTCCACGTTATTTTTGTCAAGCCAAACGTACGGCTCGTAATTGTCCTCTGAATTGACAAATTTATATCATGATATTGAATAAATTTTCTGCCGCAGGGCTTACGCAAGATAGCAATATAAGACAGTTCCTTTCGGGAAGCCCTCGCCGCTTGCGCCCTTCCTCTTACCCGAAAGCTTCCCAATCCTCTACTGTCGGGACTGTTTTGTCGCTGCGACACCTCGCGGAATCAATCAGCGCAACCGTCAAATTTGCTGCACAGCCAACCGGTTTACAAAAGACAGAGTTTAAGCAAAACGTCTTAGGACAGTTTGTAATCCGACGATTTCAAGCTACTTATTTGCAATGCTTTGCAGTCAATCTTCTTGTCCAGAGTGCCGCCAAGTCACCCTTGCAGCAATAATTCACTGCTTGAGCAGATGATAAACACGTATTTCGTCATAACAAGACTTCTCAGTCAAACTGAAACTTAGCGTATTTTGTCCAGGCAAGCAAACAAGTGCATTGTATGATGACACGTGATCGGTGTCAAAATCATTCCGCCGACGGTGAGACGTCCCCAAAACACCAATAACCATACGGAACGAAAATCGGTAGTAACCCCACCTTCTTCAAGTATACGCATTATCCGTTCCTCCGGCACCATTGACTGTATTTGATCGAGCGTCAAAGAGCTGATGATCTCTCTTGTGTTTTTTCCCACCTCAATCATATAGCTGCGGAGCTCCGTCGTGTTTATTGATTTGCCGAATTCTACCGCCGCATCAAATTCCAATGCGTTGCCTGTATCAGAAATAGACGAGCCTATCCTTCGTTGCCATTCCGAATTGAAAATTTGCATTCTGTTGCCAATAAGAATATTGCTGATGAGATCTTCTATTCTGTATGTATGCCAAAACTGCCAAACTAACGGCACCGTAGCAGTTCCGTCATAGTGAAGATCTGTGTCAAAATTTTTTCTGGGCACCAATTCGTTTTGATTGCCGTTTGCCAAATAATCCCAAACATAATCGGCAAGAGTTTGTTCGTTCCTACCGGATATAATTGCCGAATGAACCAAAGCGTGCATTTCCAAGGTCAGTTCTTTTATCTTGGCTAAATCGGTGCCGCACAATGCCATTTTTAATTGTTCGTATTTTAAATCAATTTCTTTACATAGATTTTTAATCAACATATTTTCTCCCTCAAATGATTCAGCTTGCAATAATTTCCTTTGCAATGTCGTCGATACTTTTGGACGTTGTGTCGATTTTGACAGTATTTAACTTTTGGTATAAGGGTAATCGCGCAATACTTCTATCTATTACATCTGCCGTACGAAGCCCGTTTGAGATATCTTTTTGCAATCGTTCCCGCAGTGTTTCTTCATCGCAGATAAGCGAAAACACTTTAACAATGCAATGTCGCGCGTCAAGGCTTTCCAACAAGCCCTCTATAATATCCTGTCGGTGCATGACCCAACTAAAAACAATGTTTTCGTAGACGGAACAATGGATAAAGTTGTTGAGTAAGTGACTGATGTTATCCATAACCATATTTTTTGTTTCTTCCGTCACTTGAAACGGATCGGCATGCCAACACCAATCCCCCGTCAAGAAACACACTGTTGTTAAGCAAATAATTCATTTTTTGGCATACGGCATTTTTTCCTACGCCCATAGTACCGCCGACTAAAAAAATTGTTTTCATACTTCTCCGTCAAATTGATATTTACCGTTCGATATTCTTACAACTGATCGTAATATGTCCAATCCCGAAAATTATCGAACAAATCAAAAGCGGAATTGACAGCACCATAATACTGCTGAACACAAAAATCACAGTGGGCGTTATGGAGAGCCAAAGTATTTTTGCTCTGCCGCGCCCCTTTCGATAAATGATCCACCCCAATAAATATAGCGCGAGAAATGCTCCGTTTACCGACAGGTATACAACGACCGCACAAATCGAACCAAAAATCAAAGTAGGTGTACGGGATATTGAATATCATAAATGCTATACAACCATAGCGCCCGATCTGTTCTAACGCAAGAATTGTTTTCTTGTTATATCTATTTTCAAATGCACTTTTATCGACCGCCGCGCTGATGATATTCGGAATCAAGATGATTGCAACCGCAATCAACCCATAATAATTAAACCAACCCATAACACTCTAAATTGAAATTTATTTCTTTTTAATTTTCGGCATAGGTAAGTCATCATACATTGCCTCAAACAATCCTTCCAAATAAAGCTTATCATCTACATTGTCCACAAGTAACATTTCCTTTACGCCCTCATAAGGCAAGGAATACTCTGCTTGGGGTAAATAAGCAATTGCAGATTTTACGGGTTTTACAAGTAATCTGTCGTCATAGATACCGCCGACAAGTTTGCCGCGATAGTAAATCAGAAATTCGCCCATCATAGGCTTGTAGGTTATATCCTTTAAGCTCGACAATTGCTCCAGTATGAACTTCAAATATTCTTTGCTTGACGGCATAATTTCTCCACTAAAATTAAATTCAGACGCTTTATTGCGGGTTATAAGCATTGCACAGTTTCAGAAGCTCGTCGTGAGTATCAAACCGCGGTCAAATTCCTCTTGTAGGCTATAAAAGCTTGCGTCCAAGTATATGTCAAGTTTTGATTTGATTGTGAAGGGAAACGACGCAATCAACAATTTTAAGATAATGCGTCGTTTTTTTATATTGTACCATAAAAAAGCATATAAATCAACAAAGAGATAATACGCTGTCGGGTAAAACAAGGAAATATGCACTATGATGGACGTTCAGCGCAAAACACAAAAGCCGCCGCAAGCCAACCAACGCCGTTATTGCGCCATTGTGGAAGTAGGTTCATTCTGAGAATTGTCTGTACGCTTGTCCGGTCGAAAAATTGCCTTGAACAATGTGCGCACAAATGGCTGTATAAACAGCAATTGAGAAAAGAAGGCGAACGGTAGATTGAAGCAAACCAGTTTGAGCCAATTTGCCAAAAGCGTCCAAAAATTGAAGGAAGCAAAACCGTACGGATAATACATAACGGCAGCAATAAAGCTCATTGCGGGACACATCAGTCCCACCGTGGCAATGATGATAGCCGACTCGAAAATCACAGGATGAACGCTGCCCGGCTTGAATACTCTGCACACCAGACGGAAGCTGCACGGACTGCCCATGACGCACTCCAAGGTATAGGCGAAAGCAAATTCTATGAGCACCACCGCCCAAATGGGAACGGGAGTTCCGAATACCGAAACACCGCCCATTGCATTTATCGCGGCAATAACGCCGGTTTCACCCGTCAACTGCATAAAATAGTTGCCATTGATGACATACAAGCTGTAAAAGACATAAGCATGTACCGTAATCACTACGGTGATGAGTGCAAATATCATACGTTGAAACAAATTTTTTGGCATAACTCCTCCTAAACAAAAAAGTACTGCTCCGCAGCTATCCGAAAACATTGTGCCGTGATCAGATTTACATGCAAAGCAATACTTGTGTCGTTACGTTTCGTTGTGAAAATATTGTACAACATAAAAGAATTTCCCGCAAATAAATTCGGGAATTTTTATACTTTTTGATATAATAAAATTATGTTTTTGCGATTATTTATATACTATGACTGAAATAATAGCCTACAAAATAGCAAAATATTAAGAAGCAAAAGCATCAAATAAGCGTAAACAGCCAACCAACAACGCCACAAAGCGCACCGACAAAGTACATCAGCAGCAGTATCAAAAGGTTGCGTTTAAGCTCTTTTTTTTCTTTAAACAAAATTGCCAACGCAATACCGCTGTTGCTTACCAATCCCGCAAGCAAAGCGGGAAGAGTTATGATACCGTCGGCAAACATTCCAGTCAATATCACACTGCCGGCACAGTTGGGCACCAAGCCTATAAGCGCCGTAAACAGACTTTGCGCAGCGCCCAGCTTGGCGGCAAAGTCCAAAATTGGCTGTTCAAAATAATACAACAAAATGCCAAAAACAGCATTGACAACAAATATATAGACAAATATTTTGATTGTGTGCAAAATAGGATGCTTGACAAAGCCCCAAAAATTCCGTTTGTGTTCACCGCTCATCTCGTGGTGACAGCAGCCATGTTCATCATTCAATTCATAGTCGGCAGCAAGCGGACGGCGGTCAAACAAATTGACAATATAGCCAAGCACAACGGCATAGACGATCTTGACAAGCAGCACTATCCACACAACCGGCAGCGTCTCAACGTTAGTAAGCAAAATGGGCAACGCCTCGTCACTTGTAGCGACAAAAAAAGCAACAAGCGTGCCTAATTTGAGATATTTTTGGCAATACAGATCCGCCGCCATCACCGAAAACCCGCATTGAGGAATAAGCCCCACTCCACTCGCAACCAATGGAGCAAATTTGCCGTTGAGGAGCTTAACTGTGCGGCATCTTGCCCTGCTGTTGCTTTCGAGAAACTCTATGAGCAAATATATCAAGAGTAAAAAAGGCGCGGCTATAGCACTGTCTTTAAGTGCGTCTAAAATTACATTTCCCATTTGTCTAAACCGTGATCGGTCGATTTTATCGCTTATAAACAAACTCTACCGATCGCTACAACTTTGTTTATCCGACAAAATAATGTCAATGACCTTACTTTTACGCCAATAGGTTTGCAATTTTCCAAGGGATCGAACGGTCGGTTAAAATATACAATAGCGGAGCAAATTCAGTCTTTCTTTACAATAAGTCCAAGCTCCGCGCAAAGGTCCTCCAAAGACATATCCGTCTTGGTAAGCTCTCTGAGGTCTATGACCTGACCGGAAGCCTGCTCCACCTTACCTATGGGATTGGCGTAGATACCCATGGTTTTTTCGCTTGGAGTGACATCTACCACCTCGCGCGCCTGACGCCATTTTTCCTCTTCCGTCAGGGGACGCTCCTCCGAAACGGTTTTCTGCTCGGCAGAGGATACAGGCTGAACAACAGGCTGCGCCGGTGACGGAGCCGTTTGAACAGCGGGCTGCGCGGCAGAGGTCTGTTGTGCCGCAGGTTGCTGCTGCGGAGCGGCTGACTGAGCTTCGGATTGTATCTCCGCTTGCTGAGCGGCGGCAGCCGAAGCCACCTCCCTTTCGTGGCGAGCCTTCTTTTCTTCCATTTCCTTTGCTACATCCTTACCCTCGTAGGCATTGATTACCGCCTCGATCTTATTTTGCAAAGTGTTAAAAGCGCGAACCTCATCTTCGGATAGAGCCGCGATGAGCGTTTGAGAGTAAGCCCGCCAAGTGGCATAGAAAATTTTTGCACGAGAAAGAACCAAATCGGAATATCTCTCGGCATCGAATTTTAACTCCTGCGCAAGATGCTGAGAAGCTATCAACGACTTGCTAATCGCCTGCTCGTCTGTTTGATACTGCTTTATTTGCTGACGAAGCGCATGGTTTTCGTCTGAAAGCTGATCAATGCGCTCTTTTTGCGCGACACGAATTTTTTGTTCTTTTGCGGCGGTATCCGCAATGTATTTATCCACTTCAATTGGGTCGTAGCCCCTGAAAACTTTTTTGAAACTCATTTTGCCACCGTATTGCGTTCTTCCCGAATGAGCTGTTGTTTTAGCTCGTACAGCTTATCGGACAAATCTACCTTGTAGTCGTGAGGATTGCTAAGACGCTTGTACTCCTCCCAGAAGCCGTCCAAGCTCGCCGCGCAATCCTGCTGCAGCTGATATACATCCTTGTGAGGCAACACACGTTTGCCGTTTACAATAGCGTCGATATATAGTTCCTTTGCGTAAAAGTCGGTAATCGTTTTGGTTTTCCACCGCTCAACCGGATGAGTGATCGTGAGCGGCTTGTCATCGTTTATTACCTCACCCTTCAATGCAATTACATCGGCAATTGCCTTGTTGGAATCGCGCCCGAACAGTCGAAAGACGGTTTTTACGCCCGGATTGGTCATCTTTATTGGATTGTCGCTGATTTTCATCTTAGGATAAGCTTTGCCATCCTCAACAAGATTGGACAGCTTGTACACTCCGCCGAGACTGGGGGTGTTGTTGCTGGTAATAAGCTTGGTTCCCACACCGAAAATGTCAATTCGTGCTTCCTGCTGCTTGAGACTTTCAAGAACATATTCGTCAATATCCGAGCTGGCAAAAATTTTCGCGTCCGTATACCCGGCGGCATCCAGCATTTTGCGCGCCTCCTTGGATAGATAGGCAAGATCGCCGCTGTCCAAACGGATTCCTACGGGTTTGTAGCCCTTGGCAGTGAGATAATCAAAAGCTTTGATTGCATTGGGTACCCCGCTGCCCAGCGTATCGTAAGTGTCAACCAAAAGCAGACAGTTTTCCGGATAGGTGTCGGCGTAAGCCTTGAAGGCGTCCAATTCCGTCGGAAAAGACATAACCCAACTATGCGCGTGAGTGCCTTTGGGAGGTAAATCGAACATTTGGGCGCACAACACATTGCTTGTGGAGCTGCATCCGCCTATCACCGCCGCACGAGCACCGTATATCGCAGCGTCGGGTCCCTGTGCGCGACGCAAGCCAAATTCCAAAACGCCCGCCGGAGCTGCAGCATAGCACACCCGACGCGCCTTGGTTGCAATAAGCGTTTGGTGATTTATGATGTTCAAAAGCGCTGCTTCTATCAACTGCGCCTGACATATAGGTGCAGTAACGATCAAAAGCGGTTCATACGGGAAAACGACCGTGCCTTCGGGAATTGCCCGAACACTGCCTGTAAAACGAAAATCCTTGAGAGCAGCAAGAAAATCCTCGCCGAATGCCTTAGTAGAACGCAAGTAAGCTATGTCCTCGTCGTCGAAAAGCAGGCTCTCAAGATACTCCACCGCCTGCTCAAGTCCTGCGGCTATGCAAAAATTGCTCTCTTCAAATGGGCGGAAAAACAAATCGAAGGTAGCGGTTTCATCCGTCTTGCCATGGCGGTAATAGCCGTACATCATTGTCAACTCGTAAAAATCCGTTAAAAGTGTAAGATTTCTCATTATTAACCTCATTTATTCTGCGATTGGTCGGATTGCGCAGTCTGTCCGGCATCGTTGTCGACTGCATTGCTGTCTGCTCCCCCGACCGGGGCGGAAATTTGCTTGTCTGCTTTTTTTTGACGTTTCTTTTCCTTATCCGGATCCACCCAGGGCTTCAGATTTGCCACACTGTAATCCTGATATACCTTTGGAGGAAATACGAAAAGCAAAAATTTGTTGAGCTTGACATCATATTGTTCACCGCACTCGCAGCGCGCATGCACAATACTGCTCCCTTTATCGTCGTCCTTTGCCGACGCTTCGGCAAGCTGTCTGTACAACGGCACATCCTTGAGCACGACAAAAGCAGCCGCAGTTGCCATACATACCACAAATAATACTATGCCGTTTGCAATTCCGTCCACTATGCCCCATTTGATAAGGCTGAACAGCCCGAAGCCCACAAGCAATGAACTGACAACCACATAGCATACAAATGCCACAAAATATTTCTCGCGAGGCGTTTGCCATTGCTCCTTGGGCACATGACATTCGTGACAATTGGGACAATACAGCTTTAGCCTGTCAAACAGCGACCACACACCGAGCGCACAGTAAACGGCGCCGACTGCAGCAAAGAAGCCGATGATAAGCTCGGCTTGACCTTGTTCGGCAAGGGCACTAAGCACAAACATGGCTACGCCAGTACCCAAAAGAACAATGGACAAAGCCAGCAAAATCCAACGCGACACGCTGATTTCGTCGTAATCCGACTTAAACATTTTTTTATACAGTGCGTGCAGCTCTTTGCGATAAACCTTTGAAAGTAAAATTATTCCCAAAGCTATCGTAAAGACTGATACAAGCTGACTTATTTTGATATTGGTTTGCGTTGCTCCTACATACAGGTACAGACTATCCGTACGCAGCCCCTCGATGATAAGCCGAACAATACCGTAGTAAATCCCGTAAAATGCGGTGCACCACCCCAAACGATAATGCTTGCTGCGAGTCAGCACAAACACACATATAAGAAATCCGATCAATGTGCACATGGATTCGTAAAAGAAAGTCGCCTGATACCATCCGCCGCGGGCGGGATTTACATGGTCGAACCAAGTTCCGTCTATCCACACCGCATAGCCGTTGAACCGTTCAAACATTCCGCTTGACGCATGCGGAAGCGCGTCATAAACGTTGGTGATCAGATTGCCGTACGCCTCCTGATTGGCAAAATTGCCCCAACGACCGAAGCTTTGCGCTATCATTACTCCGGGCAAAATGCTGTCGGTGACAATTCGAAAATCCTGTTTTTTGATTTTTGACAAAACCCAAGCGGAGACGTAACCCAAAATAACTCCGCCGTATATACCCAAACCGCCGTCGCGAATATCCCAGATTGTGGACCAATCGAGAAGGTGACCTTCCCACGGGAAAATATACACGTACAATCTCGCACCGATGACGCCGAAGGGAATCAGCACCAGGGCATAAATGGTTATGTCATAAGGATCGTAACCGCGTTTTTTAAAGTAATATGCGGCGACGACTATTGCTACACACATACCGGTGACTATGCATAAGGCATAGATATATATGGGAAAGTTAAACAACCATATAGCAGGATTGTTTCCGTTTTCGCCAGGACCGTAACCGAACTTCATCCCGCGCCAGGTTATCAGTGAAATCAGATTTGTCAAACCGTTGCTCCTTTTGTGTAATTTTTGCCGCAAAAAAACGAAATGCCTGCAATGCGCGCCAAGTCGCCGCGGATCAAGCTGTGCGGCACTTACCGGCCGCTGCTGTAAAATAAATTCGTGCAATAATTTAATATTTATTATAATATCTTTATTGTCGACTGTCAAACGAAATAAATGACTGCGATTGACGGTTTTTGTGCCGCGTAAAGCAGCAATAAAAATAAATATGTATTTCGCTGCGCTACTCGTCAAGGACGTTTTGCTTTTACCGCAAAATATTTTCGGACTAACCACAACATGATCTCGCTTTGCATTACACAACGCCAGTTGTTTTGAGTAACGCAATGAAAACGAATGGAAGCAAGCTTTTATTTTGCTTTCTCATGCCTGTGACTGTAACCTATGCTTTTGCTGACATACCGCCGTGTTGTCAGGCACAAAACGAACAAACAAAAGCAAGTCAAAACGAAGCAGTTGAGGGAATTTTAGCAAATTCTGATATTATTATCGCATAAATACAATACTATGTCTGACATTGTAGTATACAATTCGGCGATTTTTGCGGTACATGAGCCCGTGTTTGTTGCACCGCTGCGTTTACAATCCAAGATATAGTAAAAAAAGCTTGGGATCTGGACTTACCCGTAAAATCCCAAGCTCAAGAGCAAAGCATCATTTATCTGCTGCATAACATCGGGAGGAAGCTCGCCGATTTTTTCTTTTATTCTGCTTTTGTCTATTGTGCGTATTTGCTCCAACAGCACCACCGAATCCTTCGGCATCGGCGTTGAGTCGTGGCTCAGTTCGATATGCGTGGGCAATTTGGCTTTTGTGAGGCGGGACGTAGTAGCCGCGGCAATAACCGTTGGGCTGTACTTGTTTCCTACGTCATTTTGCAGCACTACAATCGGACGGATTCCGCCCTGTTCGCTTCCCACAACCGGATTGAGGTCTGCGTAATAAATTTCTCCTCGTTTGATCACTGTTCGCGCTCCTTGTGTAAACGCGCGTGCATTCGTCCCGACGTGCAGCAGATATCAACCTGCTCTATTGTCATACTATGTACCGAATCTATCAAATTGTTACAACTGAATTTTGACGCAGGGAAGATCGAGAAGTCAAAATGCAGATATAGCTCCTAACGGTGTGACCGTTTTGTGCCAAGTCAGCGCAAGGGCAATGCAAATGGGAACTTCGTCAAAAAAGTGCACGTTTGTTTGACACAAGTGTGCACTGCAATTGAAAAAACTATACTCTGCTCCGCTTGAAAATTTGCTCCTCCTTTCACTTGCCCCTTCTGCTGCGCACAAACGTTGTAATCTTTGCCGTTGCAAAGCTTGATAGCGCTGCAATACTGAACAAAAAATTGATATACGCCCATCGTGATCTTCTTGTCACTATATCGCTGCCCACCATTCTGTCCACAATTTCTATCACACATGGAAAACGCATATAGTAGGTAGAATAAAAATCCTGCGGGTTAAAGTGGAAATTAGCCAAAAAAGCGAAATGTGCTTCTGCAATCCAACACAATAACAACAGGCACACCAACACAAAATCATACCAAACGTGCCAACGGTGTCTTAAAGAAATGCACACCAGCAAAACAAACAGAACGATGCAAAACACCGCAATCATAATTTCCAATGCCACAATATTATGAGACAGCGCAAAAACAATCATCTCCGCAACACTGTAGACTGTTGCGAGAGTACTGAGACAGATAGCAAATAAAAAATTTTTCCGTTTTGACGGTTGCGTCATTTTTACACTCCTCCCATCACCAAATTCTCGTCTGTATCCACAGCTGCAAATGCCAAAGGTAAGTCCGTCTCCCGTAACTCTCAAATTTTCAGAATGAGCATGTCCACCGGTGTACTGCAACCCGAATTAACCATAAAACAAAGCATCGCCGAGCACCACACTTGTATATTCTTTGGTATCCGATACCCATCCAAAATGAGCCAAAAATCTCGTCTGTTCTCCCTCTTGCTTGTAACCATACGCAACTATAACATGATCATGCTTCAGCAGGCTTTTTGTATAGCTGTAATTCAAAATTACAAGCAATGTAGGTGTGCCCGTATTCAACAAATTGATAGCATTTTGTTCCACAGCTCCCAAATTTCCGTAATAATATTGAATATGAAAACTTAACAATGCACTATTATCCTCAATATAATCTTCAAATGTTTCTTTTAACTCACCCGCAGCCATTGGATATCTTTTTTTCTTTCTATACCTGCTATTGTGTGCATATATTTATTCATCAAGTAGTCTCATTTGTTCGAGGCATCTTCGTCCATTTACTGAAATCATATCCCGTCAATAAGTAGATGAATAATATTGCTTTTGCTGCAAGTACATTAACAATACTGCCTACACATACGGCATCCGTAAACCAAGTTTTTTGCCGTCAAAATTTATTTGATTTTGAAATAAACACAAGTTTGATTTTTACACTATTCAGGTAGAAGTGCCACAGCGGCAGGCTTTTCATCAAGCGCTTCCTCGGGAAGAGCGTAGTCATAAATAATGTACAAGGCTCCGTTAGAAGAGTTGTAACAGGCAAAAATCACTTCGCTTCCCGCACTAAAATCATCGTTGTAAAGTTGCGATGTTTCATTGTAAAACAGAAAATTATTGTAATTGTTGTATACAAGCTTTAGCGCTAAAGGAGAAAGCTTCAGAAGCTGTTCGGGCAACTCGTTTGTCCAACGTTCATCCGACATAAGCTGCTGTGCAAAATTTTCCCTGTCCTTTTCGGCAACAAGGGCATTGATCTCCTTAAAGCTGTCGTTACCGTTGCAGACAACCGTGAGCTCCTCGGGGAACGTAAGCCCCGTGCGCTGTTCTATCAAAGTGACGTTGGTACGCGAGAAAATGTCCTTGTCCAACAACATAGGCCACAATCCCATCTCCAACAAAAAGATCGCCGCCAGGGTTCCCACAACAACCAATGTCACACAGTGCTTGCGATTGCTGCGTTGAAAATATGCCAAAACAATGACCGCAACAGGCAGCGGCAAAAAACACAGCGCCACCCAAATATAACGAGCCATACCGCCCATACCCAACGCATAGCTTTGACTTTTAAGCAGGGCTATGACAAAGGCAACGATTATCGACAAAAAGGAGAGTGCCGCAAGCGCAACGCTTACCGTATAAAGCGGTTTTTGCCGCTGCTGCACGATAGCGTTTTCCATTGCAGTTTCCTTTGCAAGAGGTACTGTCGCCATGTCTGCGTCGTAGGTATTGGGAATTATGAGCAATTGTTTTGTATCCGGAAGCTGCAAATAAATGAAATTTTTGTTTTTGCACAAAAATTTAACCTGTACATTTGGAAAGGCACGCTCAACACCGCCGTTCAATTCTATAAGCTTGACCTCCGATTCGGTAAAATGCAGATTACAATTGCATTCACCGACGATCCCTATTCGTTTGATCCGTACATACAATAATACAAACGGAAAAACGACGGAAAAAATCAACAACAGCGAAAATAAAACGGTGGGAACAATATAGCCGCCGCCATCGGTAATCAAGTTGAATACCGAAAAGATAAGCGCTGCAAGCGCAATGATCGCTACCGCAAAAAACGGACGCAACCAAGGCATCATCAATTGCTTGCACGCTTGCGCGTACTCCTGCGCGGTCAGCTTAAATTGGATGACTGTAGACCTGCGTTCGGTATCCGACATTGCGTCACCTCCTTGTCACTTCAATTCGCCAAGACGCGATTCCAGCTGCGCTTTCAAATCGCGGTACTTTGTCAGCTTGGCTTTTTCGTTCTCCACAAGCTGTGCGGGAGCTTTGGCGAGGAAGCCGGGATTGGACAGCTTGCTTTCGGCGCGAGTTATCTCACCGTTTACGTTTTCCAATTCCTTTGTCAGGCGTTCGATCTCCTTGTCCTTATCGACAAGATCTCCAAGCGGCACTTCGCAGGTGGCTGCCGTGCCCACCGCTTTGACGGTTTTGTCGCCTGCGGGAGCAGACTCGAACACGACCTCCTCCAGATTGCACAGCTTGGTGAGATAAACGTCGCATTGACGTATGCGCTCGTCCGTTGCGGCAACGTAAAGGCGTATACGCTTGCTTGGTGCCACGCCGTATTCGCTGCGTATATTGCGGATCTTTGTGACAAGCTCCTTCAGCTCCTCCACCAAATTGCAGTCGTCCGCAAAGCAGTGAGCCTGGTCGTACTCGGGGAAGCGAGCGATCATTATGCTTTCGCCATGATTGGGAGTGGATTGATAAATTTCCTCTGTTATGCATGGAGCAAATGGGTGCAGCAGCTTCAGTATTTCATCCAAAACATAGCACAACACCGACAGCGTGTCGCGACGCGCAATTTCGTCCGTGCCGTAAAGCACAGGCTTTGTAAACTCGATGTACCAATCGCAGAACTCGCTCCACACAAAATCGTAAAGCGTTTGCGATGCCATGCCCAACTCGTATTTTTCCAAGAGCTCGGTAACCGTTTGAACCGCGTCGTTGAGCTTGGTAAGTATCCACTTGTCCGCAAGCGTCAGCTTGCACTCGTCAAGGGGAACAAGAGCTTTGCCCTCGGCGTTCATCAGCACAAAGCGGCTTGCGTTCCACACTTTGTTCATAAAGTTGCGGGTGCCGTCGATTTTGTCCGGCGCAAAACGAATGTCCGAACCGTTGGCAACACCGTTGATAAGGGCAAAACGCAAGGTGTCCGTACCGTACTTGTCGATAAACTCCACCGGATCCACGCCGTTTCCGAGAGATTTACTCATCTTGCGCCCCTGCTCGTCACGAACTATGCCGTGCATAAGCACATGACGGAATGGCACCTGTCCCGTAGCGTAGAGTGAGCTGAAAATCATGCGCGCCACCCAGAAGAAAATGATGTCGTAACCACAGGAAAGTACCGACGTTGGGAAAAAAGCCTTGAAATCGTCGCTGCCGCGATAGTAGCCCAATGTGGAGAAGGGCCACAAGGCGCTGGAAAACCAGGTATCCAACACATCCTCGTCTTGATGAATATGCTCGCTTCCGCACTTGGGGCAAACGGTGGGATCGGTTTCCTCGCAGATTTCCGCGCCACAATCCTCACAGTACCACACGGGTATACGATGTCCCCACCACAGCTGACGGGATATGCACCAATCCTTGATGTTTTCCATCCAATTGAAGTAGGTTTTGGCAAAGCGTTCGGGATGGAAGGTTATTTCGCCGTCGCGCACCGCTTTGATTGCAGGCTCGGCAAGGGGCTGCATCTTGACAAACCATTGCTTGGAAACAATAGGCTCCACCGTTGTGTGACAGCGGTAACAGCTGCCGACATTGTGCTTGTGCGGCTCGACCTTTTGCAGTATGCCCATTTCCTTGAGACGCGCAACTATGCGCTTGCGCGCCTCGTACCGATCGAGCCCGGCAAATTCGCCGGCATTTTCGTTCATAGTGCCGTCGTCGTTCATAACACGTATTACGGGCAGATTGTGCCGCACCCCCACCTCAAAGTCGTTGGGATCGTGAGCAGGCGTGATCTTGACTACGCCCGTGCCGAACTCCATATCAACATACTCGTCGGCGATTACCGGAATCTCACGATTGACGAAGGGCACTATCACCGTTTTTCCAACCAGATGTGTGTAGCGCGGATCGTTGGGATTGACAGCTACCGCCGTGTCGCCCAACATTGTTTCGGGACGTGTGGTTGCAAAAGTGACGGTTGTTTTGCCGTCCGACGTTGTGTAACCGTAATGCCAAAAATATCCGTCCTGCTCGGAGTACTCCACTTCCGCGTCGGAAAGTGCCGTTTTGCATACAGGACACCAGTTGATGATGCGGTTGCCGCGGTAGATCAAGCCCTTTTTGTACATAGAAACAAACTGCTTGCGTACCGCCTCACTGCATTTTTCGTCCATTGTAAAAGAGAGACGGCTCCAATCGCAGCTGCTGCCCAGCTTTTTGAGTTGCTCGACTATGCGGCCGCCGTATTGCTCCTTCCACTGCCAGGCGCGTTCGAGAAATTTTTCACGACCGAGGTCTCGCTTGTCAATACCTTCCTTTTTGAGCTGTTCGACAATTTTGACCTCCGTAGCTATGCTGGCGTGATCGGTGCCGGGCAGCCACAAGGTGTTGAAGCCTTGCATACGCTTGAAACGCACAATCGTGTCCATGATAGCGTTGTCAAGCCCGTGTCCGATGTGCAGCTGCCCCGTTATGTTGGGCGGGGGAGATACAATGGAAAAATAGGGCTTGCCTATCTCCGCCTTGGGTGTGAAGTAGCCTTGCTTCATCCAAAAATAGTACAGATCGTGCTCGAATGTTGTTGGGTTGTAGGTTTTTTCTAACATATATTTCTCCGTGTATTTTTTTACCGTTTCAAGCTGCTTGCGTCCAACAAAAAATCCCTGACGCTCTAAACATAATTCCGCTTTCATCACGGCGTAATTTGATTTCATCTTTTACAACAACGATTTTTTGAAGAATCGTTTATATGTTGAGCGAACATAAAAAAGCCCTCGGCAAATGCCAAGGGCGAAAATACTCGCGGTACCACCTTGCTTCGACTTGCCGCAGCTGCAAACAAGTCCTCGTTGCCGCCGCTAACGGAGCGACCCGAACAGCACTACTTTTGTCCTCGCTCGGACACCGTTTCGCACTGTCAACTCGGCGCACTACACCGTTGTCTGTTGCCTTGCGAAATTTTCACCGCAGTTCGCTCTCTGAAAAGGCAGTCTGACAAAGCCTTGCGCCTACAAACGTTTTTATAATACAAATTTTACCACCGCAAGCCGCATTTGGCAAGCAAATGATGGCAAAAATTATCGACTAAACGGTCAAGGTAAGGAACGTTTCAATCGAAAGAGCCGCAAAGCGTAAGGGCAGATTGCCGCGCAAGCGACACGGCATAGGGCAAAATTACTTACAAATAGACTTCCGCACAAACGAAAGGGAGGGCATTCTGCATGCCGCCCGTTTTAGCTGCATGTTCCTCAGGAACGCGTCCAAGTCCGATGACTATATGTCGAGCTAAGATATGTCGCGTTTTGAGTCGGGTCTGTAAGGATCAATGATGTACTACCTGCTTTCCAACCCATGGGATTTTCAAACACGACGCTCCGCAAACTGCTGCAATTCGAGAAAGCATAATTGCCTATGCTTGTGACGCTGCTCGGAATAGTTATCGATGTCAAACCCCTGCAACCGGAGAAAGCAGAACCACCTATGCTTGTGACGCTGCTCGGAATAGTTATCGATGTCAAACTGCTGCAATCCCCGAAAGCCTCAGAGTCTATGCCTTGCAATTGACTGTCTCCCTCAAATGTTACCGTTTGCAGACTGCTACAATCCTTGAAAGCAACATAGCCTATGATTGTGACGCTGCTCGGAATTGTGATCGATGTTAGACTGCTGCAACCGTAGAAAGCACCATTGCCTATGCTGGTGACGCTACTTGGAATGATAATAGATGTCAGCCTGCGGCAACCATCGAAAGCATACTTGCCTATGCTTTGAAGTTGGCTGTTTCCTTCAAATGTTACTATTTGCAAATTATTGCAATTGCTGAAAGCACTATCATTTATGCTTGTGACTCCGCTCGGAATTGTGATAGACGTCAAACTGCTGCAACCAGAGAAAGCCTCAGAGTCTATGCCTTGCAATTGACTGTCTCCCTCAAATGTTACCGTTTGCAGACTGCTACAATCCTTGAAAGCAACATAGCCTATGATTGTGACGCTGCTCGGAATTGTGATCGATGTCAGACTGCTGCAACCGGAGAAAGCACCATTGCCTATGCTTGTGACGCTGTTCGGAATTGTGATCGATGTCAGACTGCTACAACCGGAGAAAGCCGAATTGCCTATGCTTGTGACACTACTCGGAATGGTTATCGATGTCAAACTGCTGCAACCTGAGAAAGTAGCATTGCCTATGCTTGTGACGCTACTCGGTATTGTGATTGATGTCAGACTGCTGCAACCTGAGAAAGCAGCCTTGCCTATGCTTGTGATACTGCTTGGAATAGTTATGGATGTCAGATTGCTACAATCTTCGAAAGCATATACACCTATGTTTGTAACGTTGCTTGGAATTACAATGGATGTAAGACTGCTGCAACCTTGGAAAGCCCTCTCGCCTATGCTTTGCAGTTGGCCGTCTCCTTCAAATATTACTGTTTGCAAATTGCTACAATTATCGAAAGTCCTGTAGCCTATGCTTGTGACGCTACTTGGAATGGTAATAGATGTAAGGCTGTTGCAACTATAGAATGCACCAAAGCCTATGCTCGTGACACTGCCGTCACTCGGTATCGAGGAATCTTTGCAGCCGGCAATAAGCGTTTTTGATTGTGTTTCTATAATACAGTTGCCTTCACTGTGGTAAATCGTATTACCGGGTTTAACCTCCAAAGCTTCAATACTGTTGCAATCGGAGAAGGCGTTTGAAGGAATTACTTTTGTCGTACTCTCAATGCTATAATTGGTTGCCGAATAGTCTTGTACACCAACCAACACCATAAACTTATTTTCCTCATTACCTAAATAGTTGATACCGTTGGACACATTATACTCCAAACTACTGCAACCATTGAAAGCATTCCAGCCTATGCTTTGCAGTTGACTGTCTTCTTCAAATGCCACTGTTTGCAAATTGATGCAATTATTGAAAGCCTGAATACCTATGCTTGTAACGCTGCTTGGAATGGTGATCGATGTCAGCCTGCGGCAATTAGAAAAAGTCGCATCGCCTATGCTTGTGACGTTACTTGGAATGGTGATGGATTCCAAATTAGGGCAATTTCTGAAAGCACCCGAACATATTATTTTGGTTTTATTCTCAATATTGTAACTATAGCGTATCGCCCAATTTTTGTTTTTCCAGTCGATATAATACTCGTTAGCATTAACCAACACTAAATATTTGTTTTCCTTATTGCCCAAATATTCAACACCATCGGACACATTGAACTGCAGATTGCTGCAACCTTCGAAAGCTAAATTGCCGATGCTTGCGACGCTGCTCGGAATGGTGATAGATGTAAGACTGTCGCACCTGTAGAAAGCCTCATCACCTATGCTTGTGACGTTACTTGGAATGGATATAAATTTTAGCCTACCGCACTCGTAGAAAGCACCCCAGCCTATACTTTGTAGCTTGCTATCTGACTCAAATGTTACTAATTCCAAGCTTTGACAATACCCAAAAGCCCCCTCGCCTATGCTTGTAACGCTGCTTGGAATAGTGATAGATGTAAGACTGTCGCACTTGTAGAAAGCATCCTCACCTATGCGGGTGACGGGCAAGCCTTCGTATTCAGACAATATCACAATACCGTCTGTTGTGATTTTTGTACCGTTTAATACATAGTAGCTTTGTCCATCGTCGGAGATTGTGTATATCACGCCCTGTGTATCGAACTTGACATAACCGCAGATTTCACATACATTGTCGTTGTCAAAGCTATGCGGAGCAACCTTCGATTTCACGTCGTGTCCGCATGTCGTGGCATGCCAATGCGTGGATTCACTACGAGTCCAATCGTTGGAAAAAGTGTGAATGTGTATGAACAGACCACCATCGTCGCATGCTGTGAGTATAATAGCCGCGAGCAAAATTGTTGCAGCCAGTATTGCAACCAAAAGTAATCGTTTTGTTTTCATAGTATTTCTCCTTGTGTATATAATTCAACAAAAAAGTGCCGTTAATTTTTTTCATGCACGTACTACCTGGAACGTCTCCAATCGTAATAGACATAAGTCGAGGTAAGATATGTCGCGTTTTGAATCGGGTCGGTGAGCGTCAATGATGTACTACCTGCTTTCCAACCCATGGGATTTTCAAACACAACGCTCCGCAGTCTGCCGCAATCATCGAAAGCCTCAGCGCCTATGCTTATCACGCTGCTCGGAATAGTTATCGATGTCAAACTGCTGCAACCTGAAAAAGCAGACCAGTATATACTTGTGACGCTGCCGTCACTCGGTATCAAGGAGTTTTTGCAACCGACAACAAGCGTTTTTGATTGTGTTTCTATGATACAGTTGCCTTCGCTGTGGTAAACTGTATTGCCGAGTTCAACATCTAAGGTTTCAAGACCGCTGCAACCGGCGAAAGCACTATAACCGATGCTTGTGACGCTGCTCGGAATAGTTATCGATGTCAAACCGCTGCAACCGGAGAAAGCAGAATTACCTATGCTTGTGACGCTGCTCGGAATAGTTATCGATGTCAAACCGCTGCAACCTGAAAAAGCATACCAGTATATACTTGTGACGCTGCCGTCACTCGGTATCAAGGAGTTTTTGCAACCGACAACAAGCGTTTTTGATTGTGTTTCTATGATACAGTTGCCTTCGCTGTGGTAAACTGTATTGCCGAGTTCAACATCTAAGGCTTCAAGACCGCTGCAACCGGAGAAAGCAGAATTACCTATGCTTGTGACGCTGCTCGGAATAGTTATCGATGTCAAACTGCTGCAACCTGAAAAAGCCCCTCCGCCTATGCTTTGCAGTTGGCTGTTTCCTTCAAATGTTACTGTTTGCAATTTACTGCAATTTCTGAAAGCACTATTATTTATGCTTGTGACTCCGCTCGGAATTGAAATAGATGTCAGACTGCTGCAACCTGAGAAAGCATCATCGACTATGCTTTGCAGTTGGCTGTTACCTTCGAATGTTACTGTCTGTAAACTGATGCAACCTCCGAAAGCATAACCGCCTATGCTTGTAACGCCGCTTGGAATTGTGATAGACGTTAGACTGCTGCAATCCCCGAAAGCCCAAATGCCAATGCTTGTAACGCTGCCGTCACTCGGTATCGAAGAATTTTTGCAACCCGCAACAAGCGTTTTTGATTGTGTTTCTATGATACAGTTGCCTTCACTGTGGTAAACCGTATTGCGGGGCTCAACCTTCAAAGATTCAATACTGGCGCAACGCGTGAAAACCCCATTGCCTATGCTTGTAACGCTGCTTGGAATGGTAATGGAAGTCAGACTGTCGCAACCTGAGAAAGCAAAACTACCTATGCGTATGACGCTGCTCGGAATTGTGATCGATATCAGCCTGCTGCAACCTGAGAAAGCATAATCGTCTATGCTTTGCAAGTGGCTGTCTCCCTCAAATGTTACCGTTTGCAAACTGCTGCAATTCGAGAAAGCATAATTGCCTATGCTTGTGACGCTGCTCGGAATTATGATTGATGTCAGATTGCTGCAATCCCGGAAAGCATCCGAACAAATTATTTTTGTTGTACTTTCAATGATTGCCGAATAGCTTTGTCCACTAACCAACACCATAAATTTATTTTCTTCATTACCTAAATAGCTGATACCGTTAGACACATTATACTTCAAACTGCTACAGTTATCGAAAGCCAAACGGCCTATGCTTTGCAGTTGGCTGTCTCCTTCAAATATTACCGTTTGCAAGCTAATACAATCGGAGAAAGCACGGATGCCTATGCTCGTGACATCGCTCGGAATTGTGATAGACGTTAGACTTCTGCAATCGGAGAAAGCTTGGTAGCCTATGCTTGTAACGGGCAAGCCATTGTATTCAGCCAATATGATCACATCGCTTGTTGTTGCATTTTTGCAATCGGAAACATAATAGCTTTGACCGTCGTCGGCAAGAGTGTACACCACGCCTTGGGGATCAGGTTGAACATAACCGCAAATATCGCATATGTCGTCATTGCCAAAGCTGTGCGCAGATAGTTCACTCTTTACATCATGGTCACAGGTGGAGGCGTGCCAATGCTCGGAACCATTCCAAGTCCAAGCTTCGGCAAAGCTGTGAATATGTTCCGTCTTAGGTATGACTTCAACCTGTTTGTAGCCGCAAACGGAACAAATGCGCTGCTGTGAACCCTCTTTATATTCCGTTGGCGATTGAGTCACCTGCCAACTGCCAAAGCTGTGCGCGGACAATTCGCTCGTCACTGCGTGACCACAAAGAGAGTCGTGCCAATGCTCGGAGTCGTTATATGTCCATTCTTTGGAAAAGGTGTGGGTGTGTTGTTGTCCGGCGCTTCCGCCAGTGCTTCCACCGGTGCTTCCACCGGTTCCACTACCTGTCCCTGTGCCACTACCTGTTCCTGTGCCACTACCTGTTCCTGTGCCACTGCCTGTTCCCGTGCCGGTTCCGCCACCTGTACTGCCTCCTGTACTGCCTCCGGGAGTGGGAGTTGTTCCGCTTCCACCACCTGTGTTTCCGCCGGGATTATCTCCGGTGTTTCCTCCGGCGCTTCCACCGGTTCCACTACCTGTCCCCGTGCCACTGCCTGTGCCGCTGCCCGTACCGCCACCTGTACTGCCTCCGGGAGTGGGAGTTGTTCCGCTTCCGCCACCGGTGTTTCCGCCGGTACCGGTTCCTGTGCTACCGCCAATACCACCGGTGCCGCCATCAGGATTGGGAGTAGTGCCGCCGCCGAATTTGTAAACGAATATCACTATCGCAGCAACAAGCGCAAGCGCCAGCACTACTGCAAGTACAATGAGCCAAATGCGTTTTTTTTTCATAATATTTCTCCTTGTGTATAATTCAACAAAAAAGTGCCGTCCCTACCGAAACGGCACTGTAGATGCGTGTCTCGATAGTTACCACACTACTCTCAATATGCCAAACGCACACTTTGAAAGAAACACACTTATCTACCGGGAGATAGGCTGTGCACTTGGCAAAAAAATATTAAGAGTAATGTGGTAGGTACATTGTACAACAGGAAGAAAAATATGTCAAGATTTGAGGGGAAATACATTTCCGAAAGCCATTGCCTGCCAAACAGACGCTCGTCAGCAGCACAGCCAAAGAGCCGACATCATTTTGGAAGCTCTCCGCGCGATATAAAAATTGTTTTTACGGGCACAAGCATCATCCCACAAAACAAGCCTGCTGTTGGCAACAAGACATAGCGAAAGGAAAATTTACCTACCGCAAACAGCTACGAAACAGACAAAACTGTTGCAATCAGATTTGGTAATAAAATAAGCTTTTTAACTCTGTTAGTACAAATTGAAATGTCAAGGTGCGTAATTGTACGTCAAGCAGTAACAAAAATTTTGTGAAATAAATAGTATGCAGTATGCAACCAATGGAGGATATAAATTTGAAAAAAATAGTAACCGTACTACTTTCGCTGCTGCTCGTGGCAACCTGCGCGATAGGCTTTGCCGCGTGCACGCGCGATGAAAATACCATTCGTCTCAATGAGGTGACGCACAGTTTGTTTTATACGCCGCAGTACCTGGCAATGGCGCTTGGATACTTTGAAGAAGAGGGACTGACGGTGGAATTGACCAATGGCAGCGGAGCCGACAACGTGATGACCGCACTGCTTACCAACGAGGCGGATATAGGTCTGATGGGCTGCGAAGCCAATATATACGTGTATTTGCAGGGCAAAAAGGACTATCCGCACGTGATCGCACAGCTGACGAAGCGAGACGGAAGCTTTTTGGTGGCGCGCGACGAAATGCCCGACTTCGACTACAAGGGCATTGACGGCAAAACGGTGCTGATGGGCAGAAAAGGCGGCACGCCGGCTATGATACTGCAATATGTGCTCAACAACAAGGGATACACCGACGGAAAAAATATCACAATGGACTACTCCATAGAGTTCGGCGCGTTGGGTCCCGCGTTTACGGGCGGAACAGGCGACTTTGTGCCGCTTTTTGAACCGGCGGCAAGCCAGGTTGTAAAGGAGGGACGAGGATACATCGTGTCGGCAATAGGTATGGACAGCGGAGAAATACCCTATACCTGCTACTCGGTGACGGCAAGCTATCTGGAAAAACACCCCGACAAGGTAGAAAAATTTTTGCGCGCCGTGTGGAAGGGCACCGACTACGCTCTTACGCACACGCCGGAAGAAATAGCAAAGCTTGTTGAACCCTACTTTGAGGGAACTACCATGGATCTGCTGATCGCCGCCGTCAAAAACTACAAGGAATTCGACGTGTGGATGACAACGCCCGTTACCAGCCGCGACGCTTTCAACCGTATGCAGGACATAATGGAAAATGCGGGTGAGCTCAGCAGCCGCGTGGATTACGATACTATCGTAGACAACAGCGTGGCGAAAAAAATAGGCTGAGCTTTGTTCATCGGACGAAATCGTATTGCAGCGAGTGAGCTAAGCTCAAATACGACGGCAAATGAAGCTTGCCCAACAACAAAACAGTAACCAAACCAGTAACTACGAAGGAACAAACCAAATGAAAGTACTTGAACTCAAAGACGTTAGCAAGGTGTTCTACTCTAAAACACAGGAAACCGACGCGGTAAGCCACCTGACATTTGATGTGAACGAGGGTGAATTTGTTGCCATCATTGGTCCGTCCGGCTGCGGAAAAACCACAATTCTGTCCCTTGTATGCAAGCTTATTGCCCCCACAAGCGGACAGGTGTGCCTTGCGCCGAACAGTCATGTCGGTTATATGCTGCAGCGCGATCAACTGTTTGAGTGGCGCACAATAGAAAAAAATGTGCAGCTCGGTTTGGAAATAATGCATAAGCTTACACCCGAAAACAAGGAGTACGCCAACAGTCTGCTTAAAAAATACGGCTTGTGGGAATTTCGCAAGCATCACCCGAGCGAGCTTTCGGGAGGTATGAGGCAGCGAGCGGCATTGATACGGACGCTCGCCACAAATCCCGATTTGCTTTTGCTTGACGAGCCATTCAGCGCGTTGGACTTTCAAACGCGTCTGGAAGTGTGCGACGATGTGTACGCCATCATTCGTTCGGAAAAAAAGACGGCACTGTTGGTTACACATGACATATCCGAAGCAATATCCCTTGCCGACCGCATAATCGTGCTGACAGCGCGTCCCGCTACAGTACATGCGGTACATGAACCGAAGCTAAGCGCAAGCTCACCTTTGAAACGGCGGGAAAGCGTTGACTTTTCCAAACAGTTTGAGCTGCTGCACAAATATCTACACGGAGAAAAGTGATGAAAAACACATTTACAAGAGATCATCTGCTGTACCTGAGGAAAAAAACCGTGCGAAAAACCTTCGTACACGTGGCGCAGGTGGGCGTGCTGCTGTTGCTGCTTGGATTGTGGGAGCTGGCAGCCCAATTGGGCTGGATAGACAGCTTTATTACAAGCAGTCCGTCGCGTATCTGGAACACGCTTGTGGAGCTTGTCGGCAACGGCACACTGTGGCATCACATGGGCGTATCCACATTGGAAACGCTTGCGGGCTTTGCAATAGGCACCGCGTTGGGATATGCGGTTGCCGTGGTACTGTGGTGGAACGCCTTTTTGAAGGATGTGTTCGAGCCGTATGTGGTTGTGTTGAACAGTCTGCCAAAGATTGCGCTCGGACCCATAATTATCATTTGGGCGGGCACGGGAACCGCGTCGATAATCACAATGGCGGTACTCATCAGCGTAGTGATAACGACGATAACAATACTAAACGGTTTTCTCGAAACGGACAAGGACAAGGCACTGCTGCTGCGATCTATGGGTGCAAACCGTCTGCAGATATTTTTGAAATTGATAGCGCCCGCCAATGTGCCTACACTGATGGCTACGTTAAAAATCAACGTGGGTATGGCTTGGATAGGCTCGATAATGGGCGAATATCTCGTATCAAAGGAAGGTCTCGGCTATCTGCTCGTCTACGGAAGCCAGGTGTTTCGGCTGGATCTTGTGATGACCTGCACCGTTGTACTGTGCGCTCTTGCAGGCGTTATGTACGCATTGGTTGCAGTATTGGAAAAAATAGTAACAAAACGTTATTGAGTATTTGTGGGGTATGCCGCCCATCGCGGCAACCCCTTTTTGTTATTTCAAACAGCGCGTTAAAAATAACTCATATAACCAGCAATTTTTAATACTATGTCTCTAATAGTATACTTGATTTTAGCAAAATTTTAAGTAATTTGATGATAAATCTTGGCGCCGAAGTGTCAAGCTTGTTTTTTTGCGGGGTGTACATAGACAGTTTTGTACTATCTTGCAGAATATAAAAATGTAATATAATATGAAAAAATTAGCAAAAATCTTGGGAGACGTGGCAGTTACGGTCGGCTGCTGCGTTGGAGTTGGCTTTTTAAGCGGGAAAGAAGCGCAGTTTTTTTGGGGAAATGACGCGTCGATCGCGCTGTTTACGGCGGTATTTGCCCTGACGACATTCTTAATAAGAGAATATTGCCGCACAACGCAATTCGCCACCGTCGGGGAGATGAGCAAAATGTTCAAAAGGGGCGCGGGCATTTGGGAATGGGCAATTGCTTTCTGCTCTTTTGTGTGTTCCGTCACAGTGCTTGCAGGCGCAGAACAATGTCTTGCACAGCTGCTTGGAGCATTGCCGCTGCCCGTTTTCGCCTTTGTTGCGGCAGCTTGCGCAGGCATACTTTCCCGTGCGAGTATAAAGACGCTGAAAATAGTAAATACATTGGCGCTGCTGCTTGCGGCAGCATTGCTTATCGCACTGTTTGCAGAGGGAAAAGCATCGCAGGGAAACAGTACTGTCCCACCATGGCGACCTGCCGTGTACGCTTTGTTTTCCGTAACAATGACGCTTGGAGTATCGGCGCGGTTGGGAAAAGACTGTTCTCAAAGGGAGAACGCCGTAGTTTCCGTCGTATCGGCCGGGTTGGTCGCAATGCTGATGTTTGCGGTGCTGCCGCTTTGCAATTTCGACGCGGAGCTGCCCACCCTCGACAAGCTCGGCTTGCCAATGCGTTTATTTGCGGCGCTTGCACTGCTGCTTTCTTCGGTGACAGGCTTGGCGGTAAACGTGCTGCCGGTTTCGGAATTGCTGACAAGCGTGATCCCCGACAAGACACTGTGCATTGTACTTATATTCGGGCTTGCGCTGGCTCTGTCCATGTTCGGGTTTGACTTTGCACTACGCTTTGGATATGCCGCCGTTGCAGCAGTCGGAGCGGCGACAGTGTTTACAGCAACAAAAAAGCTCACAACAAACAATGCTGTGAGCAAAAAAACAAAAGTCTATTCCGATACCGCAAGATAACGCTGATAAAGTTGAGTTTCCTCTTCCGCAAAGAAATCACGATGACGGGTTTTCGTAAAGCTTTTGTAGCTTATCGCAAGCAGAGCGTAAGCTACGGCGCGGTTGGTGCTGTCGGAGAGATCAATTTTCTGCGCCAAAGCACCGTATGCCTTTTCCAGCTTGCGAACATCCACCTTGTACAAAGCGGCACAATACGCACATGCCGTGCAAAAGCGTTTGTCCTCTCTCAACGTCAATTTAGAGAGATCCAGCGTATAAAATCCTTCCGCATAGGCAACGTACACATTGTCCCCGTAGTCCAATTCGATCAGCTTGGAAATGTATGCCCTGTTAAGCTCCACATCGGGTAAAATATTTAGCAAGCACTCTTTGAGTAAAATTATAAAGGGCTTGGTTTCCTCGGGAACACAAACGGACAAAATTCCGCAAATTGCGGCACACTGCTGTGAAAAAGCTTTTATGTTGCCCATAATCAAATGCTTGTTACACACCTTAGTGAGCAGATCAAACAAATAAAAATCCCCTGTCGCCAGTTTACGCCCGTCGTTTATGCGCCGCATAAGCTCGATATTGCACAAAAACGCCAATTCATCAGGTATGTCGAAATAGTTTAGCAGGTCGTTTTCCGGCAGCAACGGATCGGAAAAACTCAGCTCCAGCCTTTTTTTGCCGAAATCACGCAAAGCTTTGCCGACGCTGTCCCACGGCGCAGATTGCATAAGCATCAGCGCCGCCTCGGAAGCGAGCGAGTACAGCTTACAATTGTTGTAGACACGCGCACACAATCTAAGAGAGGTACATCCCGCATCCCTATAGTGACGATAAAGCACATCGGTTAAGCTTAGCGTCAACTTGCCGTAGCCGAAGCTGTTCGCGGATATTTTTATGAGCAGTGCCAGATCCTCGTCGGAAATATCATCGCCGTTTTCCGCCAATTTTGTCAGCAGCTGCCTCATTGCCCTTTTGTTGCAATTGGCGTGGTAAAGTATCTCCACCGCCATAGACATACCGCGCAGACTTGCACAGCCGCAATCTGCCAGCCGTTTGGCAAAAGCCGCGCCGCGCTTCCAATCTTCATCATGATAACAAAGCATAATTTGCAGCTCCAAGGTTGCAGGATCGTAGGATACGATCTCAAACAGATCCTCGCTGCGCTTGCGTATTTCCTTCATATTTGCCGACATCAATGCCGAAATGACGCGATCGCGTATCATCTCTTCGTATTCTTTTGATCCCACCTCGGCAAATTGACTTTTCCTTGGCGCGCTGCCCTCTTTCAGAATATCCAATAACTCTTGCACGCCGTCATAATCTATGTCCGGCTCGTCCTCTTCGTCCTCCTCCCAGGCGTAATTGCCAAGCAAGTCGATGTCGGCGGAAAGCTTGTTTGGATCGCGGTATGTAAACGCGCCGCCGAGCGCATTGTAATAACAATCCAACATACGTGCCACTCCGCTGCCCATTTCTTTCAAATCGGCAATGCAGTTGTGTGTGTATACATAACGCGCAAGCAGCTTGCGGCAAAGCTCATTGGCATAGCCCAAATAGTCGATCATGACATGGCAGCCGATTTGATTGAGCATGCTTTCGTAGCTGTCCACCTGCGCAAACAGACACAGCGCCTCAAAGTATTCTTCCTCTGCAGCCTTTTTAAGCGCTGCCTTCATAATAGATTCGCCGTTAATGCATATTTTCATCTGAAAAGCTTCTCCACCGCGTCGCGATCGTATGTATACTTTTTGCCGCAAAAGTGACAACAAACTTCAATTTGTCCCATTTCATCCACTATTTGCAGCGCTTCATCCTTGCCAAGACTTTTGACAATACGGTTGATCTTTCGTTTGCCGCAGTTGCATTTGTAATCAATATCGACGCTTTCGGTAATTGTGAGTTCAAATTCTCCGAAAAATCTACGTATAACCTGCTCTGCGGTACTGCCGTCAAACTGGTAACTCATTTCGTCCATGGCGTACATGATCGTTTCCAATCTACTAAGCACATCTTCGGGGCAGTTTGGCAATATTTGTACCCAAACGCCTCCTGCGGATTTGCAGCGGCGCCTGTTCAGCCCCACACCGAGAGTCACTCCGCATGGCTTCTGCTCGCTGTCGGCAAAATAGTAGGCAAAGTCCTGCGCAATCTCGCCGCTGACAAGCTGCGATGTGCCCACATATGGCTGTTTGAGCCCTATATCCTTGATGACGGTAAGCGTTCCGTCCTTTCCTACCGCATCGCCCACGTCAAGATGACCGTCCTGCTTGACAACGGTTTCTACCACAGGATTTTCGATATCACCCTTGACGTGTCCGTTTCCGTCTGCACACACGGTTATTTTGCCCAAGGGACCCTTGCCGTCGATCACCGCGGTGAGATAGTCCTCTTTGTTTTTGAATTCTTCTCCCATCAGCGCCGCCATTGTAAGCGCTCTGCCCATTGCAGCCGCCGCGACAGGGGACAGGTTGTGAATTTTTATCGCTTTGTTGACAATATCCTTGCTTTCTATTGCCGACACCACCACGGAATTGGCAATGAGTGCTTTTGTAAGTATCGACATATATTCTATCTCCTTTGTGCGTAAAAAGTTAAGCGAGATGTTAATTCGGTCTTTTTTTTGCCGTAGCTGTCCGTTACTTCACGCAAAACAAAGCCCGCCGCTTCGAGCGATGAAATCACATCTTCTTCCGTATAAATATATTGTACGTGTCGCTCGTCGGATCGGGTATATACACAGCCGTTTCGTTCGAAAAGAACCAGCTCCATAACCACGCTGTTGCCGCGCAGCCTGTTGCTCCAAAGCAATGTCATATTGTCGTCGTCCCAATAAAAAACATTGTTGCCTACTGTATGCGTAAGCTTTTGAGAGGACGAGATATCGAATACAAAGGGCGCGCCTTTTTTAAGATTGCGCGCGACCCCGGAGAAAAAGGGTTCAAGCTGCTGCGGTTTTAGATAATTTACTCCATCGTTGACGCACACCGCCATATCCACAGGATGAGCAAGAGTTAAGCTGCGCATATCCTGACATACAAAAGTCGCCCTGCATTTTTGACGCGCCAAATTGAGCATCTCCGGGCTCGCGTCCACACCGGTAACAACAAAGCCCTTTTCACACAACAGTTCGGTCATTTTGCCTGTACCGCAAGCTATGTCTACGATTTCGTGACTACCGGAGGCTATCTTACACAAATATTGCGACCACCTAACGTAGTCGCAATCGTCGCGTGTAAATTTGTCGTAAAATTTTGCCAATACCGAATAACAATTGTTAATCATTTTTCATCAATCGAATCTACTGTCTCCTGCGAATCGACAGACTCTTCAACAGGCTCCGCTATATCTTCTGTTATCGCGCCTTTACCGTCGGGAAATTCTTCCGTAGACGCCTCATACTGCTGTTTTTTGACTTTGGGCTGTTTTTTGACCTTAGGTTGACGCGCAGCCTCGGACGCGTGAGCATTTGCATGTTCTTCCGCTGCAACGGTACGACGCTCCTCCTCCGCGCGTTCCGCCTTGACTTGCTTTTTCTTCTTTACCTCTACCGGATGGAACAGGGCAAAGGTTTTCATCATATGCGTTTGCCATACTAACGGGAAATACAAGCCGCCGAACATCAAAATAAGTATCAGAAGCAGCTGCCCCAACATGTTGCCGTTAAGCAGCAGATAGAGGGCTATCGGTACAAGAGCGATAATGAAATGGATCAGATTGGGCAGCACGTTGAGCCACAAGAGACGCCATGCGTCGTCCATATTGTCGTGAACCGATTGCTTGTAAGTAACCGCAACCGAGCACAATATCATCAAATACATTGCCACAAACAACGCCACTATCGAAAGAATGACCGTTGCCACTATTGCCAACCACAGCAGCCCGACAATTTCGTTGAGATAGATAAACAGCTCGTAGATACCGAACACCGAAGCGCAAATGACGACAGCGGACACAAAAGCGTATGCAATACCGGCTTTTATGCCCATCCACATACTTTTGAATATGCCGACAGTGCTAAGCTTGCCCGTCCAGAAAGCGTCCCGAATGACCGCAAATCCACCTGAGAAAATCAGAGTGAGCAGCACGCCTGCTACCGCCATCATTCCGCCGTAAAACATGCGGTTTTGACGGGTCTGCATAGCCAAATACGAATGAACTGTGCCCATATCTCCAGATCCGGCAAACCAAGCGCCTGTTGAAAAGCCTATGCCGTTGTTCATAGGTAAGGTGTGCTGTATCTGCGACAGATTGAAGCTGCCCATCATCATCACGATAAAAATCGGCGCAATAAACAAAAGCATCAAAAAGTTGAAGCCAAACATACGCCAAATGTTTTCACGGTAGATAACCTTGAAAAACTTCCAGGTGGACAGGCGGTTGAGCCGCTTGGTCACGTGCGAATTGCGCTCGTTTGCAAGCCTTATTTTACTGTAATCCATATAATTCGTTCCTTTTTTTCTCAGACGGCAGCTTTTGGAACCGTAAAAGAAATTTGTATTTATTAGTATATCAAATATAATGGAATTTTTCAAGTAAATTTTATCAACAAAAAATAACCGCTTCAACAAGCGTTTTTGCGACAAATTCCGTCAAGCTTTAATTGGCTTTGACATATTGTATACGGTAAAGGAGATTTATGAAAAACATCGCAATCGTTGGGGCAACGGGTCTTGTGGGCGAAAAACTGACGGCGTTGATAGACACTTTGCCTCATGTGAGACTGAGACTGTTCGGCAACACCGCCGTGGGACAAACCGTACGGTTGAGACATGGCTGCGCAACCGTTGAGGATTGTGTAAGTCTGTCGGATATACAGCCGGATTATGCCCTGTTTATGGCGCCGAACGAGGTGGCGGCACGCTACATTCCCAAGCTCGTCAAAAAGGGAGTCGTCTGTATCGACAACAGCTCGCACTTTCGACTCAAAAAGGATGTACCGCTGGTCGTAAGCTGTATAAACGGCGTAGAGGCGAGGGGCAAAAGGTTGATTGCCAACCCAAACTGCTCCACCATCCAGACGGTTGTTGCACTAAACGCCCTCATGGGTCTGCACCCGGTAAAGTTAACCGCAATCACCTTTCAGTCCGTCAGCGGCGCAGGCAAAACGGCACTGGAGGATTGGGCACAGCAGCGCGGTTACGGCAGACTGCAAGCCTTCCGTCACCCGATTTACGACAACCTTATACCGATGATAGGGGATCTGCTGCCCGACGGCACCACCACCGAGGAACGCAAATTGACGGATGAAAGCCGTAAAATCCTTGCGCTGCCACGTCTGAAAGTAAACGCAATGTGTGTGCGAGTACCGGTAAGCGTGGGTCACGGCGTATTTGTGAATGTTGTCTTGCGCGACAAATTTACCGTTGACGAGGTTCGATCGCTGCTTAAAAATGCGCCTAACGTACTGTTGT
The DNA here is from genome assembly GCA_947630455.1 of uncultured Clostridia bacterium. GTDB lineage: Bacteria > Bacillota > Clostridia > Christensenellales > CAG-314 > Fimimonas. The sequence goes on from CANRHP010000001.1 coordinate 99,958, forward strand.
TGGACGACGCCGAGTGCGGACTGTATCCGATGCCGCTCACTTTACGCAACACAAAATATGTGGGAGTGGGACGTATAACAAAAGATCCGACAGCAAATGCTATAAATTTTTTTTGCGTGGCGGACAACCTGCTGCGCGGCGCAGCATACAATGCTTACGAAATTTTGCTTGATAAATTTAAGGAGGAACAAACATGCTTGTAACCGCACTTGCCACACCGTATCGAGAGGGCAGGATAGATTGTTTAAGCTACGAAAAGCTGGTAGCCCGACAACTAAACGGAGGTGCTGACGCACTTCTTTGCGTAGGTACAACCGCAGAGGCACTGCTTTTGTCGGAAGGAGAAAAGAAGCTGCTTGTTAAGCTGGCAAAAGGCGTTGCCCCCAATTTACCTATCTGGGTGGGCGTAGAGGACGCCGATACCAAACAGGCGGCAATCCACGCCACAGCAGCGGAACAGCTGGGCGCCGACGGAATACTCGTCGCACCGCCCGCTTTTGTAAAATGCACGCCTCAAGGTTACGTTGGGCATATCGCCGCAATTGCCGACAGAGTGAAGATACCGCTGATGCTCTACAATGCTCCGGGCAGGTGCGGCTACACGTTGGACGAAGGTGCGATCGACAAGCTCTCCGACAGGGTCAACTACATCAAGGACGCAGGAAACGATATGGCTTTTACTTCAAAACTGACAAAGAAAATGTCGGTACTGTGCGGCAATGACATGCTGCTTGAACAAATGCTTTGCTGCGGAGCCGTAGGCGTCGTATCCGTAGTCAGCAATGTCGCTCCGTTACTTGTCAAATCAATGCTGAGTTCACCTACGGAAACGCAAAAAAGACTCTTTTTGAAGCTTTCAGAGCTGTCAATGCTGGAGGTAAGCCCTATCGCGATTAAATATATGCTGACAAAAGTGGGAATTTTCGACAGCTTCGAGATGCGGCTGCCATTAACTATCGCTAACAACTCTACGCAGAAGCTTATAGACGAGTCGTACACGGAGCAATGGAAATGAATATCGCCATATTCGGAGCAATTGGACGAGTGGGCAGCGCGGTGTTACGCATAGCAGAGGAACGCGGTCACAATGTAGTCCCCATAGAAAAAAATACACAAACGGAAGTATTGTCAAGCGTGCAGATCGACATAGTTATAGATTTTTCTACAGCGGAAGCAACGGAAAAGGTTTGTGAATTTTGCCTTGATCACAATGCGCCGCTGGTTACCGGAGTAACGGGTCGAAAGGAAAGTGAACAGGCGGCGTTGCAAAAATTATCGGAAAAACTGCCCGTAATTGCCGAAGCAAATTTTGCCGAGGGCGTACAAATACTGGTAAGCATTGTAGAAAAGCTTGCCAAAGCACTTCCGAATTGGGATTGCGAAATTGTTGAGATTCATCACCGAGGCAAAAAAGACGCTCCAAGCGGCACAGCCAAGAAGCTTGCCGCAGCTGCCGCAAAACGAAAAAGCTTCAGCAAAGTAACGGTACACTCGCTGCGATGCGGAAGCAACTTCGGACAGCACAGCATAGTTTTTGCTACAGAAGGAGAAAGCCTGACGCTTACGCATCAGGCTGAAAATGTTGATATATTTGCTCGCGGTGCCGTAATAAAAGCGGAAAAGTTATACCTTGCGGCGCAAAATATCTCCGACGGCGAGAGAGTAGGGACAGTTGACGGTGATTAACTGCTGCACCTTGCTGCATACCGTAAGCTCGTTGCCATCCTCGTCGCGGGCGCAGCTTACGGTAAAGCTTTTGCCGCATTGCTCGCCGAGCGTAAGCACCTCGAGACTGTCGCCGACTATAAATTTGTTGCGCTGCTCTACGACTATATAACCGTCGTGCACCTCACGCACTACAGCAATAAATTTATACTCTTCCACAGCCTTGCTGCTGTCATAAAACTGACGGGATGCCTGTTCGTCAAAATAAAAGCCCGTGGTATAATCGCGGTGAGAAGCCTTGTTGAGCTCCTCCTGCAAAGCCGCGATGAGCTCCGGCGTAAATTTTCCCTGCGCTATTGCGTCCAAAGCCCGACGGTAGGCGGCAACGACCGTTGCCACGTAAAAGGCAGATTTCATTCTACCTTCTATTTTGAGGCTGACTACTCCGGCGTCTATCAGCTCGGGCAGATGAGACAGCATGTTCATATCCTTGCTGTTGAAAATATAACTGCCTCGCTCGTCCTCATAGACGGGCATCCAATCGTCACGACTAACCTCGCGAACCTGCCACTGCCAACGGCATGCTTGTACGCACTCACCGCGGTTGCTGTTGCGGTTGGACAAATAATTGGACATAAGACATCTGCCGGAATAACTGACGCACATTGCCCCGTGCACAAACGCTTCAAGCTGCACGTCGGGACAAAAATCCGCAATTTCGCGTATTTCTCTAAGAGGAACTTCTCGCGCCAACACCACTCGGGCAGCCCCCAAAGCTTTCCAATGGGCAACCGCATATTTGTTGGTTGTGTTTGCTTGCGTGGAAATATGTATAGGCAGATCGCTGTGTTCCTTAACAAAATCCAAAACGCCGACGTCGGAAACGAGCACTGCGTCCACATGTGCATTTTGAAGCACCTTCAGATAGTCGGCAAGACCGTCAAAGTCGGAATTGCTCGCAAATATATTCAACGTGATATACGCCTTGGCATTCGCCGCGTGGGCAATTTCCACTGCACGGGCAATCTCACTGTCCGTAAAGTTGCCCGCAAAGGCACGCAAGCCGAATTTTTTTCCTGCAAAATACACTGCATCCGCACCGAAGTGCAGCGCCGTTTCCAGCTTCTCCATATTGCCGGCAGGAGCCAACAACTCTACTTTTTGGTATTTTTTTACGCAATTTTGCGTTTTGTCGATAATTATGTCTGTCATAGTAGTATGTAAATCGTCAAATTTTGTTATTGCAGCATTAACACAAACTTCATCAGGACTACTTTATCGTTAGAATTTCTTTACGGAAACGGTTACTCCGTCTCCTATACGGTACAATTTCGTTTCGTACCTTTTGTTTGTGGTGATGTCATCCAAAAAAGCACGCATATTGCGAGCCACGGTAATGTGCTTGTGACGTTTGTTTTCGGGAACGTGTTCAACCAAGCCCTTGTACAAAACATTGTCACATACAAGAGTGCCGCCTACCACGAGAAGCTCCGTCAGATAAGGGAAAAATGCTTCATACTGACCTTTCGGTCCGTCTAAAAAAACAAAATCATAATTTCCCGTAAGCTGGGGGACGATTTCACGCGCATCACCCACAAAAATATTTACGCGTTCGCTCATACCCCACTTGTTAAAATTTCCGCGCGCCAAAAACGCAGAGCTTTCCGACAGCTCTACCGTGTTGAGCGTTGCCGACGGACTGGCTGAAAGCATCACGATCCCACTGTAACCAATGGCTGTACCGATTTCGAGAATACGCTTTGGTTGACATTCATACACCACTTTGTAAAGCAATTCGCGGGTATCGTCCAGCATAATAGGTATATAGCGCTCACGCGCATATTTTTTCAATTCATCGAGATCCATGCTAAATTTGGAGAATAATAGGCAAAACAATTGGATTTCGCTTTAACGTAACGCGAAAATGATGACGCACAATACGCTGCACCAGAGCTTTCAGTATATCGGGTGTGGGATTGACAAGCTTGGACGATTCATATTTTATTTGCTTGGACAAATCCTCTATCAAACCGTCGGCACCGTTCTCATCGAAGAAACAGCCGCGGCTGACAATATTGGGACCGACGACAAGCTTGTATTTTTTGTCTACGCCCAGTACACACACAAGTATACCGTCCTCAGCAAGACTTAGACGATCCTTCAACACAGCATTGCCCACGTCGCCAACACCCAGTCCATCCACCATAACACTCCCGCTGGCAACCTTTCCCGAAATACGGAAGGTTCCGCTGTCCAACTCGACGACATCGCCGATATCCGGAATTATGATGTTGGATTTTTTATGCTTAAGATTTTCTACAAGCATGGCATGCTGCTTGAGATGGCGGTACTCGCCGTGAATTGGAATGAAATATTTGGGCTTGACCAATGTATATATAAGCTTCAGTTCCTCCTGACAGGCATGTCCCGAAACATGCACTGCCGACAGAGCCGAATACACTACGTTTGCGCCCAATCTGTAAAGCTTGTTTATCACGGAATACACATCTCGCTCATTGCCGGGAATGGGATTTGCGGAAATAACTATCGTGTCGTTTGAACCTATCTGCACCTTGTTGAACTCACCCGAAGCCATCCGAGTAAGCGCGGACATTGGTTCACCTTGACTGCCGGTGGAAAGAATTACCAATTTGCCGTCCTCGATATCGCCTACACGGTCGATATCGACAAACATATTCTGTTCGAGACTCAAAGCTCCGACACGTGCCGCCGTCTCGATGTATTTACTCATAGATTTGCCGGAAAGAGCGATCTTGCGGCGGTAGGTTTTGGCAAGCTCGATGATCACGCCAAGCCTGTCCACATTGGACGCAAAGGTGGCAATGATCAGTCGGCGCCCCTTGGCGTCGCGGAATATTTGGTTAAGCGTCTCCTGAACAATCGATTCACTGAGCGTGTAGCCCGGCTTTTCCACATTAGTCGATTCGCTCATAAGCAGCAGCACACCCTGCTTTCCTATTTCCGCTATGCGGTTGAGATTCATGATCTCATTGCCGAGCGGCGTATAATCCACCTTGAAATCGCCCGTATGAAAAACAGTACCCACAGGTGTGCGCAAGCAAATAGCCATACTGCCCGCCACAGAGTGAGAAACATGTATAAATTCGGCTGTAAAAACACCGATACTTACAACACTGCGATCGGATACGGGAACAAAATTGACCTTGTCCAATGCATTGTGTTCAAGAAGCTTGTTTTCACAAAGAGCAAGCGTCAAGCGCGTTCCATATACGTCCACCTTGCGGCCCAGCTTTTCTACGACGAAAGGCAAAGCGCCTATATGGTCTTCGTGCCCATGGGTAAGCAGAATACCCTTGATTTTATCTTTGTTGTCGCAAAGATAGCTTACGTCGGGTATTACCACATCAATACCCGGCATATCACTACCGGGGAAGGACATGCCGACGTCGATAATTACAATACTATCGCCGTACTCAAACGCAGTCATATTTTTGCCAATTTCGCCTACACCGCCGAAAAAAATCACCTTAAGCTTGCCGCGCGTTCTGCCGTGTTCGGCAGTACGGGCACGACTATAAGCCGCTCTGTTGGATGCGGAGGTTCCGGGCGTTTTCTTTGCGCTTTGAGTGCGATTGGCATACTGATTGTTTTTCTGTTGATTTGTATTTTTTCCTTTTGTGGCTTTGTTGCCCGCTTTGTTTGCGAGTTCATTTTTTTGTTTGTTCATTTAAACCTCTATTTCAGCGGACGAAAATCCGCAGACAAATTCTATTGCAGCTAATTGTTGCCCTTTTACAACGTAAAAAGTCCGATTATGCACAAAAAGCGACAGAGTTACCCTCTCGTCGCCCATGAAAATTGTATTGTGTGTACGCGCTTATTTTGCTTTGCTGCGTCGAGCTTGTTTACGATTGTAGCGTTCAGTGCCCTCGATTTCCACACGTTTGTAGAAAAACGGACGGTTGTCAAAGCGAAAATACTCTACCATGTTGACGCACTTTATGTAGAAGAACAAAACGAAATTTATAAGCGAGGTGACTGCCGTTTTGACTATCGCGTTGCCTATAAACATCAGACATAAAATACTTGACGCCAACATCAAACACACTACTACAAGAGTTTTCCAAAACACACTCCAAAACCTCAGCAACGAACGCGCCAATCCATACTTGAACGCCTTGCTCACGGAACCTTCGTTGCAAACAACACTGGGCAACGTAAATGAGAAGAATGTCAGTCTGACCACATACAGCAATACGGCAATCGCGATCACAGGGATAACCGTCCACCAATTGAACGCCAACAAAAACAACACGTAAAAGCCCATGCAGCCTACCGCTATCAAAATATCTATCGGAAGGGCAAACGCAGTTTGCAAAAGTACAAATTTCCATGTAACGCCTTGTTTTTTTATCACAAACCATACGAAAGGACGCTCGGCATTGCTGGTCATAAATTCTTCAAGCTGGCAAGCCGCCGCCACATCCGTAAGTGAAACGAACAAACGGTACACTACAAAGATAATGCAAAACAGCACATAAGACATAGTTACCCCGCCAAAGGGCAGCCTTATTGTGGAAATGGCCTTGCGCAGTTGAGAGATAAGCTCGCTCAAACGAGCGGCGAACTGTTCGCTGTCAAAGTCGCCGTTCATGATGGAGTTGACTGTATCAGCCAAAAAGCTGTTTACATTGTTGTCGTGAATAACTGTGATCACGTCATCCACCAAATTGCCGAAAATGAGATACCCCAACGCCACGATCAGCGCCAAAAGAAGCATCTGATACAGTATCGACTTGATGAGCACTTTCCAATTGCAGGATGCAAGAACAAGCGGTTTGATCATGACTTACCTCATCCGAACATGACTTGTCCGACGTCACGGCGTTCTCCGCCCACGTCATCGTAGTAGAGCTTGTAGCTAAGGCAGGGCACGTAACTGAATACCAACAAAAATGCCACTCCGTACACAAGAGCGTCAAGCTTGTAGGGAACAAGCAAATACGCCAAAGCAAGCACAGTTACTCGAATGAACGGATAACAAACAGCCACCGTCCACACTATTCTTTTTTTGCGGAACATCAGTCGCGCCGAATAAGACATGGCTCTGTTGAAAGGGTAATTCTCGCTGAATTTGAGAGGAAAAGTGAGTACAAGCAACGCAAACACATAGGTAGTGAAAATGCGTATCACCAGCATCAATCCCAGTACGATCGCCACGATTGCCGTCGAATTGCCTACAAAATGAATGAGGAACGACAAGCCCACAACAACCAACGTACTCAGCTCCGACGCCACAATACATGCCGCAATGTAGATGAGCACAAACGGGAACATTGCAAATGCCCTTTTCATGGGCAGAACGGACATTTGTCCCGTGCGCATGTGTCTGTCAATCTTTGCAACCGTAATTGCCACAGCAAGCGCAAGCATCACTACTGCTATCACAAATACCCACCAATATTTACCGTAGCGCAGCACGGTAAAAGTACGCAACAGCAGCTGCGAATAGTTGTCGTCCAGCCCGCCTGTCACCAACGTGTAAAACAGATCTATCTCTGTCGTCGGCTTGTATAAATAGCCGGCAAACGCCATCAACGCCGCCGCGGGGAGCGTGATGTACAACAGGTGAAGCAGATTGCGAAACAAGTATGATATTGACGATTTGCTTTGATATCTCATTGTTCCTCTTGCATGCGGAAAGCACCGCACGCACATATATATTAAGTATACAATAAATTGCATGATTTTTCAACTGTTTTACGGACACAAATGTACGTAAACTATTACGACAACGTGAAAAAGGACGAAATTAAAAGTACTGAGTCCTTTACGGCAAAGAACTCAGTACGAAATGTAAACCGTCTGATCTTACCGAATTTTACGTTCGTATCACCCAAGCGACAGGCAATTTGTCAACCGAAGCATACGCAAATTTACAACAGAATTAAATTCGTTAAACCCGCTAATCGGGTATCAAAACGCTGTTTATCCAACTCATGAATGCGCTGTAATAACTGCCGAGCGCGGAAACGAGGAAGCTGTCGAAGCCCGTAATCACATTGCCTTCGGTTCGGGTGAGCTGCATGCACATATTTGTACAAACCGCATATTTTTCCTTTTGAATAAGGTCGCGATAACCGACTTCACCCAATTCCGCATAAATTTTGGCATTTTGCAGCGCTTTATTTTGCTGCGCACGGTATGCAGCTTCGTACGCTTTGGCACGTGAAGCTTGATATTTTTGCTCCTTTTCGATCAGACCCGTGTTATACTTTTCCACGCTTATGCGTTGTTTTTCCTGCTCCTCCGTCAGTTTGTTATAAGCGACATCCACGCTTGCCTGCTGCTCCCTTGAAAGGGAGTCGCATGCATCGTTGTACAACTGCTCTGCATCCGCTTGCTGCTGCAGCAGCCGTTTATGCCGCGCTTGAGCGTCATCACCTATTGTGTTGATATTTTCATTATAGCGTTCGGTGGCAAGGCTGATGTAGCGATTTGATACGGTGGAAAAGTACAGACCGTTGTCTATCACCTTGCGTTGAATTATTTCCTTTTCGTTATTGTAATCAACAAGCGCTTTTGCCATTTTTGCGTCCATATCGGTGTTGACCTTGCTCATTTCAAGCGTTATGCTTTTGAGCTTGGCGGAATAAGTCCGTTCAACTGTGCGCTGCTTGGAAATGAAAGAAGGCGCCACCGACTGCGAGGCAAGCTCCCTAAGCTCCGCCTCCGTTTTGGGAGTGAAATCAATAGGTTTGAGATCCAAGCTCTCAGGCATGTTCAGATGCGGCTCAGTTGCTGTCAAACTGTATTTGTCGTCAACGAGCAGACAAGCCGCCTTTATTTCATCATAAAGCGCATGCAGTTCGTTAAGACGTTCCTGTGTAATAGATGGCATAATCTACTCCTCTCGCTGCGTATGCGCGTACAGCTCCAATAACTCCAAACTCATGCCGTCATCAGACCGCACCTCAACAGCAAACTCTCTGCCCTTGCCGGTAATAGGAAAACGCCGCGTTGTGCGTGAACCGTAAACAGGATAGCTCCTGACAATGCCGTCGCTACGGACGCGCACCTCACAGTTGCAACCCGATCTGACAATAAGACGATCCAAAAATTTTATTTTTTGAGTTCCCATGTCGATATTTTGCTGTCTGAATACACTTTGCCCAAGCTTGGGACGAAAAATGTAGAGCTTGCCGTCACGACATCCGTAAACATCCCCTTCACAGTCGAAAAGAGAATCGAATCCCCATTCGAACACACCTGACAACTGCCCCTTTTCGGCATTTATAAGCAAGGTGATGTCGTTGGCGTCGCCGCCTTCTTCGCGCCGACGGCAGGACACCAAATATCCGCCGGACATTGCGCATGCAACTGCGCCCTCGAAATTTACAAGGCTGCCCAACTCGGGACAAAGCTGCGTTACTCTGTCTCCCACAATGCGATAGAGTCCGTTTGCCGTTGCAAATATCGCCGAATTTTGAAGATGAACGGCAGAATCCTTTTGAACCGCTCCTATGCCTTGCGCAATCGGATACAGCTTGGAATCAATTTTGTACTCCCTGCCGTCATAGGCATAGCATACATCGCCAAGCATATAGACCTTGTCGTTGACTGCAACAAGAGTTATGCAATCGGTAAATACACCGATACTGTATGTATTTGTCCAATTTAGGACGGGATCCACCGACGACACCCACAGTCCGCTGCCGTTCAATCCAAAAACACGCGTTTGCGCTGTCAGCATACTGCGATATCCACCGGGAGAAAGCAATTTTGGTTCTATGCCGTTGGTCTGCATGTAGACGCCCTCATCTTCGGCAGAAAAAAGCACGTTGGTGTTGTATCTGGTAAAGCAAACATCCTTGATTGCCTTTTGATAAAGCGGCGTAACGGCTCCGTTTTTTAGACGGTACACACCATCGTCGCACAACAAATAAAGAGTATCGTCACGACAGCAAACAACCTTTTTGACAGTTTTGGGACAGAAGATCTGCTCAAAGCATCCGAGTGAACGCAACCCATTTGGAGAATTGCACACATTGTGACAGCCCATATACATTTTTTTTACATCCAGCGTAAGGCGCTCGCGCAGACGTACGCTGCTGCTTTTTGCCAGACCATTGCGTAAAAACATCACAGCCACCCCCTGAGCGGCAAATGCATTGATACCGTCTTACTGCTTGCAGCCTGAAGGGCGTTTTTAAACCGTTCCTCCCACTGCCGTGCAGTAGCCCAATCGTTGATTGAGGCGAGATATTCGCGCATCACTCCGTATACCAAAACGCGTTCGCTGATGCACGAGGATGGCATAACAAGCTCGTCATTCCAACTCACATGGTTGGGAAGCCGAGCGTAAGTAAGATTGTATCTGCCGTCATCAGCCCGTAGGGCATTGTCGCTGTAACGAAAAGGAACGTTTTTGCCCTCGCCGTCCACAAGGGAAATTACCTTGCACAGCCGATAGCCGCTGAGGTCGATGACGCCTCCCGCCGACTCCACTACCGTTTTGCGAATAGCCGTGGCATAATCGCGATAGAGCTCATCGTACACTTGCTCAAAGCACGTGAGCAATTTGCTTACAAAGCTGTTGTCGGTTGGTGCGGTATCTTTTTCAAAATAGCCCTCGGCAAGCTCCAACGAGAGCAACTCGCCGACGACCTTTATCAATTCTTTTAGTTTCATTTTTGCTCCTTTATCAAATTGTACGCGGCGTCTGTCGCAGCGGCAGCACGCCGTTTTTCCACACGCTGATTGCTGCGCTCCACTTCGGCAAATATTGCATCGGCATTTTGCACGCGCGACATAAGCGCATAGTTTACGGTTCGCGCATCCAGCTCGTTATACGGTACGACAAACTGAATTGCGTCCGTTGATCTACTGTACACCTCGTAGCGGTTTTTAACAGTATTGTACACCAGACGATAATCATCGTTTATGGCTTTGAGACGCCACGCTATGTCATATAAATCGTCGGTAATCGAAATAAGCGTCATTGTTTCTCCAATGCGGAAGCAGGACTGTAGCTTCTCCCAAATAACGTATTTAAGCAACGCCTGCGCCAAGCCGTCCTGCTCCCGAGAAAATCGTTTAAGCTTCCGTTATGCCGCTTATCATTGCCTGACCGATGGGTCTGTCGCAGATGAGATCGGCGTACTTGACAAGCGTTGCATTGTAAACGGGCTTGTTTGGCACCTGCTTTATTATGCGTCCGTCATCACTCTCCAGCCAACGCCAATCGCACAGCTGATGCAAATGAAAATCGGCAGTATTGAGTATGTACATGGTACCTGCCGGAACAAAGCGGTCGCTTACTACGGGAATACCGTTGTAGCTGATGGCCTTGTAGCCGCCTTGCAGATTCATCACGTCGATGTTGGTGCGGTTGGTGATCAGATAATCCTGATAGGCACGTTTGACACCGCCGGAACACACTATGAAATCCGCTTGTGAGCCCGCAACCTCTTCAAGAGTGTCGATTGCATTTTGAATGATGACATCGGATAGAGTTGCAGCCGTCTTTTTGTAGGGAGTAAGCCATTTGTTGGACGCACGTGTGAGACCGTATAGCTTTTCGCTGTCGCCGAATATTGCTCCGAGACCTGTCAATTCCTTGTTGTAGCTACCCTGTACGGTCAAGAAATCTCCTGCGGTAACGGTGCCGGTAAGAGCGGCGCCGTTCAACGTCAGCTTTTTACCGTCGCGATCAACGTCCACAATGCGGCGGGCGGAAACCACTGCGGTTTTGCCCGTATTGCCGATTACGTCCACGACCATACCTTCCATTACGTTTTTGACGGAGTCCACGGTCAATTCGTTTCCGCTGACCGCAGATACCTTGCAAAGCGTTCCGCTGCCGTCACCGTAGAGCATACGTCCGAAGTTGAATTTGGACGCACGGATGAGTCCTTCCATTTCCGCCTGCAAAAGATTGACGAAGGCACCGTTGCTGTCGGAGCTTGCACGGATTGCCTTGTCGGAAATTTCTATTGTTCCGTAAAGGTTTTTAAGAGTGAGGACAAACTGCGCATAATTGTTGCCTGCGGGCATTGGCAGCTCACCCTCTTCGGTACCCGCACCTATGCCTCCGTTGATACCGAATGGCGCAAGCTTACGTATCTCCTTGCCCCACACATCCGAAGATGTCTGCTCGAAGCGTGCAAGCAACGGATTTACCGCAGTGTTCAGCTGCTCTGCCACCACTCCGAGATAGAGTGTTTTTAGTGCATTATCAGCACTTGTGAGTGTTACCATTGAGTTTTTCTCCTAATTAAAGTATTTTTTTGCCAATTCCGACGCTTCCTTGAGTGTCTTGGGGCGATTTGGCAATGCCGCAGACACGCTGCCGCCTCCCGTCATTACACGTGGCGGCAGTACGGATTCCGAACCCGCGCGAGACTCGCTGAGACTGTCGGCGCCGTCGCGAGAGGGGACTGTAGCTTCTGCGCTTTGTTCGGTATCCTGTTGCGGTGACGGCTGCTGATCGGACATTCCGCTTGTACCGCAAATTGAAGAATTTTTACTTGTCGTTTCATCCACAGCGCAAGCCTGCTCTCTTTCGGCTGTGGCACTGGATAAATTTGAATTGGAATCGGCAGTTGATCGAATTTGCTTTTCCAACGCCGATAGCTGCTGACACTTTTGCGTAAAGCTCTTTTCCAGCTCAGTGTAGCCTTTAAGCAAATCTTCGGGTGAATTGAATTTTCCGTATTTTTCCATAAATTTTCTCCTCTTGAAAATAAATTGTGAAGGTGATATCGCCCAAATCGGATCTAATAAAACGCGCAAAGAAAGCTCGAACGGCGGCAATGAGACATTTTACTGTCATGTTGTAAGACCGAACGTCGAAAAAAGCCGCCGTCGGCGATTCTGACGCAGTTTACGCAGTAAACCACGATTGTTCGCCATATTCGAAGCGTACACGCAAGGCTCCCGGTGGGAGCTTAGCTGCCCTTGGGAATAGAATCGCTTTTATTGGAGCCCTGATGTAAATACCGCTTGTGCTCATCCACATGCGCCAACAGCTTGTCGCGATAAGACTTGTCCTGTTTGTCAATGTCGGCGCCTATGATGTGACGAGTGTGTTCTTGAATGTGAATCGGATGATCGTCGACGCTTAGTACTTCGGCATGCTCTATGTCTACATTTTCGCGATTGGCGCGGGCAATATGAAGCTGCGCAACATCCTGTGCCGCCTCCCAATTGCCAAAGCCCATAAGAGAGAGTATCTTTGTCTTTGCGCTTGCGGATAAATTTCCGTCCGAATCGGAGAGAACGCCGGCATTCAGCAAATCGAACAGCATACTCCTTCGTGTGGCAAGACTGTCGGACAGCTCGTTTTCCGTTTCGAAAACCACATCGTCGGAGCTGACATCGCTGCCCGTAAAGTAAAATACCTCGGCTGTATTTTGACCGTCGGCATAGCGCATAAGCTTACTCCCCGAAACGAACTGCTTGTACATGCGCAGAATAAATTGAGCAATACGCTTGATGCAGCTTTTTATGCTGTCAACACTGCCCGCAAGACGTATGTCATCCTGTTCGGCGATGAGCTGCAACGCTACACCGCTGGTCACCTGCGTCGGAGTTGTGCTGTTGCGCGCAAACTCCGATACTCCGGAAACCGTTATGAACTCTTTGAGCAGCTGTTCTTCCTCGTAATTGAAATCCATAGGTACATTGCCGCTGTCCATCAACGACGGTTTGTCGGAGCCTTGACGGTAAACAAGTATTTTTCCGGGAGAAAGCCCGTCCTCCTCCAAATCGTCGGTATCCACACTGCCGTCCTCTACCGTGAGCACTCCCATAGACAAGCGATTGAGGAATTCGTGCTTGCGGTTTTTGACGGCATTGAAGGCTCGTTGAATGGGAATTACACGCTCTACCATGCTTGTCCCCCAAAAACAGCCCGCCTGCATCAACGATATCTGTCGGACAAAAGGATATACAAACTCATCGTCCTCACCCAAACGATAAGGAAGTTCTCCGAAATATAGTAATGTTGAGCCCGCTACGATCTCCAGCTTGCCGTTTGGATACTCGTCGGTAGGCTTAGTGTACCTTTCGATAACAAGAACACGGTTGTTTTGAGTTTCCTGAACAATGCTCGGCACCACCGAATTGTAACCCAAGCCGCCAACGCTCTCTACACCGTCAATTGCAAAAACCTTGACCGTTTCACCGACTATATCCACACCCCAAATTGCTTTTACTTCGGAGGAAGGGTAAACCTTGGCATGAATGAGAGAAGCGCACTCCTCTATACTCGGCGTGACGTTGCTGTCGGGATAGATCTCAAAAGGAGAACATACGGACAAATCTACTTCGCCTTTTGCGTGATCCCAACTGAGCTTGTAAAAGGATGTACCGCAAGTTTCGCTCCAAACGGTAGCTCGGGTAATGGCGTCGCCGAGACGCAGTTTCTGCGAAGCACTATTCAAAATTTTGGTGGAAAGCTTAGCGGCGTTGACATCCGCCTCGCTGTTGCTGAAGGGTCGCGCCACAGGCTGCGGCCGAACACGATTGAGACGGGAAACACGCGTATCTACAATAGTTGCGATGTGATTGAAAACCTGTTTTTCCTGCCAAAAATAATATTTATCTTCCTGCTCGATCGCTCCGCGCGGAGATATTCCGCAGTATTGATTGCCCATCACGAAATTCATATCAAGCTGCCATGCCAGTTCATAGGGACGGCGCATACGCTGCCGTTCGGCAAAATCTTGCTTTATATTCCGCACAACATCCTCTGCAAACTGCTCACTCCATTGCGTTTGCGTTTCGGAAAAAGACTTGATTTGCTCCGTTCGGGTGTGAAATTCGCTCTTACTCATCCATTGATCTCCGTTCTTGTTTTTTCTTGATTATATTTTGAGGACTTTTGGGTACGGTGTGCGCTCTGTACTCGGCGAAAAGCTCCTCCAAACAGTCGGCGCATAAAAAACACTTTCCGCGCCCTTTGATTTCGAAATTATACGCGGCGTTATTTTTGCAGTTGCGAACGTCGCATTTTGTTTTGGTTGTTACATTTTGCAGCATATTTTATTCTCCTTTTATTTGTCGTCGCAGTTATCCGACGGTGTATCCGGCGGTTCTTCCGTCATGCTCAGCAGCCGTATCAGGCGCAGTTTTTCCACTTGCAGTTGTTCATCTGTGAGTTTGGTAACGTCCGTTTCGCCATCATCCATAGTGAGCAATGCTCTTATCGCATTGACATCCGGCGGTACGCGTTTGGTCACGGTTTTGCTCTTTACAAGCTGCTTTTGCCCGTCCACCACCGTGTACTCGTCGGTGCTTTCCTTGAAAGCGTAGCCCTTTGCCTTTTTGAGTAGTATTTTGATCAGCAGCTCTCGGTTTATCACGGATTTCCTCCTCTGTTGCGTCTTATAAGCCGCTCCTTATCCTGCTGAATTGTACTTTTTACAGGCTTGGGTTCGGCACGTTCCACCATGTTGCAAACATAGTAGCGAAGCTCGTCCATGGCATGGTCGTCGCGCTTTATAGGTGCGTCGCCGCTTCCCCAAAAGTAACCTTTTATTTCCCTTATCATGTTTGTACAGCTGCTGAATATGAACAGACGCGGCGGACCCGAAAGCGGTTTAAGCAACGCTTTTACACGATTGATACCGGCATACAAGCCCTTGTCCACTCGCGTATTGACGGTGATACCCTGCTCTCTGAACAGCTCCGCAACGCTCTTGACGCCGTTTAGCGTGCGCTGGTTTGCTGCGCTGTCCATCAACACCGAAAGACAGCCGAAACGATCTTTTTTCCAATTGAGGCGCCTGGAAATTTCTTTGATTTTTTCCGCGTGATACGCCACTTCCCGTTTCGCTTCGTAATGCTCTGCAATTACGTACACATTTCCGTCCCCGTCGCGCGCATACCAGTGACATGATAAAGGATTGTTGAGCCCCGGATCCACGGATATTTCATCCTGCCAGCTTTCCGGCACGTCGAACGGCTCAACAACATTCGCCTCGTTGAACTCGGGATACACCAACCCGCTTGAAGAAGTGAAACGACCATAGCGGCGGCTTTCGAGAGACTCCTTCGACAGACTTTCTGACATCAATTTTACCTCGTCGGCATTGAGAAAAGGATTGTCGTTCCACTCCATAAATTCGTACCATACTTCACTCGAATGGTGACGGTTTAGATAGATCTCTTCGTATACCCAGCTGAGACCTTTTAGCGGGGTCATGGTGCCGAACAAATGACCGTTGCGATCGAGAATACGCATGCGGCACTCTTCGTAAATATCCTGCGGAGGCTCCTCGTCAAACCAAACAAAGTCCAGACTTGTACCCTGAAACTTGTCGCGTCCCGCCTCGCAGCTTTTAAAGGATATACGCGAGGTTCCACCCAATACATTGTCTATAACGATGTAGTCGATCACACCAAATTCGGGACTGCTTTTTGAGCCGCTTGCCATGACGATTTCTCTTATCCAGCTTTTGTCAAGATAGTACAATATTTTTTGCTGAGCCACATCACGCTGCACCTGCTGTGAAAGAGACACTACCCAGCAACTGATATCCGGACGATTTTTACGAAATGGGTGTACCCCACGCGCCAGCCATACGGTTTCCACCGCGCCGCACTCCGTCTTGCCGCTGCGATTTCCTCCGAACACCCATCTGTTGCGCTTGAGACAGCGATGAAATGCCATTTGCTTCTCATGAACCCTTGCTTTGTTGTAATGGGCAAGAGGGCTTTCGTTACGCCGCCTTTGCTCTCGTTCGATGGCTCGGATCTTGTTTATTATTTCATTCAAAACTAACTCCTTTTGCCAAGCTTACCGAATCACAGCGAATCAAACCACATTTGAGGAGCAAATTTTGCAGCGTTGTAAGGGTTGTTTCTGTACCTGCACCGCCCTATCACATCAAATAATAGGTGTTTCGTTAAAATCCTCGTTGCAAGGCTCAAAACTTACATGACGCCGCACAAGCTTTTTTCCGGAAAACCGAAACCGCACTATTTTACCCAAAGCTACACAACTCGGCAAATTGTTCGACTGCGTATACGGTATACTTGACTCACTATTTATCCGGGGCATAAAATATGGCAAAAAAATTGATATTGACCGCTGCGATATTGCTTTCAGTGGCTCTTTCCACATTGATACTCATCGGGAGCTTTGCCGAAGCGGAAACCGTTGAGTGGGCAAGAATATTAGAGGACGACGTGTATCTGTTTGCTACCGACAGCGACGCACAACGTAATTTCGTGTTGGAAAAATCCTATTATGTGGAAATTCTCGGCGAAACGGAACGTATGTATCTGGTGGCAGTAATGCAAAATACAACGGATTTTCCACGTATAACGGGCTATGTGTACAAATCACAGGTAACGCTTTGTCCCGTACCGCCCATTTCACCCTACTATCCCACCGTCAAGCTGACTGTAACGGCAGGCTCGGCGGCGCTTCGCCTTTCCCCTATATCGTCTGCTATGTCAACGCTCACAGCAATAAACTCGCAACAGCTGAGCTACTACGGCAGTATCGTAAGCTACGGCACAACCTGGTATTATGTGCAATACGCCGGCAGCTTCGGATACGTGGATTCGTCTCTCGTTACCCCGCCTAATGTACCGCTGCACCCCACTCCCTTACCCACAAAACCTGCCGTTACGCCGCCTACCACGCAGGAACCAGAGCCTGCCGAACCGCAGAAGGACGCCGCCCCCACATCGGAGATACTGCTTATCGTCTTTGTTGTGGTGCTTGCCGTAGGATTGACTCTCGCGCTGTTTTTGCCCGGCAACGTCAAAAAAAAGAACACCGTATTCGATCAGGACATTTAATGTCTATTCGCTGCCGCAATTGCGCTGTTCCCGCCGCACTATCCAATCGTACCCGCCGTAGCGAGCCTGAAACCACTGTTCGTCGCAGCCTAAAATTGTCAACGCCTGACGAAAGCTTTCTCGAGCTAAGCATAGTTTGCGATATACCGTGGCAGCAGACACACCGTAACGCGCGGCAAGCTGCTTTTGTGCCTTGCCTTTGATATAGACGGCAACAAGGAGCGCACGTAAAGGCTTTGGTACAAGACCAAGCGCTTGATATACCGAACTATAAAAGTCGTTGAGCACTTCTTTTTGTTGCAACAGCTCGGCAACGGCTTGCATTTGTCCTGCCGTTCCGTTGCGCCAATTGCTCGTATCATAGGAGTGCATTGCAAGAACCGTTATTTCATCGGAAATCTTAGCCGCAGTATGTTTCATCCGAACTGCGTTTTTAAGCATAATCAATTCGTAATTCATTTTCACCGTTTTCGAACTTTTGTTCTAATCGTCTGTATCATAGCACATCAAATATGACAACTGTTTGTCAGTTTTACGGAAATTTTCTTGTTTTTTTGAAAAATAATTTTTGAAAAATTGCTTAATTTTTGACGAATCCGCAGGTAATAATAAAAACCTTGCGAGTCGCAACAAAGCCGGAAATTTACAGGCACCGCATATTGCTTCGATCAAAGCTATATATGCCCAACGGACGTTCCGTCATACAACAGAACAGTAAATCGTCCCGAAAACAAATGTTGCGCCGCACTATTTGTTTTTTGCTATAATTTGTTTTAAAAGGTTGAAAAAAGTCGGGGCTTTTGATATACTGTAGAATAAGATAGTATGTTTTGCGCGCGAGGTTTGGCGCTTGGCAGCGCGAAAAGAAAAAAGGCAGATGAAAAGGCTCTGCCAAGAGGTACATGATGAAAAAACTGTTTGGTATTGTCATTTGTTTGTTGCTGCTCGTATGCGCGATCGTGCCGACATTTGCTTTTGCTGCGGCAGGCACAGCAAGCAACATTATCTATTTCCTTCACCCCACTGCCATCACGGTGCTGGACGGCAAGTTGTTCGTTGCCGACAATATAGAAAACGGATCAAGCGTCTTGCTGTGCTTTGACATATCGGACGGAGAACCTGTCTACGACTATACCACCGAGGTGCAAGGCGACGTAACAAATCTTTCCGTAAAGGAAGACGGGCTGTATGCCGTGCTGACGGACAAGGTAATCGAATACACAGTAGGCGACAAATCGCTCACCGTCAAACAGAGCTTCGATGTAGAAGGCGCAGTCAACTTTGTTTGGGGCGTCTACGGCAATGACTATGTAGAATACTATGCGTCCAAAGAACAGCTTTACCGCAACAACAACGGAAAATTTTGGGGGATGGGCGTAGGCACGCTTAGCAATGTGAAGGATATTGACTTCATCGGGGACAACATTTACTATCTGCACGGAGAAAGCGAAGCCAAATTGCAGCGCTGGAACGGCAAAGAGAGCGCCGTAGATCCAAGCGACGTTGTAAACTCCAAGCTCGACATCTCCGACAGCGGAGCAAAGGGATTGTTTACGCGTCAAACGAGCGGAAACAGCTACCCCGGATTTTTCAGCGATGGCGTAATCGCTTACGTTGAAATTGCCAACGAAAGCTGCAACGTAGTAACAATGCTGAACTACGACACCGAACATAAGGGCAAAATCGTGGATGTCGTTGAGGACGGCGGCGCTCTGTACGTGCTTAGTGACAACAACAGCGTGGAAATCTACACGGGTAATACCGGCAATTATACCGTAAGCTCCGTGATAGGCACAGACACCCTGCCCGGCGAGGTTCCCCAAAGCTTTACCTCTTTTACATTGGTGGAATGTGTTGGCTATCCTTCCAATATAATATTCAAAACAAGCGGTGAGCACAGCGTCGAAACACTTATCGACAACGCTACAGAATACATCGTGTTGGGCTATGACGGAGATGCGCAATCTGACTTTTACTATGTACTTGCGGGCGACAGCTTCGGTTGGGTAAAAAAGAGCGACGGAGCCACCGCTCCTGCCGACGACGGCAAGCTGCGCGTTGTGGACACATCGGTAAGTCACGGAATTGTAGAGTACAAAACACAATTTGTATCGCTGGGTGCAGTGTGGGTATACCCGCTGCCCCGCAAGGTATTTACACCGATCGCTTTCCAACAATCTGCCACCAACCGCAAGGACGTAACGGTGCTTCAACGCTTTACCGAAGGAGATACGGTGTGGTTCTTTGTTCGGTACGACGGAGATAAGCTTGGCTTTGTAACGGAAGAAAACATAGGCAGATTTTATTTGTCCGCAAACACCGAGGGCACCGTTGTCGTCGGCGAACGTAAAGCAAACGGAAAGTTGTTCGGTTACGTGCAGCTATATGATAACAACAATCCCGAAACAATGAACGACGATCATCACGCTTACAACGAAAAAGGAGAGGTAAACCATCTCGGTTCCGGAACGCGCGTGACTCTCGTGGAAGAATATGAAAACGGTACCGCGCTTGTCCAAGTCGTTTACGGCGACGGCTCCACCACTACCGGTTACTGCTTTGCCGATAGATTGATATCCGTTTCGGCGCTCACGACCAACGCGGTGTTCGGTCTGACCGTTACTGGTATCGCTGTTGTTTTGGCAACGGTGCTGACGGCAGTTTTTGTAAAACGCAACAAAAATAAAAAGAAGTCCGAAGCCCCCGCGCCCACCTCAAAACAAGAATAAGTTAAAACATACGCCTCCTGTATTGTACAGAAGGCGTTTTTGTCGTAATGCTGCCGAAATGATCTGTATCATTGGGCGGCAATTTTATTATATTATGCCAAATTTGAGGATGTGACATCAGCCTCATCACTTACCACGGAGATCTTGCTGACGGAAACTTCATACGCGGTTCGCGTCACAACGGTGTCGTCGGGCAATTTTTTTTGATAATTGCGAGATTGAACGCGTCCAACAACGTTTATATGCTCTCCAACAGACAATCCGCCCGCAAAGCGCGCATTGCGTCCCCACACTATGCATGGGATGTAGTCGCTCTTGTTGTACTGTCTGTTGACAGCAAGCAACACATCACAAATTTCACGATTGAATGGCGTTGTGCGATAAATCGGCGGTTTGCATACAAAGCCCGTAAGCTCCAGCAGGTTGGGATTGACCGTCTCGTCGTATTCTATCACATCACGAACAAACACGGTGAGCATAAGCTTGCTTTTGTCTCCCACCGTCTTGTTGTAACTGCGGAATTGACCCGTAACGGCAATGCGGCTGCCGTCGTGAAAGGCGTCGGTCATAAGATGCTCGGATATGGATATGGGAAGCAGATCTTCCATTCCACTGAGCCGCGCAACGGACAGCGTCACCTCATAGAAGCGTTCGCCGTACACCTCGTGAGAAAACGTAGGCTCGCCCACTACCTTGCCGGATAATGTCACACTGTTATTTTGTAAAGGTGCATTCATATTGTTGCCTCTCTTGTATTTTGATTTGATCTACACTACCGTAGATGCGGATTTATCCGCTATTTGCTTGCCGCTGCTGTCGATATGATAACCTTGCTTGAATATCAGGTCGCCTATCGGAACAAACGTCAGACCCTTCAGTCTCGCCGCTTCGAATATGAGCGGCAAGGCTTCCACAATGTGGTCGCTGTTGTTGTGACACAAAATTATATCGCCGCTTTGCGCTTTCTGCACACGCTCGGCAATCTCGCGGGCGGAAAGTCCTTTCCAATCCAGACTGTCCACACTCCATTGTATTGTGTACAGTCCCAGCCCCTTAGCTACCGTGAGCAGTTGATTGTTGTAGTCGCCGAAGGGCGGACGGAACAACTCTACAGGCTTGCCGGTGATTTCGAATATTTTTTTGCTGCTTGAAAGCAGCTCCTCACGGCATTGCGTTTCCGTAAGCTTGCTCATCTGCGGGTGTGTTGCGCTGTGCGTACCTATCTCGAAGCCGCGCGCGGAAATTTCGGCGACTACGTCGGGCTATTTATCCACCCAAAAGCCCACCA
>CANRHP010000002.1 GCA_947630455.1 uncultured Clostridia bacterium
TCATAGCCCACCTTTGCCTTGTAGTCTGTCACGCGTCCGTCCTTGAAAGTGATTTCAAAGTCGTCAATTACATTGCCATTGTTAACAAGCGGCAGTGCGTTAACCACCTTGCCGTCTATTTTGCGGTTGTGCGGCGCAGTAAAAATCTCCTCCGTGGGCATGTTGGCGGTAAAGGGCACTCCGTCTTGCCCCAACTCCTCTGCGGCTATCCATTGGTGATCTGTGGCAAGACCCACACGCAGATCCGTGCCTTGCTTGTTGGTCATGTGAATGAACTCAAAGTTGTGCGCATTAAGAAATTCTGCGCGGCGGTGCAGTGTGGCGATGTGCTCTCTCCATGCTTGCGTGGGGTCGTCCCTGTCCAAACGCATAATATGCCCTATAGCGTTCCACATCTTGTCTACCGCCTCGTCGGGATCCATATTGGGAAACACTTGTTTTGCCCATGCCTTGGTGGGTATGGAAACGATCGTCCAACGCAAAAGATTGCTCATTGTAGCCGCGCGGAACTCTTTGTTGGCTTGCATTGCGGCGAGACTGCTTGCCTTCATCTTGTCAGGATCGCAGCCCTTCATTATGTTAGGATCGCCCGCAGAGATGCTTATAAGGCACACCTTGTGCTCAATGCAGTACTTGTTGAAGGCAACGATATAGTTGGGTATTTCCGTCAGAGCTTCTTTGCTTGCGCCCAGCATATTGATACGGCCGAGCACCTCGTCGCGCCACTGCATACTCACATACTTTGCGCCGAATTCATATGCTTTTTCGGCGATCAAGTGAGCGAAATCCGCGCACTGTACGTCGCACCGAATGACGACCTCTTGTCCTTTTTGCATATTTGCGCCCACTCTTACGGCAAGCTCCGCAAAGTTTTGTAGCTGTTTTTGTGTTAGCATGATATTCTCCTTTGTCCGAGTTGCAGTCAGCGGCTTCCGTTTTGCCCTATAATTGTTTAACCAATTTATTATATTTTCTATTTTGGTTAAGTAAGCAGTAATATTCGCTGACAGACGGACTGTTTATAATGTCCAATTATACAATTTTGCAATTGCAAAGTCAATCAAACGCCATTGCCAAACGGCAATTTTTGTAGTACAATACTATTATCTTTCCGGCGGCGATTGTGAGACGCAAAGCATTTTGTTTCAGATCGGATGACGGACGAGCTCCGGTGAAAGCCAATTATTAAAAATAAAGGAGTAAATCTATATATGTCGACAACCAATCCTACTGCAACAATAACCATGCAAGGCGGCAAACGGATCACGCTTGAGTTGTATCCAGACGTTGCGCCCAATACGGTCAACAATTTTATTGCTCTCGCCAACAGCGGCTTTTACGACGGATTGATTTTTCATCGTGTAATACGCGGTTTTATGATACAGGGCGGCTGTCCGCAGGGCACCGGTACGGGCGGACCGGGCTATTCTATTGCGGGAGAATTTCGTCAAAACGGTTACAACAGCAACACCTTGAAGCATGAACGCGGTGTGATAAGCATGGCGCGCGCAATGGATCCGAATAGCGCCGGCAGTCAATTTTTCATTATGCATCAGGACGCGCCGCATTTGGACGGTGCCTACGCCGCCTTCGGCAAGGTGACGGAGGGTATGAACGTTGTTGACGATATTGCCGACGAATACACGGACTATCGCGATAGACCCTATTCCGAGCAAAAGATAGCCGCTATCCGTGTTGATACTCACGGAGTAACCTATCCCGCCCCGGAAAAAGTGCAGCCAATCTGACGGTTCTGTCCGTCCAATCGGCAAGTTTCGTTTGTCTGTATATAGCCTCAACGATAATTTTCGATATTTTAACAACAAGCCCGTCTTATGACGGACTTTTTCTTTTATGTCGGATTGTATTTATAAGCGCAGCATACAAAGAAAAAGCCCGTATAATTTTCCCGTAAAAAGGTGGGCGAGACAAATTTTACACATGTAGAGAGCAAATATTTTTTGTGAGTCTACTCTGATTGCCGGCTCTTTCTAAGATCTTGGCGCAAAATTACGTGTGATTGTTTCCATAAAGTTTCCATAAATTTTAATTTTGGTATTGAATTTTTTATTAATTTATTGTATACTATATATCCGCCGCAAAACAGTTGTGCGAAATCTCCCTTGCGGTGGAACAAAGTGGTTTTTTTGCAATCACATATCAAGGAGTAAAATATGTTCAAAATTACTATCGACGGCAATGTGTACGAGCTTGCCGAAAAAACGCCAATTCTTGCATTACTCAACGATTCGGATAAACGTTACATGGCAGCCAAGGTTAACAATCGTCTGCGTGAGCTCACCTACGAGTTAAGCTTTGATAGCGTTGTCGAGCCGTTGGACCTCACATCTTCCGACGGTGTCAAGGTGTACGAAACTTCATTCCGTTATCTGTTGGCAATGGCGTTTCACAATTTGTATCCAAACTATCAAATCAAAATCAGCTATGCCGTTTCGCGCGCTTTGTTGGTGTCGTTGGTGTCGCCTAAAATGACGATAGACCGCAAGATGCTCAGTGATGTAGTGGCAGAGATCGATCGTCTTGTTGCCGCCGATTTGCCGTTTGAACGTACCGTCATGAGCAAGGAAGAGGCGTACGACTATTTTATGGCGCAGGGGCAGCAAGACAAAGCCGATGCCTTGCAGTACCGTCCTGAAAAGACCTGCCATTTTTACCGCTGCGGCAATTACCTTAACTATATGTACGGCTATATGGTGCCCTCCACCGGATATCTCAGCAGATACAAATTGTTCTGCTACGACGGACATGCCATTGCGCAGTATCCGCGTTACGAGGCCGGCGGTATAATACCTGAGTTTAAGGATGAGCCCACGTTCAGCAAGGTACTTAAGCGCGCTCATCGTTGGGCAACTATATGCAATGCGGAAATTATTTCCAAAATGAACGACCATGTCAATGAATCTACTTATGTGGACTTCATCAACATGAACGAAACGCTGCACAACGATATGCTTCATGAGTTGGGAGATCAAATAGTGCGCGATATCGAAAATATTCGACTCATTTGTATTGCGGGTCCCAGCAGCAGCGGTAAAACCACCTTCAGCAATCGCCTGCGCATTGAGCTTATGTCTCGCGGTATCACGCCATTGCGTATTTCGCTGGATATGTACTACAAGGAACGCGACCAAATCCCCTTGGACGAATTCGGACAACGGGACTTCGAACACATCAACGCATTGGATGTGGAGCTGTTCAATCAAAATATGTTGGCTTTGATCAATGGAGAAGAAACGGAAATGCCCAATTATCAGTTTGAACAGGGACGTGCGGAAAATGGCATTATTACAAAGATCGGTCCCGACACGCCCATAATAATAGAAGGCATCCATGCGCTAAACGACCAACTGAGTTACCTCATTCCCAAACATCAAAAATTCAAGATATACATAGCTCCGCAGTTCCAGATCAATTTGGATTATCACAATCCTATCAGCTACACGGATATACGTCTGCTGCGTCGAATAGTTCGCGACAAAAAATATCGCGGAGCCAGCGCCGAACGTACTCTGGACATGTGGCCGTCCGTGCGTCGAGGCGAATTTAAGTGGATCTACCCGTATCAAGAGGGATGCAACTTCGTATACAATTCTGCTCTCACCTACGAGCTTTGTGTGCTCAAAAAGTACGCGCTGCCCGCATTGCAGGAGGTCAAGCCGGACAGTCCTCACTACATCACTGCAAACCGTCTTATCAAGTTCCTCAAATACTTCAAGGATATGGACGACAAATGGGTGCCCTGCAATTCTCTTCTGAGAGAGTTCATCGGAGGCAGCTGTTTCGCCGATGTGGACGAATAGTCTGCAGCTTCCGAAAGCTTTGGTGTGTATGTTCGCTCACATTTACGTTTTGTTTGGATGGAAAACTAACGATAGGTGACGAAAACGTTTGTTTGCGCGTTTGGTTTTTCAACGTTAAAAGTCAAGTAATAAGCAAAAAAACAAATCGACCTTGGTACTCAAGGTCGATTTGTGATTTTTACAATTTCAAAGCTTTTCCATTTCCGCAACGAGCAATTCTCCTCGGCGGTTGAGCTGAGCGGCTTGTTCGGTGTCCTTGATGAGCGCAGTGTTGGCGTAAACGTTCAGCAGACTGCTCTTTGCGACGCTTTTCAGCAGATTTGCGGCAATAGTGCAATCGCAAGATATGTATTTGCTCAACAATGGCATCAAATTCGTTTTGCACAGACGCACAAGCTCGCAGCACAATGCTATTACGTTGAGCGGTATTTGCGCCGCTTCATGATAGGATTGCTGCAATTCATCGTCGCTTACTTTTTCGTTGTCGGCTCGGGAATTTTTCAATTTGTCTGCAATGTGTTGAAATGCCGCTGCGTCGTCATTGGATAAACGGTGAAAAGTACTTTTTGCTTTCAACACAGTATCGCGTATATTTGAAACGTATGTAAAATTGACGTCCTCGGCAGTAAGCTTTGCTGCAGTAATGTTAAGCGTCATCTCAAGCAAGGAACAGGCAATCGCTCCAACCTGACACAGCGCGCTGCCTCCGCCCGGCGAAGGCGCTTTGCTGCCAAGCAGGTCATAGTATTCTTTTAGGGTCATTTCTTCGAAGCTTTTTTTCATATCGACAGTATACAATATATTTTTACGGCGGTCAACCTTTGCGGGCGATCGCGATCTCTTTTGTGAGCGACCGTCGCAAACTCGTCGCAATGCGAAAACGTATTTAATATGGCGCGCAAGATATGCGTTTGAGCGTTGTGGCAACTGTCTTTTTTATGTTCAATGGCAACGGATTGGCGCGCTGTGGTTATTTGACAAAAAAAGCAAGCTTACAGGCTTGCTTACAAAGATAATTCAACGGAACAATTCCTCCATCGCAACGCCGAGAACCTTGGCAATGGCGTAGATTTCCTTGTCGGTGGCAATGCGAATTTGCCCTTCGAGTTTGGAATAACTTGTTGGGTTTATATCCAGACCGGTCGCTTGCAGCCTGGCGACGAAGTCCTTTTGTGTTATTTTTTGTTGTTTACGGAGCCGCTCAACCTTTTCGCCGACGAGGTTGCTGTCGCCGTAATTTTGTTTGCGAATTTTCATATTTCTTTAATTCTTTTAGAGAATTATATCACCATAAATTATTGACATAATTCCGTTACGGAATTATAATTAAAATAGTCTAAAAAAAGGAGAAAAAGATATGAATAAATTTTATCGCTATTTTGCTGTGATCTTGTTAGTTGCAATGTGCCTGACTGCATTGGCGGCTTGCACGGGCAACGACAACCCCGCAGATAACGACATTGCCGTGACGGCTGTCAAGTTGAACAAGGATTCGCTTACATTGGAAGTAGGCGAAAGCGAAACACTTACCGTATCGGTGGAGCCGACGAATGCCGCCGATCATACGGTAAGTTGGAGTACGTCTAATGCCGCCGTTGCTACAGTATCCGACGGCACAGTAAGGGCAGTTGCGGCAGGCACGGCAGTAATAACCGTCAAAGCAGGCGAAAAAAGCACTTCCTGCACGGTTACGGTCAATCAGCCCGTCCATTACACTTTGACCGAGGCAGAGTGGAAAGCTGCTTTTGAGGATTTTGAGAAAAACTGCAAAAACTTCTCATATGCCTGGTCTATGGATGGCGTGAACAATATGATGTATGTAACAGAGCAATATTTATATGCAACAACAACCGATTCTTATTACGTAGGCAGTTGCATAGTTAAACGTTCTTACGGTTGGGAACTGTACAACTATGACCGTGATGAAGGCAAATGGTGCAGCATGGGTCCCAATACAGGCGGTGACGGAATCGAATCAAATATAGAAGGCTGGTTTGAACAATATTATATCGCATATAAAGAGTTACTAATTGAAACTTTGTCAGATATCTTGGCACAAGACAAAGAATTTTCCACCTTGGCGGAAATAGCGGCATTGCTGTATGACAAATGTACTTACAACGAGATAACGCAAGAGTACGAGTGCGATATACCACAAGACGAAGGTGGTGTCGAGCATATCTGTGTGAGCTTTGATGCCGACAAGGCACTGAGCACAATCAGGGTTACCGCTATCAACGGTGAGCAAAAGGATGAGTGGTTGTCGTTTTACAACATCGGCACAACGAAGATAGAGGAGAAAGATCTACCTTTTGACGTCAACGAAAGCGACATTTTTGTAAAGGCATTGTCCGAAGCCATCAAAGATGATGAGATTATTGAAACGTTGGTCGAATATTTCGACATAAGACCCTACGATATACCGAATGAAGTCAAGTTTTCTGCGATGTTTAGTGAATGCACCTACAATGATGTAGAAAAGCGCTATGAATACACGCGTACAACGGACAATCAACCATATAAAGAGGACTTTATATTTACTGTTTATATAGCTTTGGACGAAAATAACAATTTAAGCTATATTCGTGCCTTCAAACAAAGCGGAGAGGAGACAATAGAAGAAATAAACCTGGGCAATAATGATCCGGCAGATGACGACATTGCCGTGACGGCTGTCAAGTTGAACAAGGATTCGCTTGTATTAAAAGTAGGCGGAAGCGAGAAGCTTACCGTATCGGTGGAGCCGACGAATGCTGCCGATCGTACAGTAAGTTGGAGTACGTCTAATGCCGCTGTTGCTACAGTATCCGACGGCAATGTAACGGCAGTTGCGGCAGGCACGGCAGTAATAACCGCTAAAGCAGGTGAAAAAAGCGCTTCCTGCACTGTTACTGTCAATCAACCTAACACGCGCACCGTAACAAAAGAGGAGTGGAAAACGGCTATTGATGAATTTTTTGCCAAAGCAAATAATTTTTCAGTGCAATTTGAAAACCAAGCCGGTGGTTTGCCAATGGAAAAATACGACTTGAAAATCACCGACAGCGTGATATACGGCATACGGGGCATAGATGATTTTGAGGATTTAGTCTGCATGATAAAAACCGTAACTGGGGAGAGTGAGAGGGTAACGGGTTATTTGTACAACAATAACTTTAAACAATGGTTTCAAACCACTTACGATTGGAACCCGTCAAGCGGTAAAGAAATCGACGAAGAGGTTGCCTCGTTCAAAGAAGAGTATATAAAACAGGCGTTATTATTATATCTTGCGGTATATAACAACAGCGACGAGGAAACTATGAACTTAGTATACAACTTCTTTGATCAATGCACGGTTAACTCCGAAACGGGTAGATACGAGGCTGCAATCAATGTTGAGGACGCCCCCGGTACCACTTTGAAATTCGCTTTTGGCTTTGAGAATAAAGTGTTGACCTTTTTGGATCTGACGTTGGATCTGACTGTAGACAATGTGACGAATACCATGGTAAAGCTGCACGTTTATGACGTGGGTATTACAAAGCAGGATGAAGCTCTTTTGCCCGATTTGAGACCCGCCAACAACGAAGTGAGCGGAATGACCAAAGAACAGTGGAAAACGGCGTTAAAAGATTTTTTCGAAAGCTGTAATAGTTACAGTTTAATGACGCAGGATCTTCCCGTACAGGGCGGCAGTTCCAACAGTATGCGAACGCAGCTTTGCAACAAAGACGCCATCTATTTGGAAGTAATTAATTACGAAGAGAAGAATCTGGTGTATATTTTACGTCGCGAAGGCAGCTTTGAGGAGTTTATTTTCGACTATGAAAAGAACGTATGGCGCAGCTGTGGGGCTACCGATAACGGCGAGATACCCGACGATGTAGGAACCTTTTTCGACAACATATTGCAAGGTACCAAAGACCAGCTTCGTATTATATCAAACAGTATCCTCGGCGGTTTTCTTACGGACGCATTTGATCTTTTTGAGTACGACGTCAAAGAGAAAACCTTTGCAGTGTACAGTGCGCGTATCGGTGGGTTTATTCAGGTAAAATTTGTCGACGGTGCGCTGTCGTCGATAACGATACAGACGGAAGATATGTTGTTCAAAATTTACGATATCGGTACTACGATGGTGAACGTGCCGTTTGAGCAGCCTGTCCATTACACTTTGACCGAGGCAGAGTGGAAAGCCGCTTTTGAGGATTTTGAGAAAAACTGCAAAAACTTCTCATATGCCTCGTCTATGGATGGCATGAGCGATAAGATGTGTGCCACAGAGCAATATTTATATGGAACAACAACCGATTCAAATTACGAATCAAGCGCTTGCATAGTAAAACGTTCTTACGGTTGGGAACTGTACTACTATGACACCGATGAAGACAAATGGATTAGTAGGGGACCCAATACGGGAGGTGACGGAATCGAATCAAATATAGAGGGCATGTTTGAACAGTATTATAGCGCATATAAAGATCTTATAGTTTATTCTGTGTCGGATCTCTTGGCACAAGAGGAAGAATTTACCACATTTGCGGAAATAGCGGCAGTGCTGTATGACAAATGTACTTACAACGAGATAACGCAAGAGTACGAGTGCGATATACCACAAGACGAAGGTGGTGTCGAGCATATCTGTGTGAGCTTCGACGCCGACAAGGCGTTGAGTGCAATCAGGGTTACCGCTATCAACGGTGAGCAAAAGGATGAGTGGTTGTCGTTTTACGACATCGGCACAACGAAGATAGAGGCGAAAGATCTACCTTTTGACGTCAACGAAAGCGACGTTTTTGTAAAGGCATTATCCGAAGCCATCAAAGATGATGAGATTATTGAAACGTTGGTCGAATATTTCCACGTTAGACCGCAAGATATACCGAATGAAGTCAAGTTTTCTGCGATGTTTAGTGAATGCACCTACAATGATGTAGAAAAGCGTTATGAATACACGCGTACACCGAACGATCAACCATTTGATGAGGACTTTATATTCACTGTTTATATAGCTTTGGACGAAAACAACAATTTGAGTTATCTTCGTGCCTTCAAACAAAACGGAGAGGTGATATCGGAAGAAATAAATATAGACAATAACGGCACACACAACGCTAATATTTAGATAGAAGGGCGTCGCACAATTATTAAGTTAATTCCGAATAAACGGTTGCGTATTTATTGCGCAGCCGTTTTTTCGTTGATTTTGTTTGTAAGAGCGGTAGTGTATACTC
Organism: uncultured Clostridia bacterium; assembly: GCA_947630455.1. Lineage (GTDB taxonomy): Bacteria > Bacillota > Clostridia > Christensenellales > CAG-314 > Fimimonas. The sequence continues at coordinate 9,038 of CANRHP010000002.1, forward strand.
GCAGCGGCGGTTTGTGACGCGACTTGCCGTCGCAGCAAATTTTTTTTGAAATTTCGAATAATATCGTTGACAATAGCCGAATATAGTGATATATTAGAAACAGAAATTAGCAGTCGAACGGTTTGAGTGCTAACACTCAATGGAAAAATGTGACAGGAGGCGCTAAAAGCCAATGCTCAGTGACAGAAAAAAGAAAATACTGTGCGCGGTGGTAGACAGTTATATAGACAAAGCGACTCCCGTTGCCAGCAAGGATATTCAGGAAGAGTATCTGCCCGATTGTTCGTCTGCAACCATTCGCAACGAGTTGTCAACGCTTGAAAGTATGGGCTACCTCATCCAGCCGCATGTATCCGCAGGTCGTATTCCGTCTGAAAAAGCCTTTAGATTTTACGTAAACGAGCTGATGTACGAAAATGACCTTACCTCAACCGAGGCGGAGATGATCGAACAGTATCTCAGCCGCAAGGTGGGCAGTCTTGAGGATGTGATGAAGGCGGTTACGCACATCATTGCTGAGATCACCAACTACACGTCGGTGGTAGTCAAAGAGGATATGTCCGATACTATCACGGCTATCAAGCTGTTGGATTTGAGCAACGGTAAAATGCTTGTGGTAATTGTCACCGACAGCCGTGTTCTGAAGGATGGAATGGTGGATCTGCCCGATGACTTTGACGATCAAATGATCGCGAGGGCTCAGCATTGGCTCAACAAAATATTCCTTGGCAAGCATGTAAGCGAGTTTATAAATTTCGACTATCCTTTTGCGCTGGTCAACGATGAATTTGCGCAATACAACGCGCTTTTCAAAAAAATAATAGACGTGCTCAAAAAGGTGTCGCTTATGAACGGCATGGATGTGGAAATGTACGGCGAAAACAAAATGCTTGCACATAGTGAGTACGCCAACGTCGAGGATGCGCGCAGGTTTCTTGCGCAAATGGAAAACAAAGAACGTATTGCGGAAATTCTCACCAACGACGGCGGTGCCGACGGCAGCATGACGGTAAAGATCGGTTCGCAGGAAAATGCTCCCGAGGGATGCGCAGTTGTCACAACGCGCGTCAGTCTCGGCGACAATGTAAGCGGCAGTATAGGTGTAATCGGACCTGTTCGAATGAACTACCGTAAGGTGCTGTCCGTATTGGATAAAATAAGCGAAATCATAATTGATTTGGTGGGCAAAGGAGAATAAATGAGCAAGGAAAAGAAACACAACGAATACAAAGAAACGGAGCCTCAGCCGGTTGAACAAACTCAGACGGAGTTGGAAAAGGCTCTTACCGAGGAAAATGAAAAATTGATTGCCGAAACGGAAACGTTGAAAGCGGAAAATGAAAAGCTTCACAAAACGGTAAAGCGGCTTCAAAGCTCGGCGGACAAGTCGGATATTTATCTCAATCAGCTTGTGGCAATGAAAAACGACTTCGAAAGCTACAAGCGCCGCATGAAATTCAACAACGAGCAGGCTAAGGCTGAGGGCATTGCAGCGGTGGTAACAAAGCTTATAGCTGTATGTGACAACTTTGATTTGGCAAAACAGCACCTTGACGGCGACAATCTCAAGGCGTTTGAAATGGTATATGTACAATTTGCGCAGATTCTTCACGAGTTTGGCGTTGAGGAACTGGAGGTAATAGGCAAGCCCTTCGATCCGCTTAAAATGAACGCGTTATCCAAAGTTGATCGCGGAGAGGACAACAAGGATATCGTAGTTGAGGTGTACAAAAAAGGTTACGTACTCGGAGACAAGGTACTGCGTTATGCGGAAGTAATCGTCGGCGCTTGATGTATTCAAAATAGTCAATATCCCCGCACGGGGGTTAGATAAATTTATAATAATGAAAGGAGATATATTATGGGAAAAATTATTGGTATAGACCTTGGAACAACAAACAGCTGTGTGGCAGTGTTGGAGGGCGGTGAGCCCACCGTAATTTCAAATGCGGAAGGAAACCGCACAACACCCTCTATTGTTGGGTTTACAAAGGACGGTGAACGTTTGGTTGGTCAAGTGGCAAAGCGTCAAGCTGTTGTCAATGCCGATAGAACAGTGTTGTCTATCAAACGTGAAATGGGTTCAAACTACACCGTCAACATTGACGGCAAACACTATTCTCCGCAGGAAATTTCCGCTATTATCCTCAGCAAGCTCAAGGCGGATGCGGAGGCATATCTTGGAGAAAAGGTGACGCAAGCTGTTATTACAGTGCCCGCTTATTTCAGCGACGCACAACGTCAGGCAACTAAGGACGCCGGCAAGATTGCGGGACTTGAAGTTCTGCGTATCATCAACGAACCTACGGCAGCTGCACTTGCCTACGGTTTGGATAAGGGAGAAAACAAAAACCAAAAAATACTTATCTACGACCTTGGCGGCGGCACATTCGACGTGTCCATCTTGGAAATCGGCGACGGCGTATTTGAAGTTCTCGCAACCAACGGCAACAACCGCTTAGGCGGCGACGACATCGACAAAATTGTCATGGATTACCTGATTTCCGAGTTCAAAAAGACCAGCGGCATTGATTTGAGCAACGATAAACAGGCTTTGCAGCGTCTCAAGGAGGCTGCCGAAAAAGCAAAGATCGAGCTGTCATCAACGCTTAAAACCACCGTTTCATTGCCCTTCATCACCGCGGATGCGACAGGTCCCAAGCATTTGGAAATCGAAATCACACGCGCCAAGTTCGAGAGTCTCATAGACGGTATCATCAAAAAGACGATCGAACCTATGCGCAAGGCCATGGAGGATGCCGGCGTGACCAACAACGACCTCAACCGTGTCATTCTGGTTGGCGGCTCCACTCGTATTCCTGCCGTTGTGGAAGCGGTCAAAAACTACTGCGGCAAGGAACCCTACAAGGGGATCAATCCCGACGAGTGCGTGGCGATAGGCGCTGCAATTCAAGGCGGAGTGCTTGGCGGAGAAGTGAAGGACGTGCTGCTTCTCGACGTGACGCCGTTGTCGTTGGGAATAGAAGTGTTGGGCGGAGTTACCGCACGCCTTATCGAGCGTAATACGACGATTCCCACCAGCAAATCGCAAATCTTCAGCACTGCTGCAGACAATCAGACAAGCGTTGATATTCACGTGCTGCAAGGTGAGCGCGAAATGGCAGCGGACAACAAAACTCTCGGACGTTTCAGCCTGACCGGTATTGCCCCCGCACCGCGCGGAATCCCGCAGATCGAAGTCAAGTTCGATATTGACGCCAACGGTATCGTGCATGTAACGGCAAAAGATCTCGGCACTCAAAAAGAGCAATCGGTAACTATTACGTCCAGCACCAACTTGTCCGAAGCAGATATCGACAAAGCCGTAAAGGATGCCGAAAAATATGCCGAAGAGGACAAGAAACGTCGCGAGGCTGTGGAAGCTCGCAACGGCTTGGATCAAATGATACTGTCTCTCGAGCAATTTATACGCGAAAGCGGCGACAAGCTGGATGCCGATGATAAAGCCAAATTGGAGGAGGAAATCGGCAAGGGTAAGGAGGTCCTGAACAAGAGCGGTGTTACCACCGAGGAACTCAAGGCAGAAACAGATCGCATAGCACAAAGCTCGGCAAGTATCTTCCAAAAGTTCTATCAACAGGCTCAACAAGCTCAGCAGTCCTCTCAACAAGCGGACGGCAGTGAAGTCAAGTACGACGTTCACGACGACGACAAAAAATAATTCGACACAAAGCTAAAGCTATTCATCAAGCAAGAAGTCTTGCACAGGCAAGGCTTCCTGCTTTGGTGTAAGAGGTAACAATGCCGACAAAAGACTATTACAAAATATTGGGCGTAGAAAAAACGGCGTCCCAGGATGATATCAAGTCTGCATACAGACGTTTGGCCAAGCAGTACCACCCCGATTTACATCCGGGTGACAATGCCGCTGCGGAAAAGTTTAAGGAAATAAACGAAGCTTACTCCGTGGTGGGCGATCCCGACAAGCGCGGCAAGTACGATCGCGGCGAAATGGATATTGGTGCGGGAGGCTCCGGTTTCAATCCGTTCGGCGGCGGTACGAGTGGTTTTACCGCCACGGGCTTCGACGATATTTTCGATATGTTCAGCGATGCTTTCGGTTTTGGCGGCAGTCGCGCTCGCAGGAGGGGATCTTCATCCTCCGTGGGAAGTGATATCACTTATCAAATCGAGCTGACTTTTATGGAGTCGATTTTGGGCTGCACCAAACCGATTACTTTTTCTCGACTGGAAAAGTGCCCCACTTGCAAGGGCACGGGAGCAAAGGACGATGCTCATGTCAAAACATGCGACAAATGCGGCGGCAGCGGACAGGTGCGGCATGTACAAAATACGATTTTCGGACAGCAAATATCGGTGGGTGCATGCGACAAATGCGGCGGCACGGGCAAAATCGTCACCGAACCATGCAAAGCTTGCGGCGGCAAGGGCGTCATTACTAAGAATAAAGTTCTCAATGTGACGATACCTGCAGGAGTGGAGAACGGTTCTGTTTTGCAGTTGACGGGTGAGGGCAACGCCCCTCGAAGCGGCAACGGCAGAAACGGCAATTTGTTATTGGAGTTTTCCGTCAAGCCAAGCGCACTGTTCCGACGTGACGGCTACGATCTTTATGTTACCGTACCGGTCAGTTATTTTACTGCGGTTTGCGGCGGACAGATCGAGGTGCCCGCCCCGGAAGGAGTGTTCATTCACAATCTCAACGAGGGCACTGCCAACGGCGAGACGCTGCGATTCCGCGGTAAGGGCATACGTACTCAACGCGGAGCGGTTGGCGATTTGTTTGTTACGATCAGCGTAGAGGTTCCCAAAGGAGTCACTCGCAGTCAAAAGAAAGCACTGGAACAATTCGAAAATGACAATTCTCTTAAAAATTACTCCAAGCGCCGCTCCTTTTTGGATGAAATTGCAAAAACCTATCCCAAAAAATAACACAGCTTTCCATTATCGGAATGCTGTGATATGTTAATGCAACAACTTGTTGATAATATATAGGCATATGTTCTGATTTTGCAGTGCATTTGAGAGAGAATTATGTTTCACAACGTTTCATATTGGTGACAAAAAAATCAATTATTTTATTTTTGAAAAAAAGCCTTTTGTGCGCTTTACAAATCTCGGCAATTTTGATAATCTATATTACAGACATAGTATGGAGAACAAATGAAAAACGTAATATCCAGCGATTTGCTTCGCGGGCATATCGACACGTTTGTACTCTCGGCGCTTATGGATGGCACCAAGTACGGTAACGAGATTCGCAAGTTTATCGCAAAAAAAACCAACAATCTCTATATTCCCAATGAGCAAAGCCTGTATTCCTCCTATCACCGACTGGAGGATGAAGGTTTTATCAAGGGGTATTGGGGCGAAAACGTCGGTGCCACCCGCAAGTATTACACTATAACGGAGGACGGGCGTACGCGTTATTTGATCAACAAGCGCGACTGGGAAAATGCAAAGCTGCTTATTGATTTGCTTATCAAGTGACAAATATGAATTACAGTGAAATTGCCGTTTATACAACGACGGAAAAGTCCGAGGTGGTAGCCTACTTCCTTTCCGAGGTTTGTATGGACGGCGTCAGTATTTATGATATAAATGATTTGTACTCCAACACCGGCTGGGATTACAAAGAGGATGACATCGAGCTTCGCTACGACAGTGAGGTGGTTGTCAAGGGCTATTGCAACTTAGAGGACACAAACAGTGTTCTCGATTTTTTACGTAAAAGTCTTTCCGAGCTTACCGATGCCGGCAGTCTTAAAATAGAGGTTAAGACCGTAGATGGCGACTCATGGGTAAGCAAGTGGAAGGAAACATTCCGTCCTATAGAGACGGACAAGCTGGTCATATGCCCCGAGTGGTTGACTGTCGAAACGGACAAAACGGTTTTTTTGATGGACAGCGGTGTTGCATTCGGCACTGGTCAACATGAAACCACGGCTATGTGTTTGGAATTTTTGGAGCAGTTGAATCTTGCGGGGAAAAACGTGCTTGACGTTGGCTGCGGCAGCGGCATACTTGGTTTGTGCGCGTTGCTGCTGGGCGCCGATCGTGCAGAGCTTGTGGATATTGACCCGCAGGCTACGGATATTGCTTCTCATAATGCTGCGATCAACGGTCTTAGTGAGTGCGCAACGGTAAAAACAGGCAATCTTACCGATAAGACTCATGAAACCTTCGATATTGTGTTTGCCAATCTGACCGCGGATATTTTGACTCAGCTGTTATCTCAGCTTGCGGCGGTTGTGCACAGCGGGACCGTTTTGATATTGAGCGGAATTTTGGATGTCAGATTGGATAGCGTTGTCGAATTGTATTCCAAGCAGTTCGATGTGTTAAAAACAAAAGGAAAGGGCGAGTGGCGCGCGTTGCTGCTTGCGGCAAAGTAAAATGAAAGTAGCGGTTTTTACGCTTGGTTGCAAAACCAACCTTTACGAAAGCGGACAAATTATATCCGCGCTTATACAAGCCGGGCATGAAGCGGTTCACGGACTTGTTCCCGCTGATGTTTTTGTGCTCAACACCTGCGCCGTCACCGGCGAGGCGGAACGCAAATCCCGTCAGGCGGTACAGCGTGCGCGCAAATTGAACCCCGACTGCAAAATCATTATCGTTGGTTGCGCAGCCGAAAAAAATGCCGCACAATTCGAGGCTTTGGGCAATGTTGGCTTTGTCAAGGGAGTCGCCAACAAAACGGCGATAGTAAATGAAATCGAGCGTTTCGGCGCAGATGTCGAACAGTTGCCGAGCATATTTACCGAAACGGTATTTTCCACGCAGGAGCGTACCCGCGCATTCGTCAAGATACAGGACGGGTGTAACAACTTTTGCAGCTATTGCATAGTTCCTTATCTCAGAGGGCGCAGCCGCAGCCGCCGAATTGCCGATGTCGTGAGGGAAGTACGTCAGGCGCATGCCGCCGAAACCGTACTTATAGGCATTGATATTTCGCAATTCGGACGGGATACGGGCGAAAGTCTTCCTCAACTGTTTGAGACGCTGCAAGGTGTAAACACGAGATTGCGTTTGGGCAGCTTAGAGGCACGCGTCGTAACCGACGAGCTTCTCGAAAGTCTGACGCATGTCAACTTTTGTCCTCACTTTCATCTTAGCTTGCAATCCGGCTGCGACAGCGTGCTTCGCAGGATGAATCGCAAATACACCACGGATGAGTATCTCCATGCCGTTAGTGAAATCAGAAGGTTTTTCCCGGACGCTGCAATAACCACTGACGTGATAGTGGGATTTTGCGGCGAAACGGAGGAGGAATTTGAGCAAACACGCAATTTTGTCGAAATTGTTAAATTTGCCGATATTCATGTTTTTCCCTATTCTCCCCGTGAGGGTACCGCAGCTTATCAATGGGCAGACGTGGACGGAGCGACAAAGGAACGCCGTGCGGAAATTCTGGGGCAAATCAAGCGCCAGTTGAAGAATGATTTCGCTATGCGTTTTGTGGGTACCGAGCAAGAGGTCCTTGTCGAACGCAGGCGCGCAGGATATTGGGAAGGGTATACAAGGCAATATCTTCGAGTATATTTTCAAGGAAAAGCAAACGTCGGCGAGCTTGTAGACGTTGCAATAACGGAACCGTATAAAGACGGCGCCAAAGGAGAAACAAAATGAACGACTGTATTTTTTGCAAAATAATCAAGGGAGAAATTCCAAGCTACAAAATTTACGAAAACGACAAGGTATATGCCTTTCTCGATATCGCATGCGATGCTGTCGGACATACATTGGTAATACCAAAGAAGCACTGCGTCAACGTGTTGGATTGCGGCAAGGAATATTTGGACGCCGTGATCGAAGCTGTGCAGCTGATATCCCGCCATTATGTAGAGGAATGCGGCTATGACGGAGTAAACGTTTTTAATGCCAGCGGAGCTTGTGCGGAGCAATCGGTTTTTCACTTACATTTTCACATTATTCCACGAAAAAACGGCGATGGTCTCAGTATGTGGCCGCTGGACGGGAAACAGAACCTCGATCTTGCCGAAATCTGCAAAAAACTTGCGCTGTAATGTTTGACAAACTGCCCTCAATATGAGATAATATAACAGCATCAAAGCGGTACTGCCGAAAGGAGGCGAAAAAGACATGGCTACCATTAAAGTAGGTGAAAACGAAACGTTGGACAGCGCTCTGCGCCGTTTCAAGAGACGTTGCGCCCGTGACGGTATCATTGGCGATCTCCGCAAAAAGGAGCAGTATGAAAAACCCAGTGTGCGCCGCAAAAAGAAAGCTGAAGCGGCTCGCAAACGCAACAGATCCTAACATTAAATAAGTTCCTACCAAAGCTAAGCTGCTTACCGAAATTTCGGTAAGCAGTTTGTATATTTTGTACCCATTTTGCAAATTTCGCAAACAAACGTCAAAATTCGAACAATCGGAGGAACAAATGTCTACATTTAAGGAATACGCCAAGCGTGCAAAAGAGCGCATGAAAAGCGGCTTTTGGGAGCAAGCTCACGACAATATCAAAACCGAACAGCAGGTTGCCGCCACCATGGGGTTGGACGCACACAAGGTGGGCGAGGAAGGCAGACGCATGTTGGAACGGAGAATATATGATTACGACGGCTTTTGCGAGGAGCGTGAGTTCTACGACAAGGTTGTACAAATATTGGAGAGCGACGAATTGGTAAGCAATCCTATCATGCGTCTTGCGGACAAGGAGTACATGGCTGCGCTTTCACCCTCCGAACGCCAAAGCTACATATCCAAGCTTGCCGCAAAATATCGTGCCGCGGTGGAAAAATATCGCTCTTTGCATAAATAGTCTTGATAACGGAACATCGTAATTCGGTGAAGTTTTCTTTATGACGAGATAGAATTCGTTTTAGAACGCTTAAACGTCAATTTTACATATTTGACAAATATACCTCAAATATGTTATTCTGTTTCCATGCCTACGATCACGGATTTGCAGATTCAAAAGAATAATAAAACGCGCGCCAATGTATATATTGACGGCGAATATGCCTGTGCTTTGGAAATGCTTACAGTGATGAAATTGGGCTTGAAGATAGGTCGGCAAATAACTCCCGAGCGCTTAAAGGAGGCGGCGTCTGACAGTGAACGCTCCGTTGCGTTTGACAAGGCGGCGAACTATCTTTCGCGCGGATACAAAACCGTGCATCAAATGCGCGAATATCTTATCGGACGCGGCTACGACGAAGAAACAACCGAGTATGTGATACAAAAACTCAAGGACTACCGTTATTTGGACGACGAGGCTTATGCCCGTATGTATGTGGAACAAAACGATTCCTCAAAGGGCAGCCGACGTATCAAGCAGGAGCTTGTAAGCAAAGGAATAGCCGTGAGTCTTGCGGAGCAGATATCCGAAGAGGATCCGGAGCATGCGTTGCTCAACGCTTCTCGCCTTGCGGAGAGATATATGCGCAACAAGCCTTGCGATCTGAAAACATTGCAAAAGCTGCAGCGCTATTTGCTTAATCGCGGCTACGGCTACGACACCGTAAATACGGTTGTGCGCAGCTACAATATCGAAGTATAGTTATCCCTGAAATTAACGCCTGAAAAACGGCGTTTTTTTGTGTCAAAATGCTGCAAAAATAGAGCCTTTTCGTATGCGAAAGTTTTGTCGAAGGCAGTTCCCGCTCCATTAACGGTGGTACAATGTGCTGGTAACGGGAGGAAAGGACAATGGCACGTAAAATTGTAGTAACGGGAGGCAAAGGTGGTGTTGGCAAAACCACCGTTTGCGCCAATCTTGGTATTGCGTTGGCGCACAAGTCCAAGAGGGTGCTGCTTATGGATCTGGACATAGGGCTGAACAATCTTGATGTCACTATGCATGTGGAGGACAAGGTGGTGTTTGATCTTGTTGATGTCATAGAAAACCGCTGCCGTCCTTCACAGGCATTTATACAGGACAGTGCTGAACCGACTCTGTACGTTATGCCCAGTTGTCACCTTGCCAAGAGACAAATCAATGCCGATCAGATCAAACGCGTGGTGTCGCGTCTCGAGGATAACTTCGACTATATTTTCATTGATTGTCCCGCAGGTATCGACAGCGGTTTCCGACGGGCGGTAGCGTGTGCGGACGAGGCAATTTTGGTGGTGACTCCTCATTTGAGCAGCGTGCGCGACGCGGACAAGGCTATCGCCGAATTGATAGGCAACACACCTGTCAGCGTGGTGATAAACCGCGTGCGCGGAGATTTGGTTGCAAGCGGAGAGATGCTGTCGCCGTTTGAGGTGTTCAGCTTGCTGGGGCAAACGGCGCTCGGGGTGCTGCCGGAAAACGACTACGTCAACTGCAATGTCCGCGGAAGCAGTGTGGCAGCTTTCGATTTGCTTGCCTCCAACCTCGAAACGGGAAAGTGTGAATTGTATGATTGCGTAACGCCCTACAAAGGCGTATTTGGACGGCTGCGCCGCAAGCTGAAGCGCAATGCGTGAGGTGAATGTGAAATCCCGACAGTTTGAACGCGCCGAGGCCATGGTTTGCGCAGATAAATTCAATATGCGCCGCGCGGAATTTTTCGAGGAGCTTGCAAAGCTTGTATCCGTCTATATGGAGTATGATTCCCTATCTGTTGAGTTGACGCGTGGTCCGAGTGCCAATCTTATTGTCACCGTCTCCGTCAAAAAAGTCAAGCCCACCTTTCGCGTATAGGAATAAAGGCTCTGCTCGCTGCGTATTGTATTGTGAGAAACGGAGGTAGAACTATGGATTTCGACGGTGTAAATAATATCGTATGCGACGCAGAGGAAAGCGATTGGCTGGACGTTTCCTATTCGGAACGTCATTATGTAGACGAGCAGCCCCGACAGCAAAAACAGCGTAAACATTTAAATGTAAAATTCAAACTGACCAAGCCGCTTAAAATTGTTGCAATTGCGGTGCTTTGCGTGGCGTTGTTGGCTGCGCTGCTGTTTGTTGACGGTCAGTTTGCCGAGGACGTGTTCGAGACGGCAAAGGCGGCATTTTCCTCAACAGTGTTTTCCGCTCCGGAACAGCCGGTTGCAACCGCGGCGATAACGATCCCGTCTAATCTCGATTTGGTGGATGTGGCAAACGGAGTGGCTACCTTTAACGGCGGCAGGGCGGCTCTGTCGTTGACGTCGGGTACGGTTACGGCGGTAGACGACGGAACCGTAACGATCGCAATGAATGACGAGACCAATTTGGTGTATACAAATCTTACAGATATCTATGTTGCAGTAGGAGATATTGTTTCCGTCAATTCGCTTCTTGCCAAGTACGACGGCAGCTTCAACGTAGCAGTGACGGTAGGCGGTGCAACTGTGGACGTTGTAGGCAGTGAAACACAGCTAACGTGGAACGTCTGAAAATATCCGTACAACCGAGCTTTTGGCTTTTTATCGTGGTAGCGGTGGTATTTCGTCAGGGATACTTCGCTACCATGTATTCTATTGCGGTACTTTTGCACGAGTGCGCACACTATGTGGTGGCAAATAGGCTGTTCTATCGCACCACGGAGATACGGTTAAATATTTTCGGGGCGGTACTGTACGGCGATTTTCAGGACGTATACGGTGTCGATCGCATAAAAATTGCTCTTGCCGGACCAATCGCAAACTTCTGCCTTTGTCTGGTATGTCTCGCAATGTGGTGGGTGTTTCCGGACAGCTACTATTATACGGAAATTTTTTTTACCGCAAACCTCACTATGGCGTGCGTCAATTTGCTGCCTTGTTATCCCCTGGACGGCGGACGCGTGCTTACGGGATTGTTGGAAAAGTATATTGGTGCCAAAGCGTTGAATATCACAAAAATATGCACAGTGGTAATTTCGCTTACGGTATTCGCGGTATTTGTCATTTCATTGTTTACGGAAACCAAGCTTTTTGCGCTGGGTATGTTTGCGATCGGATTGTTTTCCGGCGCGTTCGCGAGAGGAAGGCAGACATACGAACGTTCGGCGTTGATCAACCGCGAACATTTTTACAAAAAGGGTATGGAAAAGAAAACTTTGGTTTTTGAAGCCGGCTGCTTGCTTTCCGATGTGGCAAAGCGCATGCAGGGCAATTATTTGTATTGTCTCGAGGTGGTGGATTCCGATATGTGTGTGCTCGCTCGTTTCGGTGTGGCAGATTTGGAAAAGCTTGTACTGACGGTACCGTTAACGACGCCGCTCAAGGATATAGTCAATTCAAAGTGACGGAGGTGGGTTGTGTGTTGAAACGTCTGTTGAGCAGCGAGTACAACGCTGCTACAAGACTTACCGTCGCCCAAGAGAGAGTATACCATTTGATGTAGGACACAACGGACAGAGCCAACATAAAAAGCGTTGTAGCAAGGTACAATCCGAACCTCTTGCGCGAAAAAACATATTTAATTGCTATATGCGCCCCCTTGCGTTTCTTTGTGGGATTCAATTGCGGCAACTTGTCTGCTTGTTCCAGCAATGCATAAACGTTGGCTACGTCAACAAATGTTATCGGCATTACATTTTCCGTCTGAACGATCAGCGATTTGTCCATCTTGTGCGCGAAGAGAAATAGCTTTTCGCATTCCGCTCTTTTTGCGTCTACTATGGCACAGGTCAGTTGCTCTTTTGTGACCGTATCCGATGTGTATCGCAGGGCAACGTAGCTTTTTGTATTGTTTTTTATTGCAATAAGATTATCCGGATCCGTCTTTTTTACATCGAAACGATAGTAGGATAGCAATTGCTCGAACAACAAGGCATTGTCTTTGCCAAAGCGCAGAAATTCATCCAATGCCGTTATTTGGTTCAATTTCATTTTCTTTTGACTTTTTCGTACATCAAGCTCCGTCTGCATGCGAAAAAGCAGATACCCCGACGCCGACGCCACAATTGCGGCAAGTCCCGATGCCAGCAGACTGTCTTTCAAACAGTAAACGATCCACAAATAGCAAACAAAAAAAACGCTTAAAGTACCCAACAATGTGTTTAATATTTTAGCCATGACTATATTGTTCCCTTTTTTGATTTTTTTTGTTGAAATGTTTTAGAAAATATTGTAAAATATCTGTATGAAAATAGGCATTTTCGGCGGAACCTTCAATCCGCCGCACAATACTCACTTGCGGATGGCTCACGAAGCGTCAATGCAGCTGCAATTAGACAAGCTGATTGTGGTTCCATGCGGCGATCCGCCGCACAAAATATGTGATGTGGACAAGAGTACCCGTCTGCAAATGTGTGAGTTGGCCTTCGGAGCTTTTGCCGAGGTTTCCAATTACGAAATCAACAAGGAGGGCAAGAGCTACACGGTAGAAACCTTGCGGCACTTTGCAGAGGTCTATCCGCAAGCCGAATTATACCTGTTGATAGGCGGAGACAGTCTGGCAAACTTCGACAAGTGGTATCATCCGGAGGATATTGCAAAGCTCTGTACTCTTGTCGTTGCGGATCGCGACAGTCCCAATCCCCTAAAAGACGTGACTGACGTTGTGAGCAAATTCGACGCAAAAATTGTTTCATTGCAAATTGAACCCACATCCGTAAACTCCACGGATATACGGTTACGCTATGAGTTTGGCATGGACAACGGCAAGCTTGTGTCAACGGCTGTGGACAAATACGTGTTGACCAACGGCTTGTACTGCAAATACCGTGCAATGGTGCAGGCTGTTAAAAATTACCTCACGCCACAGCGTTTCAGTCACACGTTTTATGTTGTAAAGCGCGGGCAGGAGTTGGCACGAGACCAACTCAAAGACAAAGCGTTTGTCGCATGCTTGCTTCACGATGTGGCAAAGTATATTCCCAAGAGCGAATACGGCAAGTATCGTTTTACGCAAGGAGATTTGCCCGATTCGGTAGTGCACTCATTTTTGGGCAGCTTTGTGGCGCAAGCGGATTTCGGGATTGACGATCAAGATATTTTGAGCGCAATAGCCTATCACACAACGGGACGTCCCAACATGAGCGAATTGGAAAAGATCGTATACGTTGCGGACAAAACGGAGGACAGTCGCCCTTATCCGTTGGAGCATCTTAAACGCGGATCACTCAACGATCAATTTGTCGCTTGTCTCAAGGAAGCGTATCGTGTTTGTTTGGAAAGGCATTGCGACAGCTTGAGTCCCTTGAGCGAGTTGACGATCCGTTGGTACTGCGCCAAGGATTTCGGTCTCAAGCCGCTTACTATGGAGGAAATTCAACAAAAAGAGGAAATTCAACTAAAAACAAGGAGAAAACAAAAATGACAGAAGTAAAAGAATCTCTTACGACCGTACAACAAATTTGCAGGGTTTTGGCGGAAAAGCAGGCAACAGATATAAAAATCGTGGAAATTCGCGGGATCAGTGATCTTGCTGACTACTTTGTTATTTGCTCCGGACGCAGTATTCCCCAGGTTAAAGCCATTTACGATCACCTTGAGGAACAACTGGAAAAGCAGGGCAAGCTTGCCGTTCGCAAAGAGGGTTATTCAGAAGGCAGATGGATAGCGGTGGACTACGGCGACGTTATTGTGCACATCTTCCACAAAGACACGCGTGAGATCTACGGGTTAGACAGTCTTTGGAACAACGGCAGCAATGTTACCGACTTCAAGACGGAATAAGTTACGACAAATATAAGAATCAATATTTTTAAGGAGAGAATTATGAAATACAATACACAGGGCGTATGTTCGAGAGCAATCGACTTTGACGTGGTGGATGGAAAAGTCACCAACGTACACTTTGCCGGAGGCTGCAACGGAAACACGCAGGGAGTAGCGGCTCTTGTCGAAGGAATGGAAATCCACGAGGCGATTCGACGTCTCAAGGGCATAAAATGTGGAATGAAGGGCACTTCCTGCCCCGATCAACTTGCCACGGCACTCGAGCAGTATCTTGCCAATGCCTGATTGTGCGGAACGAAAAGGTGAGGAGCGATCCTTGCTTTTTTTGAACGATCAAGTGTATAGGGTTATGGATTATCGTACAGCCGTTTACAAAAATTTTATTCTGTGATAAAATAAATTACGATGATCACAAAATATCTGCATTTCAATGAACACGATCTTTCTCTTGCCGGAGAGCTGATACGTGCGGGCGAATTGATAGGCTTTCCTACTGAAACGGTGTATGGCTTGGGCGCAAATGCTTTGGACGAGGACGCTGTCAAAAAAACTTACGCTGTCAAAGGCCGTCCGGCAGACAATCCGTTGATTGTTCACATCTACGACAAATCGCAGGTGTATGATATCGCCGCCGACGTCAACGACTACGCCAAGACGGTAATAGAGCATGTAATGCCGGGACCTATCACGATTGTCCTGCCCAAGCAGGGACTTATAAAAGGCATTGTAACGGCGGGTTTACCAAGTGTGGCAATCCGTATGCCCGAATCGACGGAAGCGCGTCAGTTTTTAAGAGCTGCGGCAGTGCCTGTCAGCGCTCCCAGCGCAAATCTAAGCGGCCGCCCGAGCCCAACAACCTGGCAGCGTGTAAGGGAAGATATGGATGGTCGTATAGCGGCAGTGCTTTGCGGGGCGCCATGCAGGGTGGGTATCGAGTCTACCGTGTTGGATCTTTCCCGCACCGAACCTATTGTGCTTCGCCCGGGAGCCGTTTCCGCAGAGTATCTTTCCGAGCTGCTTGGCATACATGTCGGCGTGCTCACAGATCCTACCTCCAAAGTAAACAGTCCGGGTATACGCTACAAACATTATGCGCCTAAGGTTCCCATGGTGTTGGAATTAGACGACGACAGGGACAAGCTTTCGGCGTATTACGATCAAAAGGCTGCTGAAGGCTGCAATCCGGTGCTGTGGGTACAAAATCCGTTGCGTTTTGGTGGACGGAATGCTGTTGGGATGGGCATAAATGCCGAAGCCGCTGCGGCAAACCTTTTTGAAACCATGCGCAAGCTGGAAACGCAGTACGATTTTATTATTGCAAGTTTTTGTTGGCGCAAAAACACTCTTTATGACGGTCCTGCCAGTCAAGGAGTACTGGACAGACTTATGAGAGCATGCGGTCACAATATTATTTGAGGTAAATTATGAAAATATCTTTAGCGTGCGATCACGGCGGCTACTCACTTAAAACACAGTTGGACGAATATCTCAAGGGTCTCGGACATACGGTTGTCGATTTCGGAACATTTTCCACTGACAGCTGCGATTATCCCGACTTTGCCCGTCCTGCGGCGGAGGCTGTCGCGAACGGTGAATGTGAGCGCGGTATTGTCATCTGTACAACGGGAATAGGCGTTTCGATAGTGGCAAACAAAGTACGCGGTGTACGTTGTGCTCTTTGTTTAAATGCCGATATGGCGCATATGACGCGCGCACACAACAATGCCAATATGATAGCTATGGGACAAAAATACGTTGATTTCGACGTTGCAAAACAAATTGTCGACGAATTTTTGAATACCGGATTTGAGGGCGGCAAACACGCCCGCCGTGTAGACAAGATAGAAAAATAGAGGTAGCAATGATAGACGAAGTGGTAAATTCCATCATAGACGCCGAGGACGAAGCAAAACGCCGCACGGAAGAGGCTGAAGCGAAGGCAGCGGAAATTATTGCGCAAGCGGAACATGAAGCGGAAGCTATACGTCATGAGGGAGCCAAGGAGGCTAAGCTGCATTATCAACAGCAAATGGCGCAGGCAGATCAAGAGGCAAGGGCATTAGCTGCGGAGTATTTGCAAAAACGAAAAGCGCAAACGGATGCTGAATTGGAGAGCTTGGAAAAAAATGTGGAAAGCGCGGTAAAGTACGTTTTGGAGTCCTTGTAGGTTATGGCAATTGTAGAGATGAAAAGGCTTACCCTGTTGGCTCTTAACGCGGACAGGGACAATATCTACGACGCACTCATACGCAGTCAGGCAGTTCAGCTCAAACGCAGCGCCGATATCGACAGCTTTGAGGATGCAGACCAATCGCAGGCACGAGAAAAGGTGCTTGCGAATGTTTCGCGTGTAGAAGACGCCATTGCCTATGTTACATCAACTGCGGAAACCTACAATACAGTGCACAAACGGGATAAAAATGCCAAGGTCACTCTTGCAAAAAACAGCTTTGCTCGTCCAAAAACAGAAATTGACTTTGATTATTATCTCGGCTTCGGCAAACATATCGAGACAATTGAGCGCTCCTTGGACGAGCTGAGCGCCAAGCGTGAAAAAATCGCGGCTCTTGGCAGTCAGGCGGCGCAAAAACGTGCAGAGCTTGCCAAGCTGCAGCCCTATCTCGATTTACCTCACCCCACAAGCTGGTATGTTGACACCGCAACGGCGTTAGTACGGTTGTGTCAGCTGCCCTTCAGCGAAATGGCGGCACTCAACAAATTGACGGAAGAGTTTCAAACGGTATCGGTTGAAGCTGTTGCAGGCGACGTAAATCTGGCTGTAGTAGCTGTTGTCGCACATATAAGCGAAAACGCTTTTTTCGAAAAAGCAACGGCATTGGGTCTTGTTAAGTGTCCTCTCAATACGGATGTTTTGCCTGCGGTCAGCGCGGAAACGCTGGAGCGTCAAATAAACGGAACGGAAGTGGAAATTTCCGCCCTTACAGCGGAAATAGCGCAGCTTGCCGACCAAATCCCCGAGTGGAAGGTATACGTGGATTACCTATTGCTATGCGACAAGAAGCTTGCGGCAGACGGAGACGTTCAACAAACCGCGTCGACCTTCGTGTTGGAGGGATTTTACCCTGCGGAAAAGCAGCAGGAGGTTGAAAACGCACTCAAGGCGGTTACCGACTGCTTGGTTCTTACCTTCGATGATATATCCGAGGAAGAATTTGCTCCAACGCTCACGCGCAACAACAAGTTTACCGAACCCTTTGAGTTTGTTACCAACTCCTATTCGGTGCCCGATTATCATGAAGTAGATCCCAATCCCGTAATGTCTGTGTTTTACTTCATCATTTTCGGACTAATGGTTGCGGATATAGGCTACGGACTGATCCTGTTGGCGCTCGGACTTTTTGCGACCTTTGCCATTAAGCAAAAGACAGGTCTCAAGCTTATGCTGCAAATGTTCGGCATTTGCGGGATTTCCGCGATAGTGGTCGGCGCACTGTTCGGCAGCGTGTTCGGCTACACAATATGGGACAAAATTTTCACCGAAGCAAGTCATCCTTTGCATAACGGTATAATCCCCAATCCTGCCGACTATCCCATGGTAATGATGATCATATCGTTGCTTTTCGGTGTTGTTCATCTTGCTGCCGGCGTGGGATGTAATATGGCGGTAAAAATCAAGCATAAACAGCTTTTGTCGGCATGGCTGGCTGATTTCCCTTGGATAATAGTTTTCGCCGCTTTTGTGCTGGCAATTTTCAATTCCGCTCTCGACATGGCGGCATACGAGCCCTACGAGGTGCTGCGTTTGCCTCCGCTTGTGTCGCAAATATCTCTTTACGTATGTCTTGCGGCACTTGCCGTTGCTCTTATCTGCGCAGGATTGGGAACAAAGGGCTTTTTGGGCAAGGTCATAAAAAGCTTCAGCAGCGCCTACGGCATCATCAATTATTTTTCCGATATAATGAGTTACATTCGCGTATTCGGACTTATGCTCAGCTCCGCTATCATGGCAAGCGTTGTCAATCAATTGGGCGAGATGGTTGCGGGAGACGGAGGCTTTGGATATGTCTTGGCAGCGTTGGTGTTGGTTTTTGCACATCTGTTCAATTTGGTGATGGGAGTTCTTTCCGTCTATATTCACAACGGCAGGCTGCAGTACGTGGAGTTTTTCGGAAAATTTTACACAGGCGACGGACAGCTTTTCGTCCCGTTCGGCAGCGATACCAAGTACACCTTGGTAAAATAATCGAAAACAATTCGGCTTAGCCGAGCTGTTATATACATCAAAAAAATAATTCCCAACGGAGGAAAAACAAAATGACAGGTTTAACAATAGGCATCATCGGTCTGGCACTCACTGTTTTACTGTGCGGTATCGGGTCTGGTCTGGGACTTCGCTTTACGGGTAAAGCTGCAGCGGGAGTTCTTGCGGAGGATTCAAGCAAGTTCAGCAAGGTGATCGTTTTGTCGCTGTTGCCCGCAACGCAGGGTATCTACGGCTTTCTTATTGCCATTCTCGGCGCAAACGCATTGCCCACCGCGGCAAATCTCGGTTCGCAAAGCGTAACATATGCGCAAATTAACGCGCAGGGGTGGTATGTATTCTTCGCCTGCATCCCCATGATGTTGGGCGGCACCGTTTCCGCTATTTTGCAGGGACGCAGCGCTGCGACAACAATTGTGGCAGTAGGTAAGCGCAGCGAGATTGCCTCGAAATCCATCATATTCCCTGCAATGATCGAGTTCTATGCCTTGCTGGGTATGGTCGTATCCATCATGATGTTCAATTATTTCCCTGTGTCAAACGTCGGTCAGATTGTCACTCGTCCCGAAGTGCAGCAGACTGTTGAGGACGCGGGCAAGGCAGCCGCAATGCTGCTTGGGACATTTTGTGCCTAAGCTCAACCGAGGATAAAATGAACGGTAAGGAAAATATCATCAACAAAATATTGTCCGATGCAGATAATCGTTGTGTTCAGATCATTGCCGATGCCGAAAGGCAGGCTGTCGAAACAGTGCAGACGGCAAAAGAGGGCGTGGAACGAGAACGAATCGCTTTGGACAAACGCATTGCTTCAAATCGCGAAGAGCGAATTCGCAACGCACAAGCCAATGCCGAGCTGGATGCCAAAAAATATAGTCTTTCTGCACGTCAACAGCTTATTTCCGACTGCTATGATGAAGTTTACAACCGTCTTGCCAAATATGACGCCGAGGAACGGCTTGACTTGTTAGGCGAGCTGCTTACAAAGTATGCCGAACAAGGAGAAACCGTTTACGTAACGTCGGCGGACGCCCCGCTTGTTACGCAATTGTGGCTAAACGGTTTCGAAAAGGGACTTAAGCTCGGCACAAAGCGTTTACGTGCAGACGGTGGCGTTGTGCTTGAGGGCGAAGGTTACGAAAAAGACCTTACACTCAAACGCGTTGTACAATATCTCAAAGAGCAGACGGAAGCAAAGGTGGCGAGTATACTGGGAGTACGCAATGAGTAGTGAGCAGCTTTTTGCCAACGGCAGAATAGCCGTGCTGTCCAACAGGCTGATGAGCGTTGACAAATATCTTCGCCTTGCGGAATTTAACGGTGTTGTCGAAGCGCTCAGACTTCTTGCGGAGTTCGGCTACGCTGTGTCGGGCTGTAACGACTGTGAACAAGTGCTGCGTTTGAGTTTTGACGAAACGCTCAAAGAAATCAAAGAGCTTTGCACGTCACAAAGTGCATTGCGTTTTTTGCTTTGCAGGTATGACTACCACAATGCAAAAGTGCTGATGAAAGGCAAGTATATGCGGCAGGATTTTTCGGAAAGTTGTTTTGCAAATGCTTTTTATCCCGTCACTGATATGCGAGACGCGTTCAACAATGACGACTATTCTTATTTTTCCGAAAATATGGCGGAGGCGTGCGATGCAATAGACGCAGAGTATGCCGACGGGCACCGCAGTGCGCAAATCATCGACAGATTGTTGGACAAGGCGTATTTCGACGATTTGCGTCATTTTGCCCGGCATTCCGGCACAAGGCTGCTTGTAAAGCTCGCAGATGCACAAATCAATACTGCAAATATTTCACTTGTAAGCCGTTTCAAAAGAGCCGGTTTGGACGCCGAGCAGCTTGCTTTTTGGCTTATTGAGGGCGGAAGTATCAAACCCAGCGTTCTCGTTGCTTTTTTTGAGGGTAAGCTGACAGAAAAAGATTTGCCCGAAGAGTATCGTAAACAAATAATCGGCGGAGATGCCGAGATGACTCTTGCTTCCATACGCAAAAAGCTGGTCGCCGACTATGCCGATCCGCTTACACTGCAGCCCGCGTTGCAATATTTTTATGCCAAAGTGTCGGAAACAGAGTTGATACGCCGTATAGTTGCGGATGTTAAAAACGGTGTTGATAAAGAGAAAATAAAGGAAATGATAAACGCCAATGCCTAACAAACTTGCAGTAATCGGAGATAAAGACAGCGTGCTGGCCTTCAAAGCGGTCGGAGTGGAAGTTTTCGACGCCACAACAGCCGAACAGGCAGCATCGCAGCTAAAAAAACTGACCGCCGAGCGCTATGCAGTGGTATTCATTGCGGAATCGCTTGCCGAGCAAATTCCCGAATTGCTCGCAAAAGCAAAGCTGCAAGCCTATCCTGCAGTAGTGCCTATCCCCACAGGCAGACAGCCCTCGGGTTTTGGTATGCAAGGTATCAAAAGCGACGTGGAAAAGGCAATAGGAGTAGACATATTATTCAACAAAGAGGACAAACAATGATTGGAAAAATAGTAAAAGTCAGCGGACCGCTGATCGTAGCTGACGGGCTTGCCGATGTGGAAATGTACGACGTGGTCAAGGTCTCGGACAAAAAACTCATCGGTGAGGTTATCGAGCTGAGGGACGACAAGGCAAGTATACAGGTCTACGAAGAAACCAGCGGACTCAAGGTGGGCGACGAGGTAGAGTCGACAGGATCTCCGTTATCCGTTGAATTGGGTCCCGGTCTCATCGAAAGCATTTTTGACGGTATACAGCGTCCGCTGAACATGCTGATGCAGGTATCGGGTAACCGTATTGCCCGCGGCGTAGAGGTCAACTCACTGGATCGCAATCGTAAATGGCATTTTGTGCCTGCCGTAAAACAAGGTGACAGCGTTGTTGCCGGCGATGTTTTGGGCACGGTGCAGGAAACAAGAGTTGTGCTGCACAAAATAATGGTACCTGTGGGCGTCGGCGGAGAGGTCGATTTTATCGCAGAAGAAGGCGATTACTCTGTGGCTGAATTGATTGCTATTGTAGACGGCAAAGACCTTACTATGTTGCAGCGTTGGCCCGTTCGCAAGGGACGCCCGTACAAATCCAAGATGGCGCCCGATTTGCCGATGGTGACGGGACAGCGCGTCATAGATACGCTTTTCCCCATCGCTAAGGGTGGTGTGGCGGCGGTACCGGGGCCGTTCGGCAGCGGAAAAACAGTCGTTCAGCACCAGTTGGCAAAGTGGGCAGACGCCGACATAATCGTCTACGTCGGCTGTGGAGAGCGCGGCAATGAAATGACGGACGTACTTCGCGAGTTTCCCGAGCTAAAGGATCCTCGTACCGGCGAACCGTTGATGAAGCGCACGGTGCTGATTGCAAATACCAGCGATATGCCCGTTGCGGCACGCGAAGCAAGCATTTACACAGGCATAACGATAGCGGAGTATTTTCGCGATATGGGTTACACTGTGGCAATCATGGCGGACAGCACATCACGCTGGGCGGAGGCTTTGCGCGAAATGAGCGGACGTTTGGAGGAAATGCCCGGTGAAGAGGGTTATCCTGCTTATCTTGCAAGCCGTATAGCCGAGTTCTATGAGCGAGCAGGCATAGTGCGCGTTTTGGGAAGCGGCGACACAGTAGGGGCGATATCCGCAATCGGGGCAGTGTCTCCTCCCGGCGGCGATCTTTCCGAACCGGTCAGTCAAGGTACGCTACGCATAGTCAAGGTGTTTTGGGGACTTTCCGCTCAGCTTGCTTATCGCAGACACTTCCCCGCGATAGATTGGCTTACAAGCTATTCTCTGTACGACAGCTCTCTTTCCGATTGGTATGCAGAGCATGTCGCGGAAGATTTCAACAGTCTCAAAACGGAGCTTAGCTTTGTGCTGCAGGAGGAAAATCAACTAAATGAGATTGTCCGCCTTGTGGGTATGGATGCGTTGGGTGCCCGCGATCGACTAACTATGGAAACGGCGAAGTCCATTCGCGAGGACTATTTGCACCAAAACGCATTTCATGAGGTGGACACCTATTCCTCTCTTGACAAACAATACCGAATGATGAAGCTGATCTTGGGGTACTACCACGAGGCATTGGACGCTCTCGACAAAGGTGTGGAGCTCACCGATCTGCTGAATCTGCCCGTAAGAGAGCAAATCGGCCGCAGCAAGTACATAGAGGAATCGGCTCTTTCGCGTTTTGACGAAATTCAGCGCAACATCAAAAAACAAATCAATTCTCTTGTAAGCGGAGGAGGCGCCAATGCTTAAAGAATACAAAACCATTCGCGAAGTGGTGGGCCCGCTTATGTTGGTGGACCATGTCAGCGGAGTCAGCTACAACGAGCTTGTCGAGATCAAGCAGGAAAACGGCGAAATTCGCAAGGGTAAAGTGCTTGAGGTCAGCGGTGACCGTGCGCTCGTTCAATTGTTCGAGGGTACTCAAGGACTAAAAATTTCCACGTCAAAAGCTCGTTTTTTGGGTAGAAGCTTGGAGCTTGCAGTAAGCGAGGATATGCTTGGACGGGTATTCAACGGAATGGGCGAGCCTATCGACGGCGGCGCCCCCGTAATTGCCGATGAAAGATTGGATATCAACGGTCAGCCCATCAATCCCTATGCGCGTGACTATCCAAATGAATTTATTCAAACGGGAATTTCCGCTATCGACGGATTGAATACCCTGGTACGCGGACAAAAATTGCCGGTATTTTCCGCAAGCGGACTGCCTCATGCACAGCTTGCGGCGCAGATTGCTCGTCAAGCGCGCGTTCTCGGCGATGACGAGAAGTTTGCTGTAGTGTTCGGTGCAATAGGAATTACCTATGAGGAAGCGGACTTCTTTGTAAAAGACTTCAACAAGACGGGCGCAATAGAGCGTACCGTGATGTTTATCAATCTTGCCAACGACCCCGCAATCGAACGTATTTCCACTCCGCGTATGGCTTTGACAGCGGCAGAGTATCTTGCATTTGAAAAGGGCATGCAGGTTTTGGTAATACTTACCGACATTACAAACTATGCCGAGGCACTGCGCGAAACTTCCGCGGCACGCAAGGAGGTGCCGGGGCGGCGCGGATATCCGGGATACATGTATACCGACCTTGCACAAATTTACGAACGCGCAGGGCGTATTCACGGCTGCAAAGGCAGTATAACTCAGATTCCAATTTTGTCCATGCCGGAGGATGACAAAACGCACCCCATCCCCGATCTGACGGGTTACATTACCGAGGGTCAAATCATTCTTTCCCGCGAGCTGTACAAGCGCGGTTACAACCCGCCGATAGATGTATTACCCAGCTTGTCCCGTTTGAAGGACAAGGGTATCGGTGTAGGCAAAACGCGTGAGGATCATGCCAGTACAATGAATCAGCTTTTTTCCGCTTATGCTCAGGGCAAAGAGGCAAAGGAGCTGTCTGCAATTTTGGGTGAAGCGGCATTGTCCGACATAGACAAGCTGTATGCAAAATTTGCCGCCGAATTTGAAAAACGCTACATTTCTCAAGGATTTACCACTAACCGTACGATAGAGGAAACATTGGATCTCGGTTGGGAACTGCTCGGGATTTTGCCGCGCAGCGAGCTTAAACGTATTTCCGAAGAAATGCTGAACAAGTACTACAAACCGGAGCAAACGGAGTAACACATGGCAGTAATGAATGTCAACCCCACCCGTATGGAAATGAAACGCCTTCAGGGACGTCTCAAAACCGCAACTCGTGGGCACAAACTACTAAAAGACAAGACGGATGAGATGATTCGTCGCTTCATCGATCTTGCCGAGCAAAACAAACGTTTGCGTGAGCAAACCGAGCAGGAGCTTTGTTCCGCTCTTAACGCTTTTGCCGAAGCCCGCGCTGTTACCGACGCCCGTGTGGTGGACGAAGCGATTCTCATGCCGTCGCGCAAGGTAGAGCTTGTTTGTTCAAAGCGCAAGGTGATGGGGATTGATGTTCCGTCTATGCAAATCAACGACAGCGGAGGCGAGCTGTACCCGTATAGTTTTCTCACAGTCACCGCAAAGTTGGATGACAGTCTCCGCGGCTTGAACAATGTGCTGTTGCGGCTTGTGGAGCTTGCCGAAACGGAGAAAACATGCAATATGCTTGCAGAGGAAATCGAAAAAAACAAACGTCGCGTCAACGCATTGGAAAATATCATGATACCGCAGCTTACCGAAACAATTCGTTATATAAAAATGAAGCTGGATGAAAGCGAACGTGCGGCAACAGTGCGTTTGATGAAAGTAAAAGATATCATCGGCAAATAAACAATCTGCGCGAATTTTGTTTTCAAAGCTATATCCTGTCAATTAGAACGTCAGTAAGGATAAAGTACAAAAGCTGGCATATACGTCGTACCACGATTCGTCGCTAACCCATCGAGTAAATTATCGGTGGGCTTTTTTACAACCGTTAATTTTTTCGGACGGCAAAAGTGACCAAACGCTTTTGACCGCAAGTTCAAGGTCGTTGTAATTCATTTATTCGGCTCCTTCTGTTGAAAATATTTGATATATGCAAAAAATATGCTCGAAAATGAATCTTATTTTAGGGGATTTTTGTGTTTTTGTTTGTATTTAGTAATAGGAAAATTTCGAAATATGCGAATTTTAAAGGAAAATCTTTATTATTTTGCATAAATGCGCAGTTGCAAATAGTCGATTGGCGCGTTCTTTGAGGCAAACAAATGGCAGATTGGTCGGATTTCATTCAACAAATCAAGAGAAACAACGACATAGTGGATGTTATCGGCAGTTATCTCGAACTTAGACGCACCGGCGCAAACTTTATGGCGCGCTGTCCTTTTCACGGTGAAAAAACGCCCAGCTTCAACGTAAATCGCAATCTGCAAATTTACAAGTGCTTCGGCTGCGGCGAAAGCGGCGATGTTATCAAGTTTGTTGAAAAGTACGAGTCCTGCAGTTTTGTCGAGGCGTGCGAGATCCTCGCCAAGCGCGCCGGTATACCAATGCCCGAAACCTCGACGACACGTGATGAAAAGGAGTACAAGGAACGCAAGGCAAAAAAGGACGCTTATTTTGCAATATGCAAGGACGCGGCAAAATTTTACTGGAGTATATATCGCAGCGAAAAGGGCGCTGTAGCCCGCAGCTATATGCAGGGGCGAGGCTTTGATGACGTCACCGTCAACAAGTTCGGCATAGGCTACTCCCCCGACAACTTTTCGTTGCCGAGCTACCTTAGATCATTGGGATATAATATGCAGGACTGCGTTAAGTGCGGCGTTTTGCAGATCGGTCAACGCGGTTTCACAGACGCATTGAGCGGCAGACTGATAGTGCCTATCTTCAATATGCAGGGACAGGTTATAGCTTTTGGCGGCAGAGGCTTGGACGAGTACACTATAGCGCGCGGCAAATACAAAAACACTGCCGAAACGCCCATTTTTGTCAAGAAGGATAGTCTATTTGCCATCAATATCGCCAAGGAGCAAAAGCAACAAACAGCTTTGCCTTATTTGGTGGTGGTAGAGGGATATATGGATGTAATTGCCATGTATCAGGCGGGTTTCAAGGGCGCCGTTGCCAGCATGGGGACGTCGTTGACGGAACAGCAGGCAAAATGGCTGTCACGTCTTTCCGACACAGTGTACATCTGCTACGACGGCGATTCTGCGGGACAAAAAGCCACTGTGCGCGGTTTGGATATTTTGGATCGTGCCGGGCTCGAGGTTCGCGTAATGACCGTGCCCGAAAAACTGGATCCCGACGAGTACATAAAAAAATACGGCGCGGAAGCTTTTGTTGGGCTTATTGACGACGCATTGCCGTTGCCCGATTACAAGCTTCGACTTTTGGAAAGAGCTTTTCCCATCAACAGCAGCGATCCCGCTCAACGAAACAACGCATTGCCAAAGTATGTAAAGGGGGCAATTACGATGCTCAAAAGTCTTGACGATGTTCGTCAGGCGCGCTACATTACCGCAGTTTCGCTTACAACAGGGTACAGCGAGGACTATTTCCGCCGCAAGCTGAATGAGGATGGTGCGGAAACGCAGGAAATTATTGCAGACAATATGTCCTCCGAGGATAAGGCAAAGTATTTTGTCGCGGCTTGTGTGCTGCATGGAGAGGATTACGCGTCGGTGGAGGACAAGCCATTGTGCAACACGGCATTTTTGTCCGATTTGTACGACTATTTGCTGGATTGCAAGTCTAAAGGCACAAAACCCTCCGTTGACATGCTTTATACGGTTTGTCCCAATGCAATCGAGCAGCAGTATGCGGAAATAATAGACGTAGATTTTTCAAAAGCAAAGTACGATGTCAACAAGCGTTATTTTGAAGAATGTAAGAGACTTATTACTGTGGAAAAATTGAAGTTGCGTCGAGAAGAGCTGATGAAGAAAATAAAAAACGATCCCGGCAACGGCAAGCTGCTTGATGAACTTACCGCGTTGAGCAAAAAAATCACCGACATCAGATATGATTAGGAGGAAATATGGAAATTACACAAAAATACCTTCAGGATTTGTTGGAGGATGTAAAAAGCGGAGGCGTGACCAAGATATCCTATGAAGATTTGGAATCACGTTTTGAGAAAACAGATCTGACCCCCGAGCAAAATGCCGAAATTTACCGATATCTGGAACAAAACGGAATCAAAATCGTAGACACCTTCGACAAGGATAACACCGCCCTATATCGAAACATCGGTGACGTTGCGGTGGATGATCCCGTCAAGATGTATCTCAAGGATATAGGTAAAGTACCTCTTTTGTCCAGCGAGGAAGAGGCGGAGCTTGCCAAGCGTATGCTGGAGGGGGACGAGGAAGCAAAGCAAAAGCTCAGTGAAGCCAATTTGCGCTTAGTCGTGTCCATCGCAAAACGTTATGTGGGGCGCGGAATGTTGTTTCTCGACCTCATTCAGGAAGGGAATTTGGGACTTATGAAGGCGGTAGAAAAATTCGACTACACCAAGGGCTTCAAATTCAGTACATATGCTACCTGGTGGATCAGGCAGGCCATTACGCGCGCTATCGCCGACCAAGCGCGTACTATTCGTATTCCCGTGCATATGGTTGAAACCATCAATCGTCAGGTGCGCGCGCAGCGCGCTCTGCTGCAGGAGTATGGACGTGAGCCCACTCCGCAGGAAATTGCCGATTACATGGGTATTTCGGTAGACAAGGTGGTGGAAATTCAAAAGATCGCGCAGGATCCCGTCAGCTTGGAAACGCCTATAGGCGAAGAAGAGGACAGTCATCTCGTGGATTTCATCGAAGACACAAAGGCCGCTCCTCCAAGCGACGTCGCCGCTCAGGCGATGCTGAGAGAACAGCTTATTCAGGCGTTGCACAAGCTTACTCCGCGAGAGGAAAAGGTTATCCGCCTCAGATACGGTTTGGACGACGGAAAGCAGCGCACGCTGGAAGAGGTGGGCAAGGAATTTAACGTTACGCGTGAACGTATTCGTCAAATTGAAGCCAAGGCTCTCCGCAAGCTTCGCAATCCTACCAAGTCCAAGAAGCTCCGCGACTATCTCGACTGATGAGCAAGAGGTTGGACAAGCTGTCCGCACTCATACCGCAATGCCGGGTACTTGCAGATGTGGGTTGCGATCACGGATATGTGGGGATAGAAGCGTTGCGTACAGGCAAGGCGCGGCAAGTAGTGTTTGTGGATGTCTCTCCCTTGAGTCTCGACAAGGCCCGTGCCAATTGTCCGCATGAGCTTATTGACAGCGTTAGGTTTGTTTGTCGGGACGGTCTCGGCGAATTGAACTCCGACTGTGCGGTAATTGCCGGAATGGGAGGGCTTGAGATCGTTTCGATACTTACAAAAGCGAAATTTCCTCCCCCGTGTCTTATATTACAGCCTAACCGCAATGCGCGCGAGGTACGCAATTATCTATGCGGGCAGTACGACGTCATATATGACGGTATGATATACGACGGCGGAATATTTTACAATATGATTTTTGCCGAACGCAGTGAAAAACCGCAAGCTCTCTCCAATTTGGAATTGGAGTTCGGCAAAACAAATCTCGCAAGTCCCACGCGGGACTTTAAGCTGTTTTTGCTAAAAGAACAGGCAAAATTTTCAAAAATACTTAATGACTGCAGCGATCCCAAGATCGTTGAAAAACTTAGTCTTGTGGAACAGGCGCTGTCGGTCGTAGGAGGACAACAATGATACAACAGGAAATGCTAACTTATCAGCAATTGGACGGTGAACTCAATCGTATTGAGCGCGAACTGCGTAAAAATGAAAATTTTATCAAACGCCGTCAGTACAAGGCTGCAAGTCAGGATTGCGAAGAGACAATTGCCCGTCTTGATGCACGCGCCGCCGATCTCAAAACTCAGTTGGCGCAGGCGCAGCAAACCGTACAAAAGATCACAGAGGTCATTGAAGAGCATTCCAGGGAGATCGGAACTCTCGAGGATGTTGATGAGCTCAACTATATGAACAAAAAGCTAAATGAACAGCTAAACGAGCTCAGCGCGGTGGAAAAGGAAATCAAACGCATAGTGCGTGAGGGTGAAGATATTGCCCAATCCTTTGACGAAGCAAGCTCCAAGCTGCCTCGTTTGGTTGCAGGCTATCGCAAATGTGACGAGGAATTTAACAAAGCCGCAGCAGAAGTCAAGCCGCGCGTCGCGGAAATACGCGCACGTCAGGCAGAATTGAAAAAGGTAATAGACGAAAATATCTTCAATGTTTACAAAAAGGTCTCCGACGGGGGATTGTATCCGGTTTTTGTTCCTCTCGAGGAGGGCACTCGCTGCGGCGGTTGTCGTATGGAAATGCCCAAAGCGGCAGTAGACGCACAGTTCGCAGGCAAATCATATATGCGTTGTGAGCATTGCGGGCGCATTATTTTCAAAAACGATTAGTCGATTGCAACATTCTTACATATATCTTACTTAAAAACGACTCTGAAATCAAGCAGAGTCGTTTTTGCATTTTCACCGAACTGAAAATTGTGTGCTATCGGTTTTTTAATTTGGTTTCTATGCAAATATTGGGGTGCAGAAGAAACAATCTTAATACAGTTTTCTACAGATGTATCACAACAATTGGCGTGGAACCGTTTTATTTGCGCGGTAGGCTTACCTTTACGCACAAAGGAGTATCTGCGCTGCTTGCGCCGATGTATATTTCATATTCGCCGCCTTCCACCAAACGTTTGTCTGTTGCTGCGGAGTAGTAGGAAAAAGCGCTCATAGGCAGCAGTGTACTGACGGCAACTTTTTTGTGAGCGGGTATTGTTTTCCGTTCCCATCCGCCCAATTCCATAAAGGGACGGAAAACACGAGGATTGACTTCATGTACATACAGCTGGGCTATTTCCGTGCCGTCAATGTCCGAATTGTTTTCTATTTCAAAGGTTACTGCGACTCCGTCTGCCGATACATTTGCCTTGGCGTTGGAGTAGGTAAAGGAAGAATAGCTCAAGCCGTAACCGAAAGGAAATCTTGGAAGTGGGAGCGCGTTTTTTAAGCCCTTATGCGCGGCTGTCGTATGATAGCGGTAACCTACAAGCAAACCGTCACTGTAAACGCTCACGGTGCTGTCACTGTAGCAGCTGCAAGCGGGATAATCAAATTCGGTAAACGGAAAAGTCTCCGTTAGCTTGCCGCTTGGGTTCACCTTTCCTGTCAGCACGTCTGCCACGGCAAGATTTCCCATTTCTCCGGGATAACCCGCCCACACAACGGCGGCTACGTCCTCTATCCATTCGGACATATCCACCGGCGCCCCGCAATACAGCACAACAACGGTATTGGGATTTTTTTGCGCGGTTTCCTTTATTATCTGCTCCTGTGACTGCGGCAATCTCGCCGTCGCTCTGTCAAATCCTTCACAGTCGTGTAAGCCTACACAAACTATCGCCGCGTCTTTGCCGTACGCATTTTCTATTTGCAGCAGCGGCGCTTCGGATACACCGTATTCCCACAAATCACGGTAGCTCACATGACCTTGAGGCAATATGTCTGTCAGCGCCTTGAGCAGCGTGACGGGAGGTTGACTCGGCACAACCGATGATGATCCGCCGCCGTTTATATAGTTGTTTGCAAAGTTGCCGCCCAAACTTATGCTTGCAGTGGATTTCAGCGGCAAAACTCCGTTGTTTTTAAGCAAAACGATGCCCTCTTCCTCTACTTGGCGCGCAATTGCACGACGATCTTCGACGGTCATTGTCACCTTGCGGACTTCTTTTGCTTTTTGACATTTTTCAACAAATTCTACGACCCGTTCGGCACATTCGTCAATTTGTTCGTCGGATAATTCTCCTTGTTCGTATGCCGTTTCAAGCTGCGTTTCGCATTTGTCCGAGTAGGGCATGATCAGATCCAGACCGGCGCGTACCGCGGCTGCGGCGTCCGTTACCGCGCCCCAGTCGGACATGATGAGTCCGTTGTCGAAGTGCAGCTCTTTTCTCAACAGAGTAAACAGCTTTTTGTGCTGCGCCATGCGCACACCGTTTACTACATTGTAGGAACACATAACTGCCATCGGTTTAGCTTCACAAGCTATTTCAAAGGCTCTCAGGTAGATTTCGCGGAGAGTTCTGTCGTCCACTTCGGCGCTCAGCCACATGCGGCTGTTTTCCGCGTTGTTGCAGCAGTAGTGCTTCAATGTAGCGCCGACGCAGTTGTCCTGCAATCCGAGCACGTATTGTTTGCCGAGAGTTCCGGCAACAAGCGGATCCTCCGAAAGATATTCGAAGCTTCTGCCGCAGTGAGGGCTGCGCTTGATATTAAGCCCGGGAGCAAGCAATACGTCCACGTTTTTGTCTATTGCGTCATTTGCAAGCGCACAGCCCAAACGATAAGTGAGATCTCTATCCCAACTTTGACTTACTATTTGCATTGACGGATAGGCGACAGAAGGTTGATCCTCAAAGTGATCTCCCTTTAGTGTTGGGGTACGCAGCCCCAAAGGACCGTCGGATACAGTCACGCTGTACAGTTGTCCGTCAAGGTCCTCTGTATGCCAGCAATCTTTGCCCATCAGCAGCTTCAGTTTTTGATTATAGCTCAATTTGTCAAGCACTTTCATTTTTTATCTCCAGAATATTGTTTTTGATATTGAAATATAGCAGTCGTGCGGCCCGCCGAACGTTTGGGCGAAATGCAAATAATTTCCGCAAAGCTCGGGCGTGTACCGATCTTTGCAACCTTGCGGGGGTTGCCGGGGTTGGCTGCTCCCCGGCGAAGTTCAATCCGATAAGCCAATGTGTCATTGGCTTCCTTGATAGCTCGCCTTCGGCGGCACTTTGTGCCCGCAGGGGCGGCACACGTAGCCGTGCAGCCCGCCGAACGTTTGGGCGAACCTCAATAATATTCTACAATTTCAACCGGAATTTTAATTTTTTTCTCCGTCATAACGTGATCGTACATTTGCAGCATTGAGTAAGCCGCAATGGCGCCCCAATGCTTACGCTCTGCTTTGGCAGTTACATAGGGAAAATCCGTCGGAGGTTTCAAACCGTCGAATCCCGCCAACAGCACTTTGCCGTCCAATCCCTTGCGGTTCAGTTCATTGTGGATACCCATAGCTGTTTCATCGTTTGCGCAGACTATTGCATCGGGCAAAACGGACTTTTCCAACAAAAACCGTGAGACGCTCACGCCGCCCTCGAAGGTGAAATCGCTTTGCAAAACTATAGTGTTTTTGCTTTGCAGGTGATTGTCCGCTAATGCCTGACAAAAACCCTCGTAACGGTTTTTACTTTCCACCGAGCTGTTTGGACCGCCTACAAATGCAAAGCTTTTTGCTCCGCGATTTATTATTGAAGTAGTCACATCGTAACCGCCCTTGTAGTTGTCCAGTGTTACGTTGACTGCGCCGTCAACATCGTCATCTCTATCCATCATAACAACCGGTATACGTCTGTTTATCAATTCCTTGATGTCATCGGTGGATACGTTGCTGTTAAGCACAAATAGACCGTCGAGCCATTTAAGACGTGTTATGTTTTCTCCTACGTATATCACAAGCTCGCAGTTGCTCACATTAAGCACGCTTTTCAACGTGCTTACTATTTCCGGATATATAATACCGCTTATCGAATGTAGGCACAGTGCCAATTGCCGTTGATAGCCGTGGTTGTGCTTGCGGCCGCTTTTGCCCGTGTAGCCCAACTCCTGAGCCGCTGTCATTACGCGCTGTTTGGTTTCATTCGGTATACGCGGATCGTTGTTCAGCGCGTAACTTACGGTGGAAACGGCAACGTTAGCTTTTTGTGCTATATCCTTCAGTGTAATCATACAATCACCTCTTTGTCAAGGTTGTAAATTGGTTTTTTTTGTTAATTTTGTTTAATATTGCAGTCTTACGACTTTTTTATCGTAATTATATCACTAATCCATTATTGTTGTCAAGATTTCGACAAAATCCACACAAATTCAATGAAATTTCAACAAATTAAACGTTCATACCGTCTTGACACCGCAATTTAGTATGGTAAACTTTAAATGTATGAATATGAAAAGTCAAATTCTGCCCTCGGGTAGTGAAATTGTTGAAATTGAGAAAGAAATGTTAAATAGTAAATATGGCTACTTTTCCAAAGGGGGAAAAGAGTTTGTTATCACCAATCCATATACTCCAAGACCTTGGATAAACGTCATAAGCAACGGAGACTATTCTATGATAGTTTCCCAAATGGGCGGCGGTTTTTCTTTTCGCGGCAATGCCGAACAAAATCGTATTACTCGCTTGTATCAGGATATTGTCAAGGACAATTGGGGAAAGTATTTTTATATTAGAGACAAGCAAAGCGGACATTTTTGGAGTGCGGCGCTCAATCCTGTCAAAAAGCATTTCGATAGTTACACTGTGCGTCACGGTTTAGGGTATTCCTCTTTTGTGCGTTCAACCGAGGGCGTCGAAAGTACTCTTACGGTTTTTGTCGCACGTGATAAATCCATGGAATATGCGCTGCTTACATTAAAAAACCTCACCGACGCACCGCGTACACTGGACGTGACGGGCTATTTCGAGTGGGCTTTGGGGATCGCCTATGACAATCACAGAGAGTTCCAGCGCTTATTTTACGATTTAAGCTACGATTCGCAACTGCAAGCAGTGGTAGCAAACAAATGCTTGTGGGGCTTTCCTGACAGCAAGGGACGCTACAACAATGACGACTACCCCTATACTGCGTTTTTTGCCAGCTCCGAAACGCCTTCGTCTTTTGACGGGGACAAGGAGACATTTATCGGAATGTACCGCGATGAGGCAGAGCCCATTGCAATGCTGCAGGACAAGCTTGCGTGCACTTACGGAAGATATTGCGATCCAGTCGCCGCGCTTCGAGTGGATGTTGATCTTGCGCCAAGCGGCAGCAAAACACTGTGCTTTTCCATTGGACTTGCACAAAAGGACAAGGAAGATTACCGTGAGCTTGCGGCTTTGACGCGCGTAGATACCGCTCAGAGCGAGCTGCAGCGCGTTGTGGATTTTTGGACTGATTTGTGCGACAAAGAACACGTAGAAACTCCCGATCCGGCATTTGATGTGATGACCAACTATTGGTGCAAATACCAAGCGCTGTCCTGTCGCATGTGGGCAAAAGCTGCCTACTATCAGATAAGCGGCGGTATAGGCTTCCGCGATCAATTGCAGGATAGTCTTGTGGCGTTGGAGACGGATCCGACAATTACGGAAAATCAAATTTTGCTGCATTCCACCAAACAATTCAGTCAAGGTGATGTGCTGCATTGGTGGCTTACCTACAACGGAGCCGGACCGCGCACAACCTGTTCGGACGACTTTTTGTGGTTGCCGTTTGCGGTTTTGTGCTATATGGAAGAGGTTGGCAGCCGCGCCATTTTGGATAAAGTAACAAACTGGCTTGACGGCGGCAGCGCTACAATATACGAACATTGCAAGGCTGCGATCAATCACAGTTTCGGTATGTTCAGTGAACGCGGTATTCCGCTTATGGGCGCGCACGATTGGAATGACGGTTTGTCGGCAGTCGGTCACGGCATGAAAGGGGAAAGCTTTTGGGTGGCGGAGTTTTTATACTACATTATCACTCGCTTTGCACCCATCGCTGCCGAACGCGGCGACAGTCAGTTTGGTAAATTGTTGATTGACAAGGCGGCAAAGCTCAAAATTGATTTCAATAAATACGGTTGGGACGGCGAGTGGTTTTTGCAAGCCACCAACGACTTGGGTGAAAAGCTGGGCAGCAAGGACAACTCCGAGGGTAAAATATTCCTCAATCCCCAACTGTGGGCCGTAATAAGCGACATCACTACCGATGAGCGCAAGCAAAAAGCCATGAGCGCTGTGGAGAAATATTTATTAAAAGATTTCGGTGCCCTTTTGCTTACTCCCGAGTACTGTTCTCCCAACAGTGAAGTGGGCTACATTACCCGCTACGCTCCGGGACTTCGCGAAAACGGAGGCGTTTACACGCACGCGGCGACTTGGACGGTATGGGCGGCGGCTCTTATGGGTAAATCGGATATGGCTTACAAGGCGTACAGAGGTATTTGCCCTCCCAACAGAGGCGAGGATGCCGACGAATTCAAATCGGAACCTTACGCTCTTCCGGGCAACAGCGACGGACCCATTTCTCCCTATTTCGGCAAGGGCGGTTGGAGTTGGTATTCCGGCTCGGCGCAATGGCTGCATCGAGTTGCGGTAAACTGGATATTGGGAGTGCGCGCGACCTATGACGGACTTATTGTCGATCCCTGTATCCCCGCAAATTGGCAGGGTTACCGTTACAAACGCAGCTTCCGCAATGCTCTCTACGACATTACGGTAAAGCGCACCGGTCAAAGGCAGCTTACTGTAGACGGCAGGTTAACAAACGGCAGTATCCCCGATTTCGGTCAAGGAGAACATACTGTAGAATTAGAAATAGAGTAACAAACAAGTACAAATAAAATAGGAGGACAAACATGAAAAAATTAGCTATCGTATTGACGTTGGTTCTTGTGCTTGCGGCAACAGTAACGGTATTTGCCGCATGTGGCGAAGAGTACGATCTCGTGTATGCCTGCTGGAACCTCGGTACCGATGCAGAGCCTACCGTTGAGGAGTATATGATCAGAGCTTTTGAGGAAGCTCACGACGTCAAGATCAAGCGCATGAATTATCCGTCCGGATATGATGACGCTATCAAGGCTGCGGTTGCCCGCGGTGACGCTCCCGATGTATTCATGATCAGCAACCTAAACTATGTTTTGAACAATGAATATGCATTGGATATCTCGCAGTATGCTCAAGCGGATGATGATTGGCAGGAAATACCTGCTTCACTCGAGCAATCCGCACACTACAAGAGCGGTATTTACGCTGTTCCTTTCGCTATGCATATGCAGGGCTTCTTTGTAAACGTGGATTTGCTCAAGAAAAACAACCTTACTGTTCCCGAGGATTTCACCTACGAATGGCTTACTCAACAGGCATTCCCCAAAATCAAAACGATAGACGCGGAATCCCCCACGAAGGCAAAGGCGCTCAACTCCGAAGCTTCATTCTTTGAATGGTATCCTTCGGCAGCCAATTCCGAATACGGTATGTTCACCTGGGACGGCAGCGAATATCACCTCAACAGCGATGAATTTAAGACGGGTTTGGCGCAGGCCAAGGAAATTCGTCGTGCAGGATACTCTTACGATTCTCTTTCTCAGGAAGAGCGTGACGATGATTTCGGCGGTGCCGAAATAAATGCCGCTTTTAACCAGGGAAGGATCGCATTCCGCTACGGCTACAGCTTCGAGGCTCCGGATATGTTCAAAAATGTAAACAATGCATTTGAAATCCGTTTTGTCGGTATTCCGTATGTTTCCGAATCCAAGAGTGAACACAAGCGTACCGAAAGATTTTCCATTCTGATCCCCGACTACACATCTATATACAAAGGAACCAAAAATCCCGAGCTTGCATTTGAATTCGCAAAGTGGATGGGCTACGGACCGGAAGGTATCACAAAGCGTATAGAGCTTGCGGCAGAAGGCGAAACCGCTGCGGACAGAGTTCCCAACACACTGCCTATGACCACAGACCCAACAGTAGTGGAAAAGTACTTTGACGTCTATCCTGTTGATGGGGTCAAGGAAATGTATGACAAGCTTGACAACGCTGTGATGGAACCCACCAAGATTGTTCCGGGATATCAAGGTGCAAGATGGAACGCTACTACCGGTCAATCCGTAGTGATTATCGAAAACGGCGCGGAAACGACGGTTCCCAACGCAAATATGGGACAGTTCTTGGACGCTTGCTGGAACGGTATCAGCGACGTCGAATATTCGGCGGCTCTTGCAGAATCCTGCAACACATTGGCAAATAAGCAGTACGCAAATACTGTTGCCAAGTACGAAAACAAGTACAACTGATATTTGAACAATAGAGTCGTAAAAGCGATTACGGCTCTATTGGTGTTGAATACTAACTTATCAACTATTATTGCAAATTGCAAAAAATAAGGAAAAAGCTATGAAAAAAGCATTAGTCGTGATACTCGCCGTTGTGTTGACGTTGGCAATTGTCTTGTTAGTGGGTTGCCAAGGCGAGGCATACGATTTTTCCATTGCGAGCGCGGATTTTTCAGAGGTTGAGCAATCCGCAACCGACCAAAGGGTCAACGCCGTTTTAATTAAAACTAGCGGCGACAATGTGACGGAACCCTCCGATTTGTATGGGTACGATCACGGCGCCGTACGTTTGAATGAAGGCGATACCGTTGAATATACCGTTACGTTGGACTCTGCCGACAAGCTGGCTATCTATGCGGACTGGTATATATTGCACAACGGGCTTTCCGACAGCGAGGTGGAAATAACCGTAAAC
This sequence comes from uncultured Clostridia bacterium, assembly GCA_947630455.1. Classification (GTDB taxonomy): domain Bacteria; phylum Bacillota; class Clostridia; order Christensenellales; family CAG-314; genus Fimimonas. Next base: position 46,554 of record CANRHP010000002.1, read on the forward strand.
GGCGAAGTGGCGTCCGAACGTTCGGGATTGAAGGCTCTGTGGCGCAACCAATCCGAAAGCTTCAGCAAGGACAGCTATGGCAACGAAATCGTTCCCACGCAGCAAAAGATCGACCAATGGACTAAAGACGGTGCTCTCTACGAATATGACGCACTTACGGCAATAGCGCCTGTGTACAATTTCAAGGCGGGCGAAAATACCGTCATGTTTACGGTAATTACCGCAGGCGAGCTGTTGTTGGGAGATGTTTCTGTACGTGCCGAAAAGCTCCCTCAAAGCTATACGGAGTACGCCAAGGCTCATCCTACTACCGCAGGCAGCGGCAATTGTACGGTGGAGGCTGAACATGTTTACAGCAAAAACAGTACCTCTGTCGTTCCCACCTATGCTGCAGATGTCAACGTGACGCCCTATGAAACTTATGTTTCTCCCCTCAACACGATGTCGGGAATGACATCTCCTACGCAAACGCTCACTTATGAGATTGACGTCAAAAAGACAGGGGTTTACAACATCGCTTTCAATTACAACAACGAAAACGCCAATCGCGTCACCTTCGCCAAGATAGAAATAGATGGGCAAACGCCTTTTAGAGAGTTGTTGCGTTATCCCTTCGTAAATGGGGACAACTACAATGTAGAGACGCTGAGCGACGGAACAAGCGGGGAGGCGTACGGTATATACCTAACGCAAGGTACACACTTGCTTTCGGTAAAGATCGACGGCAGCATGACCGCTAAGCATCTTGACGAGCTTTCCGAATCCATAGATGATCTCAACGGAATTTATCTCGATCTCAAAAAGATAGCGGGTACCATTCAGGACAACAACAGAGAATGGAACCCCGACAGCGACTATCCGGGAGTGGTGGACAGACTCAAAGAGATAAACGCGCAGCTGTATGAGCTCAGCGATGTCTTACGTTCCATCAACGGCTCGGAAAATGTCAACTATCAAGCAATAATCTATTTTGAAGCGGCGATAAACGCCATCGAGGGCTTGTTGGAGAAGCCGCAGTTTATAGCAAACAATTACGCGCAGCTATCCGAGGGCAGCGGCTCCATTGTACAAACGTTGGCAAACGCTCGCTCCGACATAGAGTCTACACCGCTAAATTTGGACAAAATTGTGGTCTATGCCGAGGGTGAGGACGCCGGCTTGACATATCGCAGCGGTTTCTACAGCTTTTGGGAAGGCGTCAAAAAATTCTTCCACAGCTTTGTAACCGATTACTCGGTCGTAAGTGCCGACGATGACACCATCGAAGTGTGGGTGGCGCGCAGCCGTCAGTATGTGGATCTTATGCAGCAGTTGATCGACGCGAGCGATTTTACATCCCGCACGGGATACAAGGTTCGTTTCTCGATACTCGCCGACGAGGGCAAGCTGATATTGAGCAACGCTGCAAACATTTCTCCCAATGCGGTAATGGGAATATCCAACTGGCTGCCCTACGAAATGGGTATCAGAGATTTGACGGTAGATCTTACAAGCTTTTCCGACTACGGCGATGTAATTTCCCGTTTCAGCAGCGGCGCGCTGATCTCACTGATAGCGGACGGACGCGGTTTGGCTCTGCCTGAAACGCAGGACTTCTACGTGATGTACTATCGCAAGGATGTTTTGGAACGCTACAACATTCCTCTTCCCGACACGTGGGACGATGTAATCAGAATATTACCTGAGCTGCAGCGCCTTGGACTAAACTTTTATGTGCCGCTCAGCAGTTCAACTTCCAGTAAGTCGATCATGACTACTGCTCCCTTCATCTATCAATATGGTGGCAACTTGTTCTCTGACGATGCAACGCGAACTACGATATCGGAAGAAAACAGTCTCAATGCCATCAAGCTGATGACGGAATTGTACACACTCTACGGACTGCCGCAGCAAATCAGCAACTTTTTCGACAACTTCCGCAACGGCAGTTTGCCGATAGGTATATCTACCTTTGATACCTACATACGTTTGTCGATGGCAGCGCCGGAAATTTCCGGAAAGTGGGGAGTGGCTTTATCGCCGGGCGTTAAAAATTCCGAAGGCGTGGTAGAGCGTTGGCAGACAGGCAGCGCAACATCTATGACATTGATGAAGAGCGGTGACGACAAAAAGGATAAGTCCGGTTGGGAGCTGCTCAAATGGTGGTCAAGCGCAGACATTCAAACGGAGTTTATGAACCGTTTGACGATGCTCTACGGCAAGGCTTACATTTGGAACAGCGCCAACCTCGAAGCATTCAACAATTCAGTTGCCTTTGCAAGCGCGGACAAAAAGATTATTCTCGAGCAATGGGAGTGGCTGAGAGAGATTCCCAAAGTACCCGGATGGTACATGCTTGAACGTGAATTGAGCAATGCTTGGAACAACATTGTTATCAATGGACAAAACACACGTTCGGCAGTAGAGGATGCAGTCACAAAAATCGACAAGGAACTGATGCGTAAGCTGGAGGAATTCGGCTATGTACAGAACGGCAAGCTGGTCAAACAATACAAACTGACCACACTCGAGGATATTGAAGCGCTTAAGCGCGGCAATAACTGATTTTGGGAGATTAACTATGACAGAAGTTACAATCGAAAAGAAACAGGCCGCGCGACTTCCATCGAGGCAGGAACTGAAAAAGAAGAGCAAAATAGGCGGCAAGCGAAGCGGATTTACCACTGCGTTGTTGATAACGCCGTACATTTTGTCCTTTGTAGTGTTCATCGTCTTGCCCGTAATAATCGCTATCGGTTTGTCCTTCACCGACTTTAACAGCATAAGCTCGCCGCATTTTGTGGGCTTCGGAAATTATATTCGGCTGCTGACAAGCGACGAAGAATTTATGCAAAAGGTTTTGCCCAACACCATTAAGTTTGCGCTTATTGCAGGACCGACGGGATATTTGCTTTCCTTTTTGCTTGCTTGGATGTTGGCGCAAATTCCCAAGCTGCCCCGTACGATATTGGCGTTGCTAATCTATTCTCCCTCGCTTACCGCGGGCGTTGCAATGCAGGTGGTGTGGACAACGATTTTCTCCGGTGACCCCAACGGTTACCTCAACGCCATTCTGCTCAAGTGGGGAGTGATTTCCGAGGCGATCCAATGGCTGCAAAGCGAGCAGTACCTGATGACGATCATGATCATAGTCACCGTTTGGTCAAGTATGGGCGTCGGATTTTTGGCAATGCTTTCCGGTATTCTTAACATCGACCCCGAGCTTTACGAAGCGGCGTATATGGACGGAATGAAAAACCGTGCACAGGAAATTTGGTACGTCACTTTGCCCTCCATGAAGCCGCAGCTGCTATTCGGTGCGGTCATGGCGGTGGTCAACACCTTCCAGGCAGGCGCGATAGGCGTGCAGTTGTCCGGCTCCAACCCGACGCCCAACTATGCAGGTCAGCTGATGGTCAACCACATTGAGGACTACGGTTACATTCGTTACGAAATGGGCTACGCTGCAGCGATAAGCGTTGTACTGCTGTTGCTTATCTATTTGTTAAGCAAGATCATACGTGCAATACTCACGGAAAAAGACTGATAAGGAGGTTTTCAAATGGCTTCATTTCAAGGTAAAAAGATAAATCCCAAGCACTTTCATATCAGTCAGCTTAAATTCTACATAATTTTGCTGCCGTTTGCCGTGTTTATGGTATTGCCTATTATTTACATCTTTACGACGGCATTCAAGCCGGCTGACGAGCTTTTCAAGTTTCCTCCCAGCTTTTTTGTAAAAAATCCAACCTGGGACAACTACAAGGCGTTGTTCGAATTGATGGCAGGCTCCTCTGTGCCGGCATCGAGATATTTGTTCAACTCCGTCATAGTCACCGTGCTGACCGTAATAATAAGTATTTTCCTCGCCGTATCGGCGGGCTACGTGCTCAGTAAAAAGAATTTCAAGGGCAGAAACGTTCTGTTTGAAATCAATACCCTGGCGTTGATGTTTGTGCCAATTGCCGTGTCGATACCGCGCTTTATCATCATCGTCAATCTGGGGTTGGTGGACAGATTTATTGCCAACATTTTGCCAATTATCGCAATGCCCATAGGCGTATTTCTTTTAAAGCAGTTTGTCGATCAAATTCCCGACCCGCTTATAGAAGCCGCCAAAATGGACGGCGCAGGAGAGTGGACCATTCTGTTCAAGGTTATTATTCCAATGGTTCGTCCGGCTCTTGCAACGGTGGCGATACTGTCATTCCAGTCGGCATGGGGTAATGTTGAGGCGTCCACGTTGTATCTAAACAACGAAAGTCTCAAAACATTTGCCTACTACATCACGACCTTCTCATCCAGTAGCTCGTCTACTGTGACGCAAGGTATTACAGCGGCAAGCGCTTTGATTATGTTTTTGCCTAACCTTATCATTTTCATCTGTATGCAAAGCAAGGTTATGGACACCATGGCGCATTCCGGTATCAAGTAACGCAAAAGGCAAATTTACAAAAAGCAAGTTACGGAGGTTTCCTTGTGAAACGTTGGTATATAGTGATAGCAATCCTTGTATTGGCGACGATAACGGTATTCGCCATGCCTTCGATTGCCTTTGCCGTACCCTATTCCACCGAAACAATCGGTCCCGAGGGCAGTGTTGTTCCCACACAGACGGCATACACTCCCGTTGGCAAGATCGCCATTACAAATTCCGAAGCGGACAAAAGACCGGCTCCGGAGGATATGGCAATCGACGAAGACGCGGGATTGGTCTATGTGGCGGAATCTTCATCGCAGTGCGTAGTTGTACTCACATTGGACGGAGAACGGAAACAGGTGATAGGCAAGGGTACATTGAACCGTCCTACAGGCGTGGCTTTGGATGACGAACGGCTGTTTGTCGCAGATAGAGGCAGCAACAAAATTTACGTTTACTCCAAAGACGGTTACGTACTGCAAAAAGAAATTACCAAGCCCACCAATCCTTTGGTCGGTGCGGACACGCCGTTTGTACCCACCAAGCTGACGGTGGACAGTCGCGGTAATTTGTACGTAGTAAGCGAAGGATGTTCGAGCGGACTGATGCAGCTCAATCTGGACGGCGAGTTTATCGGCTATGTGGGAGCAAACGAAACGCAAGCCACATTTCAATCACTGCTTCAGGATCTATTCTTCTCTGAGGAACAAAAGAGTACATTCCTTGCGGCGCCCCGTTCGCCTACGAATGTCGCAATAAACAGCAGAGGCTTGATTTACACGGTTACAAATACCGCCTCGCGCAACGCTGTCAAAAAGCTCAATACTTTAGGTAACGCTATTATGTCGCCTGCGGTCAACTACGCGCGTACGGTAGCGGTGAGTATTGACGAAGCGGAGAATATCTATTCGGTAGACAACGACGGCAATATTGCGGTATTTGACAGCTACGGCGATCTGCTCTTCCGTTTTGGCGGCAAGGATGTGGACGAGCGTTTGGGAAGCTTGTCTAATCCGGTGGCAATCGAAGTGCTCAAGGACGGTACAATCATCGCACTGGACAAGCAGTACGGTATGGCAGTGGTTTACGAGCGTACCGAATTTGCCGACAAGGTTTTCGAAGCTGTCGGCTACTACAAGGATGGACTGTATCTCGAGGGCGAACGTCTTTGGAAAGACATCTTGCAGCTCAACAGCAGTTTCATTGTATCCTACAAGGCGCTTGCGCGTGCAAGTATGAAGCGCGGCGATTACGAAACGGCTTTGAGACAGTTCAAGCTTGCCGAAGACAAGCAGGGCTATTCCGAAGCGTATTGGGAAATCAGAAACGATTGGCTGCAAAAGAATGTCGGTTGGATAGTTGCCGTTTTGCTGGTTTTGGTTGCCATTGTTGTTGTTTGGAAAATAATCGACAAAAAGAAGCCAAAGCTGCTTGCGCCGATAAAAAATGGTGTCGGCAAGGTTACCAATGTCAAGATAGTACGCGAGCTGCTCTACACCAAAAGCTTTTTCAAATCCGCACCGGAGGCCGTGTATCAAACCAAATATCACAATGCGACAAGCATTTGGTCGGCATTGGTACTGTATGTGTGGTTCATTATTTTGCAGCTGCTTGACGTGTTGGTTACAGGCTATCTGTTCAACAACAACAGCGTTTACAGCAGCAATGCGCTGCGTATAGTGCTTACATCCACCGCCGTATTGTTCGCATTGGTATTGTGCAATTATTTTGTCAGTACTGTCACAGACGGCGAAGGCAAGCTCAAATACTGCTTCATTACATTCATATACGCGTTGGCGCCCTATCTTATTTTGGCGTTGCCAATGTTTATCATCAGCAGATTCCTTACATACAACGAGCAGATAATTTACGATTTGCTGATGATAGTAATATACGGTTGGAGCGCCGTGTGTGTATTCAGAACAATTATGGAACTTCATGACTACACATTCTGGCAGGCAATAAAAAATATTATACTGACGCTGTTTGCCTTTCTGATGGCAATACTCTTTGTCATTGTACTGCGCATGCTGCTAACCCAATTCTTCGGTTACTTTGCGTCACTGTTCAGGGAGATTTTCACTCATGCGTAAAAAATTGTTAATTTTACTGTTGTGCGTGGTAGTTGTGTGTTCTGTCACTATCGGTATAGTGTACGCCGACGATGCCGATCCCGGTTCACAAGCGGATGGCGGCGAAACAGCGGCTAAGCTATATACGGTTCAAGTCGGCGGCGCAACCTTGACGGTGAACACGCACAACCTCAATATGAGTATCACAAAGGGTGGGCGCACTTGGTACAGCGGGCAAAGACACGTCGACGAGAATGGCGAAATAGACGACGGTTTGGAGTACAACGGCGCCCGTATAACAGACGGTATAACCGTTAGCTACCGCAATGCCGACAGCGTAAACAAAATTCAACAAACGGATTCCATCACCAATCTTGCAGACGATCCCGTGCGTGAATTTAAGGAGCTTGACAATGGTTTTGACGCCAAGATCCGTCTCAAAAGCAACGTTGGTATAAGCTTTACGCTGAAGGTACGCTTTGACGGTACCAAGCTTACCGCCACAGTTCCGAGCAGCTCCATCACGGAAACTACCGACAACATGCGTTTGGAACAAATTTCGCTGTTTCCCTATTTTGACAGCAGTTATCAGCAAACGGACGGGCAGATATTTATTCCCGACGGAAGCGGAGCTTTGATAGATTTATCCGTACAGTCCAATGCTACGCAAGCTTACTCGCAGCGTATCTATGGAGAAGATTACGGTCTTTCCACACCGTCAACGCGCGCAAATCAACCCAAACGTGCAACTATGCCTGTGATGGCAACGCTCTACCCGGACGGAGGAACCACAATGATGGTAACCGGCGGTGCCGAGTATTCCAGGGCAAACGCAAGCGTCAGCGGCATAGGGCAATACCCCTACAATCGTGCCGGTTTCACGTTTATTTACCGCGAGCCCTACACCCGTTTTTACGATGACAGCGGCGACACGAGTAAGAGTACTTACGAATTGCAAACAGACCGCAATGAATTTGACGCTCAAATTACATACACGTTGATGGACGCTGGTGTAAATATCGCAGATGTAGCCAAAGTGTATCGCGATTCAATTGCAATAAAAAAGACGAGTATCGAAAATGTAGGCATGCGTTTGCAATTTTTGATGGTTGAAAACAAACAAAGTATGTTCGGCAGGACAAAGATCGTCATGACCACCCCGGACTACGTTGAAACGGTTGCGCGCGACGTCTGTTACTATTGCAATGGATTGTCAGTTGCGTTGACGGGATATCAACGCGGCGGGCTCGGCGGTGCGTCACCTTCTGTGTTCCCCATGGCAAACAAATCCGCCTATCGCGCTCTCGGTGAAAAATTGGCAATGATGGACGTGTCGCTCAACTATACGGTCGACTACATGCGCGCACACGAGAGGGCAAGCTTTTCCAACGGCAATTTGCTGCAAAATGTTTCGGAGCAATTCGTTACTCTTGCGGATACTCGCGCCGGTTCGGGCGTCACATTCCGTCTGATAAAGCCTTCATACAGCGAAAAGATGCTTTATTCCGATATCGACAAGTTGTCAGATTTCAATGCGGGCATTGAAGCTGCAAATATCGGTGCAATGCTTTTCTCCGGTTACAAATCGGAAGTATTTTCGCGAACCGATATGAAGGAAAACAATGTGCGCGTTATTGATGGCGTACAATTGCCGGTGGCGCTCTCCAATCCCAACGATTACATGTTCGGAGTGTTGGACAGTTATGTGGACGCACCTATAGAATATTCGGCATATCTCATTGAGACGGAAAGTGTTCCTTTCCTGCAAATGGTGCTTGGCGGCAGTGTTCCGATGTATTCCGAGGCGCTCAACCTCGACTACACAGGCACGCAGCTTGTACTTAGACTCATAGACAGCAATGTGTATCCGTCGTTTATACTTACGGAGCAGGACGCAATAGAGTTGTACGGCACTGACAGTCAGGGAATATTCACATCTTCCTTTGATGTTTGGAAGTACAGCATCAGAACAACATACGAACAAGTTAACAATGTGCTCAAAGAGGTTGTCGGGCAGCAGATTGTACGCCGCGAAGCGGTGGCAAACAATGTATACGTCAACACTTACTCCAACGGAGTCAAAACGGTCGTCAACTATTCCTCGAACCCCGTCACATACCAAGGTGTGTTGATTGAAGCAATGTCGGCAGCGGCAGTTCGCTGAATCACGGAAAATTTCGTAAACTAACATGAAAAAATCTAAAAAACCTAAAATTCAATATTCACGTTCGGAAGTGCTGTCGGGATATGCGTTTTGCGCCCTTTGGCTCGTGGGCTTTATGGCATTTACACTGTATCCCATAATTCAGACATTTATCTTCAGCTTCAACGATGTAACGGTGCAGGAGGGCGCATTCAATCTTAGCAACGTGGGATTTTCTCACTATGTACAAGCGCTCTCACAGGACGCCGACTTCCTGCAGGGGTTGGAAGATTACGCCATAAAGCTGATACTTTATGTGCCAGTCATCACCGTCGTATCGCTGATACTTGCAATGTTGCTCAACAGCAAGCTCAAGGGCACCGGATTTTTCCGCACGGTATTCTTCCTTCCCGTCATTATTACCAGCGGTCCCGTTATGAGCATCTTTATTGATCAAGGCGTTGCGTCTTTCCCCGGTATAGAAAAGCTGATCAACTTCGATTCACTTGCCGGCACCGTTCCCGCATTTTTGCTGGAAGCGCTGCGATTCTTGACCAGTGAGTTCATCATGATACTTTGGTTCAGCGGCATACAGATACTTGTATTTATGACAGGACTGCAAAAGATGGACAAAAATATGTACGAGGCAGCGCAAATAGACGGCGCGTCCAAGTGGGAAATGTTCTGGAAGCTCACGCTGCCTGCGCTCAATCCTACGATAGTTCTAAACGTTGTGTTCACTGTTGTAATGCAGTCGGTATTTTCACTGAATCCCATCATTACACGCATTACGGGATATATGAACGGTGACGGCGGTTACGGCTATGCGTCGGCAACGGCGTGGATCTATTTCATTGTGATGATAGCTTTGTTGGGACTTGCCGTGCTTGTCTTCAAGAAACACGAAAGGAGGGTAAGAAGATGAGTAAAAAACGTACTCCTTCCATGCAAGTTGAAAACGAACAGCTTGCTCCCGAACAAAATGAAGCTGCCTTGCAGGAGCAGCAAACTCCGCAGGAGGTCAGTGCCGAACAAATATCGGCGCAGCCTGTCGACGCTTCCGTGGAAGAAAAGGAAAGCTTCGGTACTCGTTTGAAAAACGTCTTTGTTGCTCTCGGTCGCAAAATTCGCACTTATTTTGTCAATCTGGGCAAACGTTTCTGCAATTTTTGGGTAAATGCTTGGCGTAAAACGGTCAAATTTTTCAAAAATGTTGGAATTTTCTTCCGTATGCTTTGGTCGCTTTGCGTAGAAGCAAAGCTCAAATTGGACGACAAACGAGCCGCACGCAAGCAAAAACGTGCCGCCGGTGAAGTCGGTGAAGCTGTTCAGTCCGATGAAACGGTACAGCAAGCTCCGGACAATGTCCAAACCGACAGCGAACCCGAAGCATTGCCTGTTGCGGAAGCGAATGATCAATCGGAGCAAGCGGGCGATGCGCTTTCCCTCGATACCGAAGAGTCCGAAGAAATTGACGAAGTTAAGCTTATGCGTAGTCGTTTCGCATATTTCTTCCGCAAGCGCACCAAGGACGAATGGAAAACGGCGATGCTCGGCAACAACGAAAAGAAGGGCGCTGTTCAGCTGATAGTATGCTACGCGTTGTTGATACTTTTCGGCTTTGTGTACATATACCCGATGTTGTATATGCTTGCCTATTCGTTGATGGGCGAAAGCGATGTCGCAAACCCCATGGTTACTTATTGGCCTACCGAGTGGAAATGGAGCAACTACCGCGAAGCGTCGCAAACGCTCAATTTCTTCAACACTTTGCTGCAAACGGCATATATTTCCGTTTTGCCTTCGCTTTTCCAAACAGTTGCCTGCGGCTTGACCGCATACGGACTTGCTCGGTTCCGTTTTCCCGGTAAAAAGCTTATATTCGGATTGATAATTCTCACCTTTATCATTCCTCCGCAGCTAACCATGATGCCGCAGCTGATAACCTTCACTAAATTCGGCTTTGCAGGCAACGTGCTCAGCTACATTGTTCCTGCGGCAATGGGACAGGGTATCAAATCTGCCGTATTTATCCTCATCTTCTATCAATTTTTCCGCGGAATACCCGATTCGGTGGTAGAAGCGGCAAAGATAGACGGTGCCAACTCCTTCCAGATATTTGTACGTATCGGAATTCCCGCGGCTGTACCTGCAATTCTGCTCAGCTTTTTGTTGTCGGTTGTGTGGTACTACAATGAAACTGTGCTTGCCTCTGTTTATTTGGGCGATACAGTTAAGCTGTTGCCTTTGGAGCTGGAAAAATTTCAAGCCACCTATTCTCAGCTGTTCCCGGGAGCCACGTCGGGCGGCAAATCCGTCAACGAAGCCATCTACATGGCGGGCACCTTGCTCAATGTGCTGCCTCTGATAATTATGTACTTCTTCACTCAAAAGTACTTTGTTGACGGCATTGACAAGGCAGGTATCACGGGCGAATAATACAAGAGGACGCAGAATGAAAAAATTTTGGACAATAATTTGTTCGTTAATTTTGATAACGACAACGGTTTTCTGTCTTGTCGGATGCAGTACACCAACAAAAGAGCAGCTGCTCAATAAATATTCCGAACAAATAGAACGGGAAATGAAGGGCAGCTTCGACTTCTTTTGGAATGAAGCGCAAACCGCCGAAAATTCTCCTGCTTACGGTCTGATAGCCGATCGTGCAGGCTCCACCAAGGGCTCCAATGCGTCCATTGCTTCCGTTGGATTCGGACTTGCGGCATACGTTGTGGGCGCCGAGGAGGGTTATGTTGCCGCACAACAGGCGGAAGAGCGTGCCAAAGGCACATTGCAAGCATTGCTTAATCTGCAAACGAACGGCAGCAGAGCAACACAGCATGGATTCTTTACGCACTTTCTGAATATGAATACCGCTGTACCGGCGTCGGGCAGTGAAATTTCCTCTATCGACACAGCGATCATGCTGTGCGGCGCACTGACGGCAGCCGAGTACTTCGGCGGCGAAGTGGAAACGCTTGCAAATCAAATATACGCCAACGTTGATTGGACGTCGATGCGTATGACGAGAAACGGAAAGCACTACATTGCAATGACGTTTGACGGCAACGGAAAGCCCAAGCAACCCTGGGATTTTTACGCGGAGCAGCTGATGATTTATGTTCTCGGTGCGGGCAGCCCCAATGAGCAGTATCGTCTCGACGACGCGGAGTACTACGATTTCACACGTGCCGAGGGCAAATACAACGGACACAATTTCTATTACAGTTGGTTTGGCAGTATATTTACTTATCAATTCAGTCATGCCTTCATAGATTTTAGAGACAAGACGGATAAAAACGGCACAAACTGGTGGAACAACTCCGTCGAAGCTTCGCAGGCTGCCTACGACTATTGCCGCAACAACGCCAAGCTGTCTCAAAGCTACAAGGAAGGCGGCTGGGGCTTGACTGCGTGCGATTCGCCCTCCGGCTATAGCGGAGATCTCGGTTGTCCGCCGAGAGGCTGGACGCCGGATGCGGCTTATGAACGAATTCAGGGCACAATAGCTCCCTGCGGAGCGATAGGCAGCGTAGTGTTCACCCCCGAGCAATCGCTCAAGGCGCTGCAATACTATCAGACCATTCGTTTAATCAACGGTACCTACGGTCTGCTGGACAGCTACAACCTGGACAGAAAGTACTATGCTACCGACTATATCGGCATTGACAAGGGAATATCTCTGTTGATGCTCTACAACTACAAGTGTGACGGCGTGTGGGAGCTTACAAACGGCAACGAGTACCTCCAAAACGGACTTAAAGCTTTGGGTTTCACCGCTGCTTAGGAATATATGAAAACATTTCGCGACATTTACAATGAGCAGATCGAGAGCAAATCAATTCATACTCGTAAATACATGAAAGCAAAAGAATGTGATATGCCTATGTTGGAAGAAATGCAGGCATGCTTCCGTTACTTTTCAGACAACATTTCCCGTGATGATACGACCTACGGATTGATGCCGGATCGTATTCCGGATATCAAAAATCAATGCTCAATAGCGGCAACAGGCTTTATGTTGGCGGCAATGGCGGTAGGAGCGGATTTTAAATGGATCGAGTTCGGCAATGCTAAGGCAATTTGCGACGCCACCCTCAAGACATTGGCGGAATTGGAGCAAGATCACGGCTTTTACTATCATTTTTACGATATCAACACGGGTAAACGCTGGCACAACTGCGAGTTGTCCACGATCGACAGTGCATTGTTGTTTTGCGGTGTGCTTACCGCAGGCAATTATTTCGGCGGCAACACACTAAAGCTTGCACGACAGCTTGTGGGACGCGCCGATTGGGACTACTTTTACGATTCGGAAAGTAAGCTTTTCCACATGGCGCGCTATGACGAGCATGGCATGATCGCGCATTGGGATTACTATGCCGAGCAGCTTATCATTTACGTTTTGGCTGCGGCAAATGGTGCAAATTGCGCACGTGAAGCGTATGAAAATTTTGGACGCCTTCATGGAAAAGCCGCAAACGGTGAAGATTTCGTGTACACGTGGTGCGGCACCCTGTTCACCTATCAATTCAGTCACGCTTTTGTGGATTTTGAAAAGAAAGTAGATTCGCACGGATTTGATTGGTTTGCCAATTCCGTCACGGCGTGCGTAAATGACCGGCTGTTTTGCGCATCGCAGCCCGATTTGTACCCCAATGGCATTTGGGGACTTACAAGCTGTGCAATACCGGGTGGTTACCGCGGTCACATAGGCTCTGTGCCAAGTGGAAACAACAACACCGAAAATCTTTCCGATGGTACTGTGGCGCCATGCGCTGCGCTGGGCAGTATCGTATTTACTCCGCAGGAAGCGATATCGGCGTTGGATAAGTTCAGAAATTACGACGGTCTTACGGGCGAATATGGACTCTACGACAGCTTCAATGCCGCAGAGGGCTGGATAGCGAATTGTTATATCAGCATTGACAAGGGAGTTACGCTTCTGATGGGAGCCAACTACTACAAACGTACGGTGTGGAAATACTTCAATTCTCTCAGCGAAATACGCAGCGCGATGCAGGTATTGGGTTTCCGCCCCAAGCAAACAGACTGAAACAACCGCCTTGTGCGGAAAAAATACAAATCAAAAATTTATGACGGTGCAACCGTCACCATTTAGGAGGAGCAAATGGCAAACATATCACTCAAAAACATTGCAAAGGTGTACCCCGGCGGAGTCCGTGCGGTTCACGACTTCAACCTCGAAATCCACGACAAGGAGTTTGTCGTATTCGTAGGTCCATCGGGTTGCGGTAAATCCACAACTCTCCGTATGATCGCCGGGTTGGAAGAGATCAGCGAAGGCGATCTCTACATCGACGACAGACGAGTAAACAATGTAGAACCGAAGGATCGCGACATAGCGATGGTGTTCCAAAACTACGCTTTGTATCCGTATATGACCGTGTTCGAAAATATGTCCTTCGGTCTGCGTCTCAGGAAGGTTCCCAAAAAGGAAATCGAGCAAAAGGTAAAAGCTGCGGCAAAGATATTGGGCTTGGAGGACTACCTCGATCGTAAACCCAAGAACCTTTCCGGTGGTCAGCGTCAGCGTGTCGCTTTGGGACGCGCAATTGTACGCGACCCCAAGGTATTCCTTTTGGACGAGCCTCTGTCCAACTTGGACGCCAAGATGCGTACTCAAATGCGGACGGAGATCATCAAGCTGCACAATCAATTGCAGGCAACCTTCATCTACGTCACCCACGACCAGACGGAAGCAATGACAATGGGTACCCGTATTGTCGTGATGAAGGACGGCCTCATCCAACAGGTGGATACCCCCGACAATCTGTACACCTATCCCGCCAACAAGTTTGTAGCCGGCTTCATAGGTACTCCGCAGATGAACTTCCTTGATGTCACAATGGAAGAAGAAGGCGAGGGCAAGGAGCGCAAGCTTTATGCGCGTATTGGGCGCAACCGTCTGCTCATCCATCCGGAAACAGTCAAGCGTCTCACCGTTGAGGAAGTCAACAAGCGTCAATTTGTGTTGGGCGTTCGTCCCGAGGACGTGCATTTCGGCAGCGAATATGCTGAGCAATTCCCCGATGCGGTCATCAAAGCAACCGTCAATGTTACCGAAAAATTGGGCAACGAAACTCTTATCTACTGTTCCATCGACGGCACCGATGCAGAGCTTGTTGTAAGAGGAGGTTCTCGCTGCAAAGTGGAACAGGAGGACAAAATTTTGGCATACGTTGACACGCAGCACATTCAATTGTTCGATTACGATACCGAACAAACATTGCTAAAGCGTTAAAAAACGTTGCATACTAAAGGTAATTCTTTCGGTATTTGCCGAATGTAATACAAAACAAAAAACTTTATAAGGAGAAAAAACAATGAAAACAAAAAAGTTAGCGCTTGCCATTTTGCTTAGCGTAGTAATGGTTGTTTCCGCTGTTCTTATCGTTGCTTGCGGCGAAAAGGAAGTAAAGATCGACCTGCTCGGTGCAAAAGATTGGGAAGGCTTCAATGACGAAGTTGCCTACACGATCAAGGACAACTCTGACGGATCCTTGCAGGTAGACTACGAAAAGAACGACACTTGGCAACTTTTCACTCGTACTATGGTCGAATCCGTCGAAGACCTTGCCAAGGTCAAAAAGCTTGTTGCAAAGGTCAAGATGACCTCCGATCAAACAACGCCCGAACTGATGTTTAAGTTCGAAGGCAGTGACGATCCCGCCACTGCGGAAGTAACGATCCAGGTAGGCAGCGAATATAAGATCTATGAATGGACGCTCGGTCAGTACACGACAAGCAAAGCATACGACCTCACCAAGGCATCGGCTTTGCGTATCTTTGCGGATCCCGGTGACGCAACTGCAAAGGGCAGCATCACCTTTGCCGAGCTGTATTTGTCCAGCAAAGAAGTCAATGAGGAAAATGCAGTCGAGCTGCCCGCACCTCCGGAGCCTCCCAAACCGGAAGTTCACGAGTGGAACGAGATCACAGCCGACAAAGCCGCGCTTTCCGTATGGGAAGACGGTGGATCTGGCGTATACAAGCTTACAAAGGACGGCACAACGTTAAAGGTTGCTGTTGACAAAGACGCTGTTGAAGGCGATGACGCTTGGGCGGCAATGGTTGCCTATATCCACGGCGACGCTTTGAAGACTATGAAATCCTTCAAGATCGTTATCAAGGGAACAGCCGGTACCAGTGCTTTGGTTAAGCCTTTTGACGCATGTGAAACTCGTGTAAACTTTAACGGTATGCAACAAGAAGTGATCATAAACGTTGCAGCTCACGCTGCCGACGCCGCAAGAGATTTCTCCAAGAAAGACTTCCCCACAGGGGACAACAAACTGGCTATTTTGGCGTTGCCGAACAGCAACGAAGGCAAAACCGATATTGAAATAATATCTGCCGAATTCTCGACAGCAGAAGCACCCGAACCCGAGGCTGTTTCCTATCCCGGTGATTTGCTCAGTGGATTCAATACCGGTTGGAAAGATGGCGGCGACGGTCATTGGACAGTTGGTGATACTGAGGGTGTTCCCACTCTCACCTACAACGCAGGAAACAGCTGGTCCTCCGTTACTACGACGGCACTTATCGAAGGCGCTCCTTTGAACTACATTCTTTGGGAAGTAAAGGGCACCAAGGATACAGTCGGTATTCTCAGCGTGGAATTTTCCGACGGAGTGAAAGCCGAAGCTCACTTTGAGGGCAATGGCGCAGCCGGAGATCACGGCAAATTTACCGGTGAATGGCAAACGGTTGCCGTTCCTCTTGATAAGGCAAGATCCGGCGATGTAACCGTGCGTATTTTTGCCGGCTTCAATGATGGTGACCCCGCCGGTGAAATTCAAGTTAGACGTGCACAGTTTATGTATGTTGCAGCAGTAGCCGACACGACAAAAGATTTTAATGCTAACGGTCTCTGGCTTAATGCAGTCAAGGACAGCGAACGCAACACGATCAAATATGAGAATGGCAAGACAACTATCACTTACAATACGGCAAGTTGGGACAGCGTTCTTGCTTGGATCGACCTCGGTGAAGGCGGCTACGATCATATCACAATCACCATCAAGGGATTGAAGGATCACACCGCAATAATCAAGGTTGGCACAACCGAAAAGAAATTTGAAGGCAACCCGGGGGATGAAGGTCGCTTTACAGGTGATGAACAGACAATTACCATTGATGTTTCCGGACTCACGGGAATTGTGGAATTCAGAATGTTCTTTGACTTCAATTCGCTTGAAGGCGAAAGCGGCAGTGTGGAGATCACACAAGCTTTGTTCTCAAAAGCTGCCTAACAGCAAATAAAACCGTATTTGCTCCTCTGCAAATAAAGGTATCAAGAGCCTCGATTTACGAGGCTCTTGTTTGTTGCCCGGAGATCCCAAACACTTGACGCAGAGCCACTTTGACTCACTAATTATCGGCTTTACAGTCGTTGCAAATGTTTTTATTTTGAGTATACAGAGTGTAAAGAAAGCTTATTCAACCGCAGGTTGAGCGAAAATTCCCCGTTTGGTTGAGTAAATTGATGTCAATTCGCCAAATTATCGCTGTTTTTTCTTGATAAATTATCGTATAATGTATTCGTACAGATCGGTACAACATTATTTTTACAAGGAGATCAACAATGCAAGAAACTTTCGGTCAACGCCTGCAGCGGCTGCGTAAGCAGGCAAACCTAACTCAGGAAGATGTTGCAGCCAAGCTTAATATCACATATCAGGCAGTATCAAAATGGGAAAACGACGTATCCGCTCCGGATATATCCGTACTCAATGAGCTGTCGGATATTCTCGACGTGTCTTTGGACGAGCTGCTGGGCAAGCAGCCTTCCATGCAGTACGTTTCCGAGCAAAACCGCAAGGACATCAACAAGATGTTTTTACGCATCAAGGTACTCAGCTCCGACGGCGACAAAGTCAATGTCAATTTGCCCCTTGCCGTGGTAAAGGTGTTTTTGGATAGCGGTATGGAAATTCCCGTTTCCGCAGGCAAGGTATCTCTCGACGGGATAAATTTCAAGCAGATTTACGAATTGGTAGAGAGCGGTGTGGTAGGCAAAATAGTAGAGGTGGAAAGCTCCGATGGCGATCGTGTGGAAATTTGGGTGGAGTGATGTATATCCGAGTAAATAAAAAGGGCAGATTGGGTATTCGTCTGTGGGTACCGTTGTCGCTGCTGAAAAGCAGATTTGTTGTAAGCTTGATTCGCAGATCTATCAAAGAGGACTGCGCCGAGCCTAACGAGTCGGCAGCAAATGATATCAGCGATGTCTCGAAACTGCCCGAACGATCCGATACCCATTCGGACGAAATAGAAAACGGTTGCAGTCAACAACAGCCGAGCGACGGCAAAGCCAAGCTGCCGACGCAAGAGCAGCTTACCGCTCTGTATCGTGCGCTTCGAAGTACGGTAAAATCATGCGGACACTTTGATCTTGTGCGCGTTTCGTCCGCCGACGGTGAAAACGTGTGTATAAGAATATAAAAAAGGTTCTACAAGCCGTGGAGCAAAAGAGACAATTTTAACACTGCTTTTTACGATCTGCATAGTAAAGCTTAAATGGTGTCTAAAAATTGACAGCGCCCTCCGAAAGGAGTGCGCTGTCTTTGTTTTGTTGTAGTAAGCTTATCAAACAAATGGACATTACTCTTTGTTTGCAAGCTCCTTGTATTTTTCTACGCGTTCTTTTGCGTCCTTTTCGGACTTTGCAAACAACGTTTCGGCAATTTCCGGCTTGGTCTTTGCCAAGGAGGAGTAACGGGTTTCGCCTTTGATAAATTCCTGATAGTCGCCCGTGGGTTCCTTGCTGTCCAGTGTAAAGGGATTTTTACCCTGCTCGATGAGCGTCGGGTTGTAACGGTAGAGCTGCCAGTAACCGCAATCCACGGCGCGCTTGATTTCTTCTTGGCTCTTGCCCATGTTCATACCGTGGTTGATGCAGGGAGCGTAAGCGATGATAAGTGACGGTCCGTGATAAGCCTCCGCTTCGGTAAGAGCCTTTACAAGTTGAGCTTGGCTTGCGCCCATGCCTACCTGTGCTACATACACGTAACCGTAGCTCATCGCCATCATACCGAGATCCTTCTTCTTGACTCGCTTGCCTGCAGCGGCAAATTTAGCAACAGCACCCGCAGGAGACGATTTGGACGCTTGTCCGCCCGTGTTGCTGTACACTTCGGTATCCAGCACAAGTACATTTACGTCCTCGCCGCTTGCAAGTACATGATCCAATCCGCCGTAACCGATGTCGTATGCCCAGCCGTCGCCGCCGAATATCCAAACAGATTTCTTTACAAGGCAATCCTTTTCGGAGTAGATTTCCTTTGCAAGTTGATCACACTCGCAGTCGCAGTCTTTGCAGCCTTCAAGGCATTTGATCAACGCTGCAGCGGCAGCCTTGCTCTTTTCCGCGTCGTTGCGCCCCTCGATCCATGCATTGCAGGCGTCTACGCCTTCTTGCCAGTCGCTCCACAGTTCTGCAAGCTTTGTGACCTTGTCTACAAGACGGCTTCTGCGTTGATTGTATGCAAGATTTATGCCGTAGCCGAATTCGGCATTGTCCTCAAACAAACTGTTTGCCCAAGCCGGTCCGTGACCTTCTTTGTCGGTGGTGTAGGGGCAGGTGGGTGCCGATCCGCCGTAGATGGAGGAGCAGCCTGTAGCGTTTGCGATCACCATTCTGTCTCCGAACAGCTGAGTTACAAGCTTAACATACGGAGTTTCTCCGCAGCCTGCGCATGCACCTGAGAATTCGAATAGAGGCTGTTTGAATTGGCTTCCCTTGACGGTGTTGGGATTCAACGGACTCTTTACCTGTTCTACCTTTTGAGCAAATTCCCAATTTTCTTCTTCGTGTACCTCTTCAGCCGGCGTCATAACAAGCGCCTTGCCCTTCATTGCCGGGCAAACGTTTGCACAGCTGCCGCAGCCGGTGCAGTCTAACGGGCTGACCTGAATACGGAACTTCGCGCCCTTGATACCTACTGCGGGTTTCGTAACGAAACCTTCGGGTACGGGGTCGTTTTCGTCGATAATTACGGGACGTATGCAGGCATGGGGACAAACAAACGAGCATTGATTGCACTGTATGCAGTTTTCCGGCTGCCAAACAGGTACGTTGACGGCAATACCGCGCTTTTCGTATTTGGTCGTGCCGGTGGGAACAACTCCAGCCTCGTTAAATGCCGAAACAGGCAATGAGTTGCCTTTTTGTTCGGTGATGGGACGTACAAATTTTTCGTAGTATTCGTTGTCCGTCTTTTCGGGAAGCGGTGCGCCTTCGGTAGTTGTTGCCCAATGCGCGGGAACCGCAACCTCATGCAAGCCCGCAACAGCGCCGTCGATAGCGGCAAAGTTGGCGTCGATGACCTTTTGTCCCTTTTTACCGTAGCTCTTGATCACCGCCTGCTTCATATACTCTTCCGCCTGCTCATAAGGAATTATATCCGCAAGCTTAAAGAATGCCGCCTGCATTACCATGTTTGTGGATTTTGCGCTTCCTGCTTTTATTGCAATGTGCAATCCGTCGATGGTGTAAAATTTGAGATGCTTACGAGCGATTTCGTTCTTCATCAAAGCGGGAAGCTCTTTTTCCAATTCCTCATCGCTCCAAGCGCAGTTCAAAAGGAAGGTTCCGCCTTCTTTAGCGTCGGCAAGCACGTCATAACGCGTCACATAGCTCTGATTGTGGCAGGCGATAAATTCCGCCTGATCTATCAGATAGCTTGATTTGATGGGATTTTTGCCGAAGCGAAGGTGACTTATCGTAAGGCCGCCGCTCTTTTTGGAGTCGTATTCAAAATAGCCCTGAGCATACAGATCTGTGTGATCGCCGATGATCTTGATGCTGTTTTTGTTTGCACCTACGGTACCGTCGCTGCCAAGACCGTAGAATTTGCAGCGGGTGGTGCCTGCGGGGGCAACGTCTATCATTTCCTTTACCTCGAGAGAGGTTCCCGTCACGTCGTCGTTAATGCCGATAGTGAAGTGATTTTTCTTTTCGCCCTCGAGATTGCGGTAAATAGCGAGAATCATTGACGGAGTAAATTCTTTGCTTCCAAGTCCGTATCTGCCGCCTATTACCGTTGCATTGCGATGTTGTTCGGCAAGCGCTGCAACAACATCCAGATAGAGCGGTTCGCCGAGTGATCCCGGTTCCTTAGTACGATCCAGCACCGCGATGTTTTTGACGGTATCCGGCAATGCTTGCACAAAGTGCGCCGCCGAGAAGGGACGGTAAAGACGAACCTTAAGCACGCCCACTTTTTCGCCGCGTGCGGTGAGGTATTCTACGGTTTCTTCAACAGCTTCTGCGCCGCTGCCCATGATAACTATGACGCTTGTCGCGTCCTTGGCGCCTACGTAGTCGAACAAATGATAGCTTCTGCCGGTGATACGGCTTACTTCCTTCATATATTTTTCTACGATTGCAGGTGTCGCAAGATAGTACTTGTTGGCAGCTTCTCTGTTTTGGAAGTAGATATCGCCGTTTTGTGCCGTACCTTGCAAATGCGGGTGCTCGGGATTGAGTGCGCGTGCGCGGAATTCCTCCACAAAGCGACGATCCAACAGCTTGTCCATATCTTCGTAGGAAATTTCGTCGATCTTGCTTACCTCGTGACTGGTGCGGAAACCGTCAAAGAAGTGAAGGAACGGCACCTTTGCTTCCAAAGTGGAAAGGTGTGCAACAAGTGCCAGGTCCATAGCTTCCTGTACGGAGTTGCTGGCAAGCATGGCAAAGCCCGTCTGACGGCAAGCCATCACGTCTTGGTGATCGCCGAAGATGTTCAATGCGTGAGCGGCCAAAGCTCTTGCCGACACATGAAATACACATGGCAACAATTCGCCGCTGATTTTGTACATATTGGGAATCATCAGCAGCAAGCCTTGACTGGCTGTGAAAGTACTTGTAAGCGCTCCCGCCACAAGACTGCCGTGAACAGCGCCTGCAGCGCCTGCTTCCGATTGCATTTCCGCAATTTTAACCGTCTGCCCAAACAGATTTTTTCTGCCTGCCGCCGACCATTCGTCGGCAACCTCTGCCATGGGAGAGGACGGAGTGATGGGGTAGATAGCTGCCACGTCGCTGAAAGCATAAGCAACGTGAGCGGCAGCAGTATTACCGTCAATTGTTCTCTTTGCCATATTTTTTCCTCCAAAAAAAGTATCAAAATTTATTGATGGAAGTTCGTTTTGCTCCGAACACCATACAAAACAATTATAATCTTTCGCAATTACAAAGTCAAGAGTTAAATAAATATAAACACCTATATAAATTTTATTTTTGTCGGCTCTTTCTATTTTTTATGAGCAAAAACACGCTGATTATGTCAAAGTCTTTCGGAATGGTGTTTTTTGCTAAACAAAAAAGGAGTATCGACAACGCGTACTCCTTTGATATTACTAAATAGTCAGTCAATCTTGTTTTTGTGTAGCCAATCGAACGCATTCGTATGCCCCATTATAGTAGCCCTGCGATTTCAGCTCTGTTATTCTGTCGCAAATATGTGCAAGAATTTCTCCGTCTGTTATCACCTTATCAAGCATAGCGTTGATACTTTCTGCCGTAGGGTATTCGTTGAGCGAATCGCCCAATTCTCTGCCGTTTATTGCTCCGTAAACCTCGTGTCCGCCGATGTGGCGCATAAATATTTTCGGGATGGGGTAGTAGGCGAGCTCACTGGGTTTTGTGATCAGCAAATCGCACACCGGCATCAACAAATTGGTGGAATACACCGCGCGGAAAATATCGTCATTGCACACGGCATACACGCCTTCGGCGTCATCGTCCTTGAGCTTATTGACAAGCGATTTGAGCCCATCGTAATCGTTGAAATAAGCCTTCAACGACGTCAGTCCTGTCTTTTTTACCAACTTTTCACACACATCCATATGGTCGCCGAAGTTGATGAACAGAGCGGCCTTTTGCGAACGTATATATGGCATCAAATGCTTGACAATTGCCGCGAACATATCAAGTCCCGCTCCTGCACCGCCTACAGTCATCAGCAGACGCAGCGGTTTGCCCTTTGAAATTCGCTCGATCCGTTTTTTGTTGTCCTCCTCAATGTTAACCAAAAGCTCATGATCCACATACCGCCCAACCGTTTTCAGATCGCATTCCGGAATGCCCTTCAGCGGCTTTTTGTCAAATCCGTCCAGCGTTTTGTAACCGAGATAAGCAAAAGGCGTCTGTACGGCATGTATCGCGCCTTCCGAAAGATGCAGACCCATCGGCCAATTGTCGGGGATAGCGTTTACTACGTGTTTCATTCCCGCATGTACCGCTGCCTGTGACGGCCAAACGTGCGTTGCAATGTACGGTATATTTTTATCTATATTTTTAAATATCGGTACAAGCAGCTCACTGTTTTTTTGGTCTACCGCATTGTAAGTAATTTTTTTGAAGCCCTCGCTATTCATCGGTTCCCACACCAATTTGTTGAATAGTCGCGATTTTTGCGAAATACGGGAAGCGAGAGAGTACAAATCATTTTGTGCGCGTATCATTTTCGAGCCTGTGGCGTCGAATGATGCAAGATCCAGCCAATAAGGGGTATATCCGAGCGCACGTGCGCATGACGCCATAGCCATCGAGATACGGTAGTGTCCAAAGCCCATACGTATGTTGCCTACGACGAGTGCGTTGTCGGCGAAATTCTCGTTGACGTTTCCGAATACAACATTCTGCGCACCGATGAAATCCAGCGTTGTGATGGGCTCAAATGATATTTTGTAGTCCTTTCCCGAGTCATCGCCGAATTTTTTTATATATTTCTTTTTGCTTTTTTCCGCTTTTTTGACTGTATTTTTGTCTATTTCGTTGCCGAAAACAACCTTGGTTTTGTCAATATTCACAGTAATTTACCTCTTTTGGTATTGTATTTAACGGTTTGTTTGCAGCCATTGAGAGCGTAGTGGATTTCTATGATTTCACCGCGGCGCGTGTAATCAAGTACTTCCGCATGATAGAACAGCTCCAACATATCCGCAAGCAGCTTAAGCTTCACTTGGCTGTACTCGCGTATATTGTCCGAAGTCATCAAGACGTTGCCGAACAATGCGTTTATTGTGATCAAAGCTTCCTTTTGCTTTGGTGAAAGAGAAATATTGTCATCTCTCAGCAAAAACACGTCGGGATCGTTGGCGAACAATCTATTGTTGAAAAACGAGCGGTACACCGTGTTTTGCAGCGTTACTTTTGTGGAAATGCGTTCGCGGTGCATAAAACGCATATACCAAACATCGTCAAACTTCAGCGAAACGTCCGGACCGACACGCAAATAGTCAAATTTTCCGATACAGTTGAAAACGGTTGCGCCGCAGCCCAAGATCAACTTGCTGCCCAAACATTCGCGCAAAAAAGCGTACGCTTTTTCTGCCGCGGCGCTGCGGCTTGTGCCTTTTTTAACATAAATGTTGGCGGCGTAAAGAAAATCAAGCTTAAAAAAGTCAAACCCCATATCCACATAGTGCTGCAGACAGCTTTTTATATAATTTCTTGCGTCCTCGTTGTTCAAATCCAAGGCATAAAATCCGCCCCAGTTGGAGCCGCATTTTACATAATCTCCGTTGTCAAAGCGTAAAAACCATTCTTTGTGTAGTGTAAACAGCTCGCTGCTTTCCTGTGCGACAAATGGAGCCAGCCAAATTCCCGCTTTTAATCCTTTTGCATGCGCCGCGTCAGCAATCGGTTTCAAGCCGTCGGGGAACTTTGTTTTATCTACTTGCAGCCAGTCGCCAACCTTTGTTTCATAGCCGTCGTCAATCTGGAACAAGTCGAATCTTTTGTCCAGTGCCTCGAGATCTCGCAGCAACGTGTCTTGAGAGATATTTTGATAGTAATTATACCATGAGGTGTAGCCGAACAGCTTGGCGGTGTTTTTGCGCGGAAACATGCTTTCGAAACAAGCCATTCCTTGGGCAACACTGTCAAAAATACAGTAGTCGGCTACTGCCCATCTGTTTCCGATAGCTATCTCCGTTCCGTTGTAGTCATATGACAGCGTCAGCGTTTTGTCTTTTTTGTTTAATTCTATTATCAGGTAAGCGGCAGTGTAATTGAGATTGAAAACAAATTTTTCCCGTTTACCTTTGCAGTAAAATATGTCGTAGCCGTGCAATTTGTTTTTATCGTAACGGTAAAAGCCTGCGTCGCCGTAACGGTCAAATGAAAAAGCGTTTATCAGAAATTGCGGCAGTCTGTTTACATTCTTTTCCCTTTCGTAGATATAAAACTCTTTGGTGTCTGTCCAGGATTGGTATCCGTTGAAAAAACACGCATCGTTTTTGTCGGGAGCAAAATTCAAATGCTGTTCAAAGCTCAGAAGCTTGATGCTTTTTTTTGCTTCGAGCAGAATTTTTGTGCGGCTGCCTTCTTCCGTATATATAATAATGTCCTCGTTGCTTTCCGACGCGCTTTTTACTTCCTCGCCTATTTCGTAGCAAACCGTAAATTTAATCATAATTTCACCGTTCAGCTGTTTTCTTCGTCGGATCCGGCAATTTGAGCAGCATTTGCAGCTTCTTCGGGAGCTTGCTCTGCATTTTCCGTAGCGAGTTGCTGTTCAACATTGCTTTCGGGAGAATTGCTTTGTTCTTTTGCAATGGTTTTCATAATCTTTTTTTCGTTGTAGAAGAACAAAATCACTGCGCCGACTATACAAAAAGCTACGGCAACGGCGCCTACGATGGTCATTCCGAGTGTGGAAGCGGTTATATCGTTGCTTTGGGCATTTTGCGTAGTGCTGCCGATAATAGCCAGCGAAGTAAACAGCAGCATTGCAAGAGACTGACCGAATTTCATTGCGAATGTGCGCGCGGCAAAGAACATACCTTCGCGTTTTTCCCCTGTGGTTATTCCCTCTGCTTCTGCGACGTCCGCTACTATGGATTGCGGAATAATGCCGAGCAGCGCCATGGGAAATGCCGCTATTACACATATAAGCACACCGAAAACCACGCCGGGGATAGTGCCTATTCCCAACAAACCGGTATTTTCCTTTGTGCCCAATATGCCTATCAGTGTGGCTATCATATAGGCGAGAGCCAATCCTAAAAATCCGGTGATCGTAAGCTTCTTTTTACCGAATTTTCTTACCAATCCGGACACAACGGGGTAAAATGCCGCCGAAAGCACCGTCATTCCGCCGAGGAAGTACATTGTAAAGGATTCGTCAATGTTCATCGACACCTTTACAAAGAAAGGCAGACCTGTCTGGAACAGCGTCAATCCCACCCAGTACATGATGTCGGACAGTGCAAATGTGCGGAAATCCTTGTTTTTAAATGTGGCGGCAAGCGATCTGAACATATTCGATTCGGACGGTACGGCGTCCACAAAGTCCTTTTCTTTAAGAAGGAAAGTAGGCAGCATCATACATACCGCGGCGATCACAGCCAGTACAATGAAGCAAATGCGGTAGCTCCAGGCAAAGCCTACGCTTTCGCGCAACATTCCCGCAAAAACAAATGGTGTGTATGCAAGCAAGGTGCCGGCAAAGTAAGTGAGGGAAATAGCGGTGGAAATGAACATTCTGTCCTCCTGCGTTTTGCCGAACTCGGATATCAGCGCATTGTAAGGAGTACAGTACATTGTCATAAACAGGTAAAACAATACGATGAAAATCGAAATCCAGGCAACGTTCCATCCGCTGATTGTCTCTACGGGTGCGCAGAAAAGCAGCACTGTTACAACCGCCAAGGGAATAGCCGCGTATTGCATAAACGGTATGCGCCTGCCGCGCTTGTTTTTGCTTCTGTCCGAAAGCGAAGCGATCAAGGGATCCGTCACCGCGTCAAAAACACGGCTCAAAGCTGTTATCAAACCCAAAATAGTCAAAAAACCGCCGATTATCAAGCCGGGTTTGATGTATTGCAGAGCGCCGCCCTCTATGTCGCTTTGCGTCGGCAGATAAAAAGTCACAAGCCAAGCGCTGATAATACCGCTAAGCGTTGACCAGCCAAGCTGACCTATGGCAAATATCCACATTTGCTTTTTTGTTAGTCGTTTCATCTGTCTTATGGGCTTTTCCGTCCGAAAGAAATGCCCGCCTCCTTTTGTGTTTTTATTTACGTCGGACGCGTAAATTTATTGTTTTTTCAAACTGTGCAAAATAATATTTGTCAGTGCGTAAATTTCCTCTTCTTTTCTTGCCGCTGTATCCTGTATAACAATGTCCGCGGCGGAAAGCTTTTTGCACAGCTCCAGCATGGCGTGAGTGGTGGCGTAGTAAAAAATTTCCCAATCCGGCAGCGATTGTACGCTTCCGTCGTTTACTCCCATACTGTAAGCGGAATAAAATACAGATTTAAAAAGCTCCAAGCCGTTAGCGTAGGCTTCGCCGTCCGTTCTTCCTTCACTTATCATATATGCGTCAAATTCATTTATAAATTTAAAAAGCTCTTTTTTTTCATGAAAAATTTTGCCGTACTGTTCGTAGAAGGAGCATAGCTTCGACAAGCCGTTTCCCGATTGACGCAAATTGAAATATTCGTCGAAGATCATCTTTTCCAATTTGACTGCAACGGCGCAAACAAGATTCTGCTTAGAGGAAAAGTAGCGGTACACAGTCGCTTCACCTACGTCCGCGCGAAGCGCGATAGCTTTTATGGTAACCTCCGCTATGGATCTTTCCAAAAAAAGCTGCGCTGCGGTGTCTACAATATAGTTTTCTTTTACATCCTTTATCGCCATGTCAACCTCATTTTTGATAGTTCATCTTTCATTTTGATATTTCAACTATCAAAAGTGTAGTATAAATAAAACTGAATGTCAATAGGGTTTTGAAATTTTTTATGAGGCTGTATTTGTTGGGTATCACCAAGCTGAAAGTCATTTTGTGGGCATATAGGGCAAGCTAATAAATTTATCGGCGAAAAAAAAGTACGCATTGAGCGTACTTACTTTGAGATTATCGGACTTTGTTCCGGTGCCGAGCTTTGAGACAGTAAATTGATTTTGCAGAGGGCAACCTTTTGCAGCAACGCCGCGGATATTGCCGCAGTCAAAGCTTCCGCTATGGGAAAAGCCCACCAAAAGCAGCCTATGGGATTTGGCGCAAATGAGAATAGCCAAACCGAAGGAAACACAAAAATTGCCAGCCGCAAAGCGGAAATCAGCAGAGGCCAAAGCGCAAACCCGAGAGCCTGCATTATACCTTGAACGGCAATGCTGAAGCCCATAAAAATATATCCCGTGCTTGCAATGCGTATAGCCGACGTTACGGTGCGTATGATTTCTTCACTGCTTTCACCGCTGGCTATACCAAACAGCTTTGCCAACGGATCCGCAAGCGCCTCAAACAGCGCGGTAATGATTGCGCATACCGCAAGCGTGCTCACAATTCCCCATTTGACGCATTGTTTTGAGCGCAGCAAATTCCTTGTGCCGTAATTGAAGGAGAGTACGGAAATTATTGTATTTGACAGTCCGAAGCAGGCAAACAGCGCAAATTGCATTATTTTGTAGTACACGCCGAAGCTGCCCTGGGCAAGTGCGGAGCTTTGCCCGAATGTGCCGAGTATAAGGTTTACACCCAGCATCATCACCGACAGCAATCCCTGCATCAGTGCCGCGGACAAACCGATTCGGTAAATTTCTTTGATTGTTTTGCCGCTGGGAACGATGTTTTTGATATTGTTGTGCAATTCCTTGTTTGTAAAATAGTGGAAAATCATCGCAACGGCAAGCGAAAGTATCTGTCCGATAACGGTTGCCCAAGCTGCGCCTGCTACCCCTCGGTTCAACGGATAGATAAACACCCAATCCAAAAGGATATTTGCCGCCGCTCCTGATATCTGCGCAATAGTGGAGTACAGCGTTTTTCCCGTGCTTTGCAAAAAGCGTTCGTAAATGGTAAAACCAATGGCTCCGAAACTGCAAGTGCAGCAAATAGTAAGGTATTGAGTGCCCATTTCTATTACTTTTTCGTTGCCCTGTGCCTGCATTTCTACAAAAGGACGCGATCCAAACAACCCGAAAAGCAAAAAGACTGCGTAAATGCACAAGCCGAGGAAAATTCCGTTTCCCACCGTTTTGTCCGCTTTGATAAAGTTTTTTTCACCGAGCGATTTGGACAACAGGGCATTAAGTCCTACTCCCGTGCCTACGCCGATAGCGATTATCAGCAGCTGTATGGGAAAAGCGTATGTAAGCGCCAGATTTCCCGCTACGCCGTCCTCGCCCATATTTATCACAAACGCCGTGTCCACAATGTTGTAGACCGCTTGCAGCACCATGGAAACTATCATCGGCAATCCCATTTGCCAAATGAGTTTGTTTACCGGTACATATGACATTTTATTTTGATTATCCTGCATTTTTTTACCTCAAACAGCAAAAAAACAGGCGCAAATCCACAATTGGATTTACGCCTGTATTGCCACACATTGTACAGTTATTATACGTTTTTTTTTCTAAAATGTCAACCAAAAAAATTTTTGATCAGATTGCTTACTCTTTTTTTGATACGGTTTTACCGTTATTATAATAAATCACAAAATCCGGAGTGGTGGGTCAAAAGGGGATGAAAATTGCGGCAATGCTTAGCTTTATGCAAGCGGCAGCGTTGCGGAAAAGATCGTAAAATTATCCTTGCGTTCATACGTCAATTCCCCATGCATTGTCTTGATCGCGTTCTTTGCCAAAAACAGACCCAGTCCGGAGTTGTTTTCGGAGGGATTGCCCGAAACGAACGGGGCAAAGACATTTTTATCGGTAGTAATTCCCTTCCCGTCGTCTATGACGTCGAGGCGGCATACCCCCTTGTGTTTGACGGCGGACACAGTTAAATGCGAACAAAACGCGTGTTCGATCGCGTTCATTACCAAATTGAGTATCACGCTTTCCAAA
This sequence comes from uncultured Clostridia bacterium, assembly GCA_947630455.1. GTDB lineage: Bacteria > Bacillota > Clostridia > Christensenellales > CAG-314 > Fimimonas. The sequence goes on from CANRHP010000002.1 coordinate 76,004, forward strand.
GCAATTTTTTTTGCATATACGTTTAATATTTCGGGCAGCACAACCGTCAGAACAATTCCGTTTGCTTCGCAGTCGGGGCGCAAATCGTTTGTTACGCTTTGCACGATCTGACTCAAGTTTATCACCTCGGACTGTTCCGCCACGTAGTTTTGCTTGTTGTACTTTCCCAAATCGGCAAAGTCTTTTTTCAGCTCCGCATTTTTTTGTAACAAGTAATCCACCTTTGAGACCAATTCGGGCTCGGATAGATTTTGCCGCAGATCCGTCAGAGAATCGTTCATCCCGACGACGGTCCTTTTCATATCATGGCTCACATACAGCAAGATCTTATCCCGTTCGGCAATAACATTCTGCAGGCTTTGAGTCTGCCGCTCGACCTCCTGTTCCAGATTGGTCGTAAGATAGCGATTGTGTACTTCTGCAGAGGCAAATTCGCGAAGTCCCAACACAAGCGTGATCCCCAGCGCCCCATAACACAACCAAAACGCCGGAGAAAACATGATCAATGGGATCGGCTGAGTCGCAAACAGAGCCATAGCGGTCAAAACGCCTGCGATTATCGAATTGAGGCGCAGTCCCAAGGGCTTATTTTGATATACGTCCCATATGGTAGACGAATAGATGACAACAATGCAGGCAAACACCAGGACGATATAGGTATAGCAAACAGCGGTATAAGCGGCTATGCTCGTGCAAAAGGGGGACAGAAATGCCGATACGGTTGCGGTAATCGCGGCAATGCTTGTCAAGTACAAAACCGGGACTTTTCCTATTTTTTTCGGAAGATACAGCGTCGCGGCAAAGAGAATAAATCCAACCGAAAAACGTCGCATTCCAAGCAGAAAGTACGGAACGGTCGTATAACCGAACAACATATACGTTGAAAACAGCACCGAAAAAATTCCTGCGGCAAACAGTAGCTGCGGAATGAAGGAAAAAGACCGTTTCAAAATACATATCAAAAGAAACAACAGCAGCGTAACCGCTCCGAGGATAGCGCCGATCAAAAGGACGGAGCGGTTCTCATTGACGGCTCTGTGTACTGCCGCGTCTTCCCCGATCAAAACGGGTCCCATAAATCCCACAAAGTTATCGTTGTCCGCCTCGTAATGGATTGTCACTCTGCATTCTCTTGAATATTTACCTTCAGAGGAAATAGGTATATCTATAAATAAAGGCTCCGTTGCCGTTTGGTGCAGGACGGTGTCGTCAAATTCAGATGGCGATGAGTAATTGATATAGTAGTTGATATTGTATCTGTCTATCGCGCCTACGTATTCTTCATTTTCGTACTGCACAAACACGCTGCATGCGGCATATACGGGAGGGATGTACATTGTCAGGTGCCAATTTCCGTCCGGCTGCAAAAGCCGGTTCAAGCTTTCCTTTTCTGCCCATTCTTCCGTCGTCAAAGTGTCTATAAAAAATTGGTACGTTCCCCGTTTCGCAGGCTTTGCGCCCTCGTTTTCATTGGATACGACATTGTTAAGCTCCGCAAATTTATTGGGAAGATAGTTGAACGCCGTCATTTCCATCACGCCCTTCACGTCTGCAATGGAAACGGTGTTGACCGAAACGCCCGCAAGCTCTTTTGTGCGTACGGGCGTCTCCGCTATGGCGTTCTGCCCCGTAAACAGCAAAACGAGTGAAAATGTCAGGCAGATAACAAACAAACCTACCAACACAAGCACGTTTCCTACTTTTTTCATAATACCTCTCCTGTAAAGCAGTAACCCCTGTTAAATTCGGTGCGGATTATATCGCTTTCGGGCATAGCGGCTTTTAGTTTTCTGCGCAGCGATGACAAATGCGTTCGTATAGTTGTGGTGTGCAGACTTGGCGCACACCAAATTTTTTCATAAATTTCGTCCGAAGTAAAATATTGACCGCGGTTTTTTACCAAAAAGAATAAAATGTTGAATTCGGACGGTGTAAGCGAAATGGGCATATTTTTATATTTTACGGTACGTGTGTTGGCGTCCACGGAAAAATCCCCGAAAACTTCTATTGCGTCCGCTTTGGGTAAAAGCCGCATTGCGATATGCGTTTCCAAAAGGCGCATAGAACAGGGCTTTATCACGTAATCGGTCGCACCCGAGGTAAGCCCCGTGAGAATGGTGTCCTCACTGTCCAAAGAGGACAAAATAATTACAGGCGGCAATTCGGGAAATGCGCTGAAAAGCTCTATCCCCATGCTGTTTTTGAGTATCAGATCCAACACAACAGCGTCGAAGTCCCCCTTCTCTGTCAAAAGCTCGACGGCTTCTTCCACGTCAGACGCTGTATAAACGGCATTTGTGGGAGAAAAATATGCGATCATTTCCTTTTTTAATTTTTCATCGTCCTCAATAAACAGCAGATTTCTTTCGTAAACAGTATAATTCATATGCACTTCCGTTTTCTTATAGTTTTATTATATCAAACAAATAAAATACACGCAAGCCGGATAACTGTTTCACCGTTAAATAATCTCGTAAAGAATTGTTAAGGTTGCGTTTGGAGCGGGTTTTAATATTGCCTCAAAAATGAATTTACGCTAAAATATTTCATGAAAAAACACTCGGAACAAAACCGAAGAAAAAAAATGGGGGGGGGGGGGGGGGGCGCTTTATGACCACAAAGAAAAGATATTTCACAGCAATACTCATTGCTGTTGCAGCATTGTGCCTTTTGGCGGGCACATTGTTTTTTAATACTGCCAACGCGAGCAACAGTGCAAGCGGAACAAATACCGCAGATGAATGGAAAGGTGCGCAAACCACAGGCAATCTCATTTATTACACCGATAACAATTCCAGCGGTAAGTCTAAAAAAACTTTGGCAGATTTTGGCTGGCAAGGTCTTGGCAATGTTGACCCATATGCGTTACGCTACAATCACAGTGATGTTGGTTTAGGAAATTCGAGTTTTGGCTGGGTCATACATGCAAACACGAATGATGGTCTTGGTAACGATAATTACACCGGCGGTGTGTGGTACACGATCACGCTTTCCGAAGCAGACAGGGTCAAAGCCAATAAGGGGGATTTGACTATTTCTGCATCCTCTGTAAACTGGCACCAAACATCGTCAGGTATTCACGCTCGTTTACAGCTGATTTTTTACGATGCCGCTGGTTCGGAAATTGCGTCAAAAGATCATAGCCGGTTTCTTAATATCTTCCAAAATACAAATCCGGTAAATCTATCTATATCCGATTACAAAGTTCCTGCGAACACGGCGACGATACGTTACTATATTTCCAATAATAATAGCTTAGCAGGAAAGCCCTCTATTGGTGCTTTGACATGTACTCTTACCGACAAAACAGCGCCTGCGGTTACGGGTAATGTTTTTTTGGAAAAGACGAACGTTGCGGACAGCAACAATAATATTGTCGTTGCGGGCAACACGATAAAATACAGCGTAGAATTTAACGAAAAGGTAAGCATTACTGCCAACGGCACGGCGAATATCACGTTAAACGGAAACGCTTTTGTTTCTTCAAGCACCGCTGAACTCGTTACCGAAAACGGTAAAAGCAGGGTTTGTTACACGTTCACATTGCCCGACAAAAACGAAAACGGCGAGGTAAAATTTTCCTCCGTTTCGGGGCTTGCCGTCAAAGACGAGGCGGGCAATGCCTATACTTACAATAACAGCGGCCTTTCCGCCCCGACCTTGCAATATTACAGGGCAATGACCGTCTCTTCGAGTTTGACACATCTGAACTTTTCGGGCGGAGGAAAGGCGACGTACAATACCAACTATTCGGCAGCTTTGTCGACGGTGCGCGGCTATAACCTGCCGAATTCCATCACCGTCAAAGTGGGCGGCAGTACGCTTGCGCAGGGCAGTGACTATACCTACAACTCCGGGACGGGCGCGATCACGATTACCGGCTCCAAGATCACGGACGATATTGTCATCAATGCGTCGGGCGTTGCAAAGAAAATTGACGTCACATTGAACCCGCAAAGCGGTTTCGGCGGAACGGACAAAGTGACGGCGACTTTCGACAGCGCAATGCCTGGCGTGGTGGTGCCGACGCGCACGGGCTACACCTTTGACGGTTACTACACGCAAGCCGACGGCGAAGGCGTGAGATATTACGACGCAAAAGGACAAAGCGTTAAAAGTTGCGATTTCGTAGATGCGTTGACCCTGTATGCGCATTGGGTCGCACATACCTATACGATAACATTTAACAAAAACAAACCCGGAAACGCAAGTGAGGATGTGCAGGGAACGATGTCCGATGTTCCGCGCACCTACGACGACGGTAGCAAAGCTCTGCCGAAAAACGGCTTTACGCTGACGGGCTGGACCTTCCTGGGCTGGGCAACGAACGCACTAGGCGGATCGGTTACTTATGATAACGAAAAAGCGGTACAGAATCTGACGGATAGAGATGGCGATACGTTCACACTTTACGCCGTATGGAGGGCAAATACCTACACAGTAAACTATCATTCCAACAAGCCTTCGGGCGCGAGCAGCGAGGTCGTTGGTGCGACCAACGAGTCATCGCACACCTACGACGTGCAGAGAGCGCTTACTACTAACGGCTTTTCGCTCACTGGTTGGACCTTCCAAGGCTGGGCAGCGAGCGCCGAAAGCAGCAATATTGTGCATAGAAACGACGCGTCGGTCAAAAACCTTACGGCAGTGGACGGCGCCACAATCCACCTTTACGCCGTATGGACCGCAAATACATATACAATAAGGTTTAACGAAAACAAACCTAAAAATGCAAGTGCGAATGTGCAAGGAAGCATTTCCGATGTACCGCGCGTTTACGACGACGGCAGCAAAGCTTTGCCGCACAACGACTTTACGCTGCATGGCTGGACCTTCCAGGGTTGGACAACAAGTGTAGCAAGCGACAGCGTAACTTACACAAACGGTCAACCGGTGCAGAATTTGACGGAGAAAAATGACGAAACAGTCACGCTTTACGCCGTATGGAAGGCAAATTCGCACACGATCACCCTCAACGCAATGGGCGGTACCAACGCGGGCGCGCTCACGGCAACCTTTGACAGCGCGCTTCCCGGTATCACTCTTCCCGAGCGACACGGCTACAATTTCCGCGGTTATTTCAATTCGGAATCGGGCGGCGAGCAATATTACAAGTCGGATGGTACTGCGGTTGACAATAAAACCTTTACGATAGATGACAACATTACGCTCTATGCTCAGTGGACGCCCATCACTTATACGATCCGTCTGTACAGCGAGGGCAAATATATCAAGGATATTACAGGCGTCGTATTCGGCGTGCTCAATTTGCCCGCGGCGGAAACGTGCGGTCTCTCACGGAAGAATTTTGATTTTGTCGGTTGGAACATATATGATGAACAGAACTGGGCAATGTACCATGCCGACACCCTCTATACTACCGGACTTACCGGCGAGCAGGGCGGAGTTGTGGTGCTGTATGCGGCATGGCAGGAAAAGCCTATCCACTCTTTGTTCTACGACGCAAACGGAGGCTTCGGAGCCCCTGCAACAGAACAGCTGCACGAGGAGGAAGAGATCACTCTTTCGGATGTCCTTCCCGCCAAAGACGACCACACCTTTGTGGGCTGGGCAGTGACGGCGGAGGCAACAGAGGCGAAATATTCCCGCGGCGATAAGTTTACCATGGGCAGCGCTGCCGTAACCTTGTATGCTGTGTGGAAGCACAATCCGTCCTTTACATACAATGCCAACGAGGGCACCTTTAACTACAACGTTGCGACAACTTATCCTGCGCCGGAGTCGTTGATTAAGATTACGGAAATGCAGCCCGTTCGTACCGGATATGAATTTATCGGTTGGGCTGCAGACAAAGACGCCGAAAAGGCGGATTATAACAGCGGCGACAGCTTTACAATGCACGACGAAGATATCGTTCTTTATGCCGTATGGAAACGAAATGATTTTACCGTTTTCAAAAATATAGCGGATGGTTACGGCGTTTCGGGGCTTAAGGACAGCTATTCCTACGGCGATGACCTCAAATTTACCGTTAGCGGCGAATATCCCAAGGTGTATATCAACGGCACGCTTGTTTCTCTCGACGAAGATGGATACTATTCGTTCAAGGTCACCGGAAATATCTCCGTCACCGTTGTCGATGTTTCGTCGCTTGTTCTACTGTATTCGGCGAACGGCGGCGAGGACGCTCCGACGGACGAGACTATTTATTCCATGGGCAAAGAGGCAACCGTTTCGGAAATCGCTCCCGTGCGTTTGGGCTATACGTTCTGCGGTTGGTCCGACAACAAAAACGCCGAAGCGGCAAACTACAATGCGAAAGACAGTCTTACTTTTTCGGATAAGGACATGACCCTGTACGCGGTATGGCGCGCCAACTCTTATACGGTCACCTACAACGCGGCGGGCTGCGCAGGCACGATGCCGAGCAATGTTTATACTTACGGGACCATCGGTACCCTTTCGGAAAATGCGTTTGAAAGGCAAGGCTTTATCTTTGTCGGTTGGGCGCTTTCGGAGGGCGGAGAATGTCTGTTTGCAGACGGTGACGAGGTTTTGAATCTTTCGGTCAACGACGGCGACGAAGTCACACTCTATGCTGTCTGGGAACAGCTGAAAACCTTGATCACGTTTGATTCGAACGGCGGCGGCGGTGGAAGTGCAAATCTTTCGGTAGGTTACGGCGAAACTCTTCCCGCAAGCGGGTATATGGCTCCCGTACGCAGAGGCTATACCTTCGCCGGCTATTATACGCAAAAAGGCGGCAATGGAGATAAGTTGTTCGATGAGAATATGTGCCCCATAAATGATGCGGCAAGCAATTGGCACAGATCCGAACAGTACCTCACGCTCTATGCCTATTGGATCCCCACACCGGAAACGATCGAGGACACAATCGACACGGTTCAAGACAATCTCAACAAGGCGACAGAGGAGCTTCAATCGGCAATCGACTCAAACCAGACGGATATAAAGGGAAAAATTTCAGCGTTGGATTCGGCATATCAAGCGGCGGACGAGCTTTTGCGTTCGGAGTTAACGTCGACAGACGATGCACTGGAGGCTAAAATAGCCGCTCTCGAAAAAAAGATGGAAGCTGCGGATTCCACATTGCAGTCGGCGATCGACGCGGTACAAATAAAATTGGAACAAGCTGCAAAGGATCTTCAAGCAGCAATTGATGCAAATGAGAAGGATATAGAGGCAAAGGTTGCGGCGCTGGATGCGGCGTATCAAGCGGCGGACGAGCTTCTTCGCTCGGAAATGATGGCGGCAGACACTATGATTGACGCCAAAATAGATGCTCTCGAACAAGCAATGCACAATTTGGATTCCACATTGCAGTCGGCGATCGACGCTGTACAAAGCAATTTGGATAAGGCGGCAAAGGATCTGCAAGCTACAATCGACGCAAACGAGACGGATATCGAGGCAAAGTTCTCTGCGCTGGATGCAGCGTATCAATTGGCAGACAAGCTTCTTCGCTCGGATATGACGACGGCAGACGATGCACTTGACGCCAAAATAGCCGCTCTCGAACAAGCAATGAAAGGTGTGGATTCCGCATTGCAGTCGGCAATAGACGCCGTACAAAGCAATTTGGACAAGGCTGCAAAGAATCTTCAGGCTACAATCGACGCAAATGAGACGGATATCGAGGCAAAGTTCTCTGCGTTGGATGCAGCGTATCAATTGGCAGACAAGCTTCTTCGCTCGGATATGACGACGGCAGACGATGCGCTTGACGCCAAAATAGCCGCTCTCGAAAAAGCAATGAAAAACGTGGATTCCGCATTGCAGTCGGCAATAGACGCCGTACAAAGCAATTTGGACAAGGCGGCAAAGGATCTGCAAGCTACAATTGATGCAAACGAGACGGATATAGAAGCAAAGGTTGCGGCTCTGGATGCAGCATATCAATTGGCAAACAAGCTTCTTCGCTCGGATATGACGGCGGCAGACGATGCGCTTGACGCCAAAATAGCCGCTCTCGAACAAGCAATGAAAAGTGTGGATTCCGCGTTGCAGTCGGCGATAGACGCCGTACAGAGCAATTTGGACAAGGCGGCAAAGGATCTGCAAGCTACAATTGATGCAAACGAGACGGATATAGAAGCAAAGGTTGCGGCGCTGGATGCAGCGTATCAAGCGGCAGACACACTCCTTCGTTCGGATATGACGGCGGCAGATGATTTGCTTGACGCCAAAATAGAGGCGCTTAAAAAAGCAATGAAAAATTTGGATTTCGCATTGCAAGCGTCGATCGATAACGTACAAAGAAATTTGGACAGGGCGGCAAAGAAGCTTCAGGCGGCAATTGATGCAAACGAAACGGATATCGAGGCAAAGGTCGCGGCGCTGGAGGCAGCGTACAAAGCGGCGGACGCACTCATCAACAGCGACATTGCAGGGTTAAAAGCACAGGATAGCGTGCTTGCGCAAAGCATTTCCGCACTCGATTCCGCGTATAAGGCGGCGGATGAGGCTCTCTGGAAGGGAATCAGGCAAGTAGAGCAGAAACATGATGCATTGGAGCAGCAAAGCGAGAAAACCGCACTTATTTATATGATCATCAATATTGTCCTCGGTTGCATTGCAGTAGCATTGATTGTCACTCTGGTTGTAAAAGTGGTCAAGAAAAAGAATTCGCAGCAGTAAGGAGGTGCATATTATGTGGGCATTTCTGCTCAATATTTTCGCAATCGAGGCACAGTATATATGCACTGCCGCATTGATATTGATATGTACTCTTGCCGGCGCACATCTTTATTTGATGCATATACGAAAAACCGACGCGCCTCATGCAGCGGATACGAAGCTGTCGGAACAAAATAAGCAGGCTGAGGAAGAACACTCCGAGAGTAAGAACGGCAGTGGAGAAATCGCCGCCCTGCCATTTGCCGACAAGGAGCTTGCTCGTAGCGAAATTGAATCAGTAAAATTGTCTGATTATCCGTACGAAGCTGCAACAAACCTTTTGGAACGCGGGCTTATTAAGTTGGAAAACGAGGAAGAGTCGTCAACCGACTCGGACAGTCCTATCGGGGCAGATTTTGAAAAACGCGAACACGTGTTTGTGATGGAAGCTCGAAATTTGATTTCCGATGAGGTCGCAGTATCCTTAATTGAAGAAACGGAAGAAACAGTATTATCAACACCGAAAGCAGTTATCAATATCGACGCGCTTTCCGAAAACTATCAGGCAAACGAGACGGTCACGTTGAAATCCCTGAAAGAAAAGAAACTTATTGCAACTTCTGTAAATTACGTAAAGGTGCTTGCGCGCGGTGTTCTTGACAAGCCCTTGATAGTAAAAATGCCGGATTTTTCTGTTGACGCGGTAAAAATGATACTATTGACAGGCGGTACAGTGATTAAATTGAAAACCAAAAGTAAATAGGAACAGCATGCGATAATTTTTATTTGGTTTGACAACTCGGTTTTCGGGGAAATGTTTTGAATACAAATAAACTCGAGTAGTAAAAAAATGTATCTTGCCAGGGTCACGCCCAATACCTGTTTACAACGGTTAAAGAAGTCGACGCTGTATATTGAATAATTTAGATTTCTAATGCAACTATAAAGAAAACCACAATCCCGATGGCACAAACTACCATCGGGACTTTTTGTTTTATAAGGTAAAATTGTCGGTAGAGGCAGACAGATGAACATTCGACGGCGAAGCGGATAAAACAGGTGTTATGCAACGCTCTTTGCATATAAAAACAGCGAATACTCAAAAAAACAACAGAACCTATTTACTGGTTCTGTTGTTTTGGCTTGGTGACTCCAATGGGACTCGTCCCCACAAAGTGGGGTAAGCGGAGAGAAGCGGAGCGCTACGTCATTTCGACATCGCATTGGCAGGAAGGATTGGCGTGGCAAGCATATAGGAACAATGAAAAAAGAACACGTTGCTGCGTGTTCTTTTCATTGCGACTCGAAGCGCCGCCGCTTGCTTGGTGACTCCAATGGGACTCGAACCCATGTTATCGGCGTGAGAGGCCAACGTCCTAGGCCGCTAGACTATGGAGCCAAATCTAAGCTTATTTAGTATAGCACAAGTTTTAGTTTGGCGCAACTGTTTGAGAGCAACTCGTAAAACTAAGTTTTAGTTGAGCATAGGCAGCGTTTAAAACAGTAAATATTTAAACGAAAAATAAAAATAATGCCAAGCTTATGTGTAAATCACGCACAACATAAATTTGAGAAAAAAATAATCAACCTACATTATGGCGCAAATATCGACAGTTTTATCGTAGAGATATGCCGTTTTAGCCATTTCATAGCTGTTTAGATAGTCTGATTTATCCGTTTTATTAAGCAATACCGGAATGCGGTGGTGATACTCCGCAACCGGCATAGTGGCGGGTTTTGTAAGAATTATGAAACGCTCGGTGTCTTGACGCTTGCAAAATCCGGCAAGATACAGCACTCCTCCGTCCTTACGCATAAACAAGTGTTTGTTTTTGTCGTTGTCCCATTCGTAAAACCCGCTGCACGGTATCACGCAGCGCGCGCGGGCAAAGTCGTCTGCGAAAAACGGCTTTTCCGCAACAGTTTCCGCACGTGCGTTGATGAGCAGCTGTTTGCCGTACGGTCCGTCAAAACCCCATTTTACAAATTTGGGCAATGCGTTATCCGCGATAAACACCGGCGCTTGCTGCGAAGGGTAAATTTCCAGCCGCAGCAGAGGCGGAATTTCCTGTAAATTTCGATAAATTTCCGAGATTTCCGCATGTCCCATATCCATTACATATCTTCCGCACATATCGTTAGGTTGTGCAATTTATCTGAAAACTATGCTTTTACCGTATATGACACAAAAATTTTTTCGATATATGGGACAAAAACGCCGTTAAATGTGTTGTGTAGACTGAAGAGACAAGAAAACCTTCGAAAGCTGCGATAATATCGGTAATTTCGGCAAACCACGCATTGCGGTTGCGGAATATATGATGTTTATTTTGGGAAACAGTTGACAACAAGGAGGCTATTATCATGAAAAAAACTTTTACGATAGCATTGGCGGCAATGTGCGTACTTACCATATTGGGTACGTTGTGTTCCTGTGGGATGGGCGGAGCCGCTTTGTTGGACCAGCCTGCAAGCGCAGAAGCATTGCGTTGGGATGAAAGACAAAGTGAGACCACAAAAAATATTCTTTCTGCGTCCAACAGTTTTGCGGCTGCCTTTTCCGACGCGGTGTACAAGCAGTTTGGTGAAAAAGGCAGCTTCGCTGTTGCGCCCGTTTCCGTCTATATGGCGTTGTCACTTGCCGCGGAGTGCGCTTCGGGTGAAACGCGCAATGAGTTGCTCAATGCGTTGGGACTTGATTATGAGGCGCTGCAAAGCAGCTTTGCCACGCTGTACGGCTCGCTTATCGCAGAGTACAAGGATGACAACAACAAAACAGCCGGCATGTTGGAGTTGTCCAATTCCGTTTGGATGGACGATCGCACGCATGTAAAGGACGCATGCATCGACAAGCTTGCAAATAGATATTTTTGCTATCCCTATCGGACGGATTTCGACGGCAACAACAAAGCAGCCAATCGCGCGATACGTGAGTTTGTAAAGCAGCATACCCACGGACTTATCGATCAGGGTTTCGATTTATCCGAAGATGTTTTGTTTACTCTCATCAACGCGCTGTATCTCAAGGATATATGGAACGACGGCGGCAGGGATCTGGGCTTTGCTTCGGGACAGTATTCCTTTGTCAACGGCGACGGCAGCGTCACGTCCACTCCGTTGCTCAGCGGTTACTATTATCGCGGCAGGGTAGTGGCAACGGAAGCATATCGTCACTTTTTCACTCAAACGGAGCACGGGTACACGCTCAAATTCATTGTTCCCAACGACGGCTACACGATAGCTGATGTATTCGATGCCGAGACATTGTGCGAAGTCAACGGGATCGACGACTACAAAGCCGACGATGAGGAAAATAAAATTCATTACAGTACGCGCTGCCTGTTCCCTGAATTCGAAACCAAGTTCGACGAGAACTTAAATGATGTACTGCAAAACAAATTCGGCGTGCACAGGTTGTTTGATCCCTACTCATGCGAATTTTCCAATCTGACAAACGATGCCGTTTATTGTTGCAAGGTGCAGCACGTCACCGATTTGAAAGTGGATAAGACTGGTATCGAAGGTGTTGCTGTGACAATAATGGCAAACGCAGAGTCAGCAGGACCTGACGATTGGGCTGACGTATATGAGGATTTTGTCGTGGATCGCGCGTTTGGCTTTGTACTTACGGACAGATACGGTACGATTATTTTCAGCGGTGTTGTGGACAGCTTGTAATTATATTCGTGTGACGAAAAAAACAAAACGGAGACAAAATACACAAAAAAGCGGCACAAAATGCCACTTTTTTGCCGTCAACTGTTGATAAACGGATTTTGCTATGTTACAATTGATTTGTTAGTTGTGTTTGGAACCGAGCTGCTTGCAAAATATTCTATTGCATCTATGCCGGTTCCGCTTGTTTGGCATAAGGATCCTACAAACCCAAACCGTCTTGTTCGATTCGTGCTTTGTGTAACGCTTGCTGCAAGGTATATTTTGAAAAATGTTGATACACACTGATTTTGCATTGCATTTTTCCCAAACCTGTGATAAACTAAAATCAACCCTGCCTTGTACGATAGTTTTACATTTTGCGTCAACTACAGTTCGTAAAAGGGAATTGCGTCCGAGCGTTGATGTCAGGTTACTAAGGCTTCCGTGTGGAGTCAAAGAGTTCTCTCCGGTAAAAGACTGATAACGTTTGGCAGATTACCCACCCTATTTTTTAGGTTGAACGTCGGTAAAACACGGCTATGGCGGGGCTTTTTACTGCAATGAAAGGACGGTTATTTACAACCGTTATTTTTTTACTCATTATGTGTATTGCTTTGGCAGGATGCACTGACTTTCCTTATGCGCCCAAAGCATTGCCCAACGGCAAAACCGAGAGCTTTTCGGTGTATGTTTGCGGTGCGGTCGCTCACGAAGGTTATTTTACGGCAGCGGTGGGGACAAGCTGCATTTCCGTGATAGAGCAGGCGGGACTGTTGCCGCAAAGCATATTGCCCTCTCTCTACACCGATACCGTGGACGGTTCGGTTACCGTTCTTGTCGTCAACTATTACGACGGAAAAAAGCAATGCTATTGCGTAAATGCCAACAGCCCGATGATCGAATTGCGTATGCCCGTTGACGGTTTATCCGACGAAGTTGTGCGCTTGCTTGCCGATTGGATCGAAGCAAACGGTCGTTTCCGCAACAAACGACAGGTTATTTCCGCCTTGGGCGAATATGCCTCTGACTACCATTACCGTCTGTTTGTGGCAAAGGAGGATTATGCGGCTGGTTAATATTCGCGTATCTCTTGTTGCTGCCGTTGCATTCATTGCGGGTATTTTTGCCTTTTATGAAGCGCTTTTTGCTGAGATCTGGTTTGGATTGGCAGCAGTCGTCCTGTTGAGTGTTATGTTGATCGTTTGTGCGGCGAAACGCTTTTCTACGTGGAAAATCTTTTTGATCGCGCTTATCTTTCTTTTGTTGGGCTTCGGCAGAAGCTGGATTTGCTACGGAGTAAATACCGCAAACGAAAAACTCGGAGAGCAGGTTACAATTTCCGGCAGGGTGACGGATCTCAGCCGTAATGGCGCCGATTTCAATTCCGTCTATTATTTGGAAGAATGTGCGGACAGCGAGGGCAATACCTATGACGGCAGGATAAAGGCGAAATTTACAGCCGATTTTCCCGTTGAAGTAGGAAATGTGGTCACGTTGAAGGGCAATATTTATTCCGTCTATCCCATAAAAAGCGAAATACAAACCTACTATTTGCGCAACAAAGTCAGATATGAAATTGTCGATGTCACGGCACTGACGGTCAAGGAGGGCAGCTTAAAGCCGGATGAACGTGTGCGCAGATATGTGTATGATGTAACAAAGGAATATATGCCCAACAATGGTGGACTTATGTTCGCGCTGCTTACAGGCGATCGCGGCGCAGTGGACAGCACGACGCAGTGGGCGTTCAGCCGCGCAGGTATAGCTCATTTGTTGGCTGTCAGCGGGCTGCATGTGGGATTTGTTGCGGCGGTGCTTTGTTTTATGCTCAGAAGGCTTCATTTGCGCGCGTGGTTGGAGTGTCTGATTGTAACCGTTCCGCTGCTGTTTTATGCTTATATATGCGGCTTTTCACCGTCTGTTATGCGTGCAATAACAATGCTGATTTGCACCTATGCCGCTCGAATGTTGTTATCCCGTTATGATATGCTTTCGTCCATTTCTTGGGCGGCGCTGATAACGCTTGTGGTTTGTCCGTTTTATCTGTTTGACGTTGGATTTCAGTTGTCCTTTATGTCCGTTTTCGGCATCGCAACTCTATACGCTCCGCTAAACAGGTATCTCACGCGCAAAAACATCAAAAAAACGGTACGTTATCTGTTGGATAGTGTCGCTGTTTCTATGTGCTGCATACTTGCAACGCTGTTCGTATTGGCTTCTCACGGCGGCGAAGTGGCGCTGTTCGGAATTTTTCTTAATATTTTGGCAATTCCGGTTGTATCTGCGGCGTTTGTGTTGAGCATGATTGGATTACTGCCTTGGGTATTCCATTATCTGCTGCTTATATCCGACGCGCTGTTGCAGATTACGGTGCGCATATCGGAAATTGTCGCGCAAGTGAGTTTTGCAACGGTATCCTTCAGAGCAATGTTTTTGTCCATCGCGGTGGTCGCCGTGTTGCTGTTCGCTTTGGGCGGTTATATCAACTTAAACAAACTTGGGAAAAAATTTTTCTATCCGCTTTGCATTGCTTTATTGGTTATTAGCATTGTGTTCTCGTATATTCCGCGTAAGTCAAAAAACGGTGTTTTCGTCGTACAAAGCGCTAACGATACCGTTGTGGCGGCCATATCCGACAGCGGCAATGGTGCTCTTGTCGGTGATTTTGTTGATTATCAAGCAGTTATGGATGCGCTAAGCTATTTGCAGAAATACCGATTGAACAAGCTCACGCTGTATTTTAGTCATTGCTCGTCCGCCGACCCGGCAGTAGTGAATGAGCTGCTGCATCGCTTTGATATACAAAATGCTTTTTTGCTTTCCACCGACGCTAACGACGCGGTGACGGGATTGCTCAACGACAACAGCGTACAGGTCTCGCGACTGTATCCAAACGAGAACACAAACGAAGTTATTTCCGTTCGCTCCGTCTACAATGCGGCGCTTGCCGCGGTTACCGTTCATACGGGCGAGTTGGACGTGTGTATCGTATATGGTACTCTCGACGCCGTTGCGGATATGGGATTGGGCGCCGATATCTACCTGCTCCCAATGCCGAACGATAATTTCGCTGACGGACAAACAACTCTTACGCCCTATCAAAGCGAATTGTCTCACAATTACGGTGCAAACAAGTACGGAAACTTTACAATAATTCAAAAAGGTGATAAAATAAGTTTGAAATTCAGGTGAGGTGAGTTTTTGATTAAATTTCTCGAATTACGGGAAAAACTCCAATCGGCAAATTTTTCAGCGCTGTGTCTTTACGGCAATGATAGTTGGGTAAAGCATAGGGCGTTGTCCAATGTGCTGGATTTTTTCGGCATACAGGACGACGGTTTCAGTGTTGATCGTCTCGAGCAGCCTACAATGGAGGAGCTTACGCTTGCCTGTATGACGCCTGCCATGTTCAGTCCCAAAAAGCTGGTTGTGTGCGAGCAGCCCTTCTTCCCGGAAAAAAAGGATGACGGCTACGGCGACAAAACCAAAACGAACAGCAAAAAGCTTGCCGAGCTGCGTCAAGGGTTGACAAACCTGCTGTCTCATGCAGACGGAAGCTTTTGCATTGTGTTTTTTGCGGACAGCGACAAAAATTTTCTCGGCATCAACGGACTTGAAACAGTGGATTGCAACAGGTTGGATAAGCCCAGCGTCATAAAGTGGATCGTTGCCTTTGCCCGTAGACAGGGGGTGCAGATTGACTCGCTTTGTGCCGACAGAATCGCCGCATATTGTTTGTTGGATATGTCACGTGTCGCCGTCGAGACGCAAAAGCTCATTGATCACGGTGACGTTACAACGGAAACGGTGGAAATGCTTGTTCACAAAGATACCGAATTTGCCGTATACGATTTATCAAGCGCAATAGCCGCCAAAAATGCCGCCCGTGCAACGGAAATTTACCGTGGTTTGATTGCGCGCGGAGAGGAACCTCGAGCGCTTTTTTCGCTTATTTACAACTTTTACAGGCGTGTTTACTATGTCAAAACATCCTCCTTTTCTACAGAGGAAATCGCAGGATATTTGGGTGTCAAGCCTGCTGCCGTTTTTTTTGCAGGAGAAACCGCCGAGCGCTACAAACCCATGCAGCTCAAACGCGCTTTGGATTTTCTTTCTTTGGCGGATGCCCGTCTGAAAGCGTTTGTGGATGACGGAGAAGTGATGAATATATTGATAATGCAGCTTATTTCGCTGTAAAGTGAGGTAATTTTGTTTAACAAACTCAGGCAAAACTACAAATTGAGTGACGTGCTCATTCGAATCGCATTTGTTTTGGCGTACGTCTTTTATTCTTGGCAAACGTGTTTGGCGTCTGTTCAGCTTGTAAAATTGCAATATGGTTCATTGTTGCATTTCACTGACACGCTGGTACTGTTTACGGCACTGTTTACCGCTTTGATAATGGGTATCATCATTATGCTGTTGGTTCCGTTTGTGACAAGGCTTTTCCTAAACAGCTCTCGTTTTTACACTGTGCCCCGAGCAGAGTATGTATTGCTGGCGCATGTTTTTTGCACGATCTACTTTGCCGTGTGCGGTGCGCTGCGATTGATCAATTTGGTAACGCCGCTGCTTTTAGGATGGGGCGGGGTGCTGTTCCCGTTTTTAGTATCCCTCGCATGCGTAATATGGTTCTATCATGTTACGTCTCAGTTGTATTTCAATGATCTGACCCGACCCTATTATTTTCGCAATTTAGCCATCGTCTACTTTGTGTGTGCATTAGTTTTCGAGGTGGTGCTGTGAAAAAGATACTTGTCGCGCTGTTAACGGCGTTGGTTATCACTTTTGCATGCTTCGGCTCCGCTGCCTTTGCCGAAAGCGATACTGCTAATTCGGATATTGCACAACAGTCCGATTTGTTGAGCGCAGACGCCTTTGTGCAACAGCTGTGCAGTCTCAACAAAGCGGTCGCGGATGCGGACAGCGTACAGGATACGGCGCTTGCCAAGGAAAATGTGCGCTTATTCCTGCTTCAACAGATGCGGTCGGCGCTTGGAAACGATACTCCGCAAGCTATATCCTTCGGCGAGGGAGACACTGGCGGTTACAATATCGAGGGCAAGCTTGATGTCGTAGGAACAGACAAGTGCATTGTTGTCGGCGCTCATTATGATACGGTAGGTGAGGGCGCAATGGACAACGCCGTGGGCGTAGCCGTATTGCTTGCGGCGGCAAAGCAATTGGCGGACAACAAGGGGCAATTGCCCTTTGACGTATATTTTGTAGCTTTCGATTGCGAAGAGGCAGGTATGATAGGCTCGCAATATTACGTCAATCGTATCGGCGGTACAAAGGGTGTGGGCTTGGACAATGTGATGGTGATGTTCAACGTGGATATGGTAGCAGTCGGCAACCTGTATCTTATGTGCGAAAACAAGCACACCGAGCTTGCAGATCTTATGCTGACTCATTGCGGCAAGCTTACGGAAAAGCCCTATGCGGCAGGCGTTTACGGCGAATTTGACCCATTCGGCTACGGTTATTATGAGAGTATACAGGCTTCCGATCACACATCCTTCCGAACCAATGGTATACCAACGGCGCTTCTGTTTGCGGGCAGCTACGGCATGATGGGTTACGAATGCAGCAGTGTTGTCAATACCGACGCTGACACCTATGAATATCTTGTTGAGACCAATCCCGAGTTCGCGGAGCGAATAGAAGAGGTAAGCGGCGTTATTGTCGATACGGTATTGGACGAACAGTTTGTCGAAGTTGCTCAAAACGCGCGCGGACAGCTTGTAAACGACAATGCGGTATTTAATCGTTGGTGGCCCTCGTTGACAGTGTTGGGTGTGCTTATTATTTTGGCGGTATTTACTTGGTTGTACTACCGCAAGCTGCAAAAGAAAGCGTTGCTCGGAACGGGAGAGATAAAAAACGAAACCGTGTTTGACAAGCCGAAGGCAGAAGATATT
This sequence comes from uncultured Clostridia bacterium, assembly GCA_947630455.1. GTDB lineage: Bacteria > Bacillota > Clostridia > Christensenellales > CAG-314 > Fimimonas. Next base: position 94,180 of record CANRHP010000002.1, read on the forward strand.
TTTTCCTTTGACGACTCTCAAAAAGGCGGGTCCGATTCGGACAAATCCGATGTGGACGGAATTTTCACATTTAAAAAATAGATAAGGTATGACAAAGCAAAAAAAACGCAATGTACTTCCGATATGGTTGTTTTTCGTAATTTATGGCGCGGTAATAGCGTCATGCATAGCTATTGACCAATTGACCAAGTACTTCATAGAAAAGGCTGTTGCCGCCGATCCCGATCATCGGATACGTATTCTCGGCGACTGGCTTACGCTGGTTTGGACCACTAACGACGGTGCAACGGGAGGAATGTTTTCCGATTTAAGCTGGAGCAATTGGCTGTTCTTTTCCATGACGCTCATCGGTTTGCCGGTTTTCGGTTGGCTGCTGTGGCGCAGCCGTACACGCAGTGTATGCGGACAGATTGCCTTTTCATTTGTGACGGGCGGTACGATAGGTAATGCCATTGACCGCATTGTTTTTGCCAAAGACGGCTTTTTTACCGGTTCGGTGCGCGATTTTGTGCAAGTACAAGGTTTTTTCGGCATATTCAATATTGCGGACAGCTTTCTTGTGGTGGGAGTGATCCTCGCTATTCTTGCCATTGTCTTTTTTGATTCGGATTCTTTGCTCAACACCATCTTGACGGAGCGAAGGGCAAGAGCCGAGGCGGGACAATCGGCCCAGACAGAGCAGCCGAAGCAATCGGAGCAGAAACAGTCTGATCAGCCGGAGCAGCAGGAACAGTTGGAAAACGATGATAACGATATACCTATCGAGCATGGCAAGCTAAGCGCTGAACAGGACGCGGAGCAACCCTATGAGAAGGATTGAACTGACAAGCGAAGCGGACTTTCGACGTTTGGACGTGTTTGTGGCGGACAATACCTCTTTGACGCGTTCTCATATTCAACGTCTTATTGAACAGGGCAACGTTACTTTGGACGGCAAAGTTGTAGTCAAGGCGTCCACGCCCATAAAGGCAGAAGCGAACGTGTGTATTTGTCTGCCGGACGAAATTCCGTTGGATATTCCCGCAGAGAATATTCCGCTTGATATAATTTATGAGGACGACGATCTTGTCGTAATCAACAAGCCTCAGGGAATGACGGTACATCCCGCAAATAATGTGTTTACCGGTACCCTCGTCAACGCGCTTCTTTTTCACATAAAGGATCTCAGCGGAATCAACGGCGTTCTTCGCCCGGGCATTGTTCACCGCTTGGACAAGGACACCAGCGGACTTTTGGTGGTTGCAAAAAATGATTTTGCGCATGTGGAGCTGCAAAAACAGATACAGACCAAAGCTTGCCGACGTATCTATGTGGCGCTTTGCGAAGGAATTTTCAAGGAGGACAGCGGTTTTGTCGACAAACCTATAGGACGTTCCCGCTCCGACCGCAAAAAAATGGACGTGGTGGAGGATGGCCGCACTGCGCTCACCTACTACACCGTACTGGAGCGTTTGGGGGATTACACCTTGGTGCGGTTTGAGCTCAAGACCGGACGTACTCATCAAATTCGTGTGCATGCGAAATATCTCGGACATCCCGTTGTCGGAGATAAGCTTTACGGTTATGCTAAGTGCCGTTTTGCACTAAACGGTCAGCTGCTTCATGCACAGCAGCTAATGTTTGTTCATCCCGTTACGGGAGAACAGATGAGCTTCTATGCGCCGTTGCCGGATTACTTTCAAAAGGTGCTCACGGCGTTGTGCAACAGAAACAAGTGAGGTTGCTATGAAAAACCTGATTACACTGACAGAGCTTACGCGTAACGAAGTGCAGCAGATATTGGAACTCGCGGCTCAGATGCGGCGTATAGTGCTTGCCGACTACAAAAAGGGACCGCAGTTGATCGGGCACGTTGTGGGCGGCGTGTGGAAAAAGCCTTGCATATCCAGTGCGGCATTTCAGCTTGCGGCGACCTATCTGTCCGGCAATTGTATTCCCGTGTTCGGCGCCGAAGATGAAATGAGCGTATGTCTCACTTTAGGCAATATGGGTGCAAATACCGTGGTGGCTGCATGCGAAAACGACAATATATTTCGTACGCTTACACAGCGCGGCAAGGCAAATGTAATAAACGGTGGATCGCGTCGGTATGATCCGATAGGAGTACTTGCCGATCTCATGACGCTCAACAATCGGCTGGACGGTATTTCCAATCTGACTGTGCTTGCCGTGGGCAATCGCGACGTCAACAAAATTGATGAGCTTGGGCACTGCCTTTCGCTGTTCGGATCCGGACTGATATGGTATCTGCCGCCCGACGACAATTTGACACCCCGTAAAGGGATCGTGTTGGACAAGCCCGAAGCTGCTTTTGCTGGCGTGGACGCAGTGCTGGATTTGGGAACAAATGCTTATTCCGACGACGAGCGCTACTACGGCAATACAGGCGGTATCACCCGAGAGCTTATGGATCTTGCACGTATCGACTGTCCATTGCTTGGCTGTCGAACAATAGCTGACAATGGCGTAATCAAAGAATATGAGCACAACGCAGTGGCTTTACGCGAAAACTGCTATGTCTCTGTTGCTATGGCGGTTTTGTATCTTACACATCGTAATTGAAAAATTGTTGTATATATATTTTGCGTAAATATAAATACGATCGTACTTGAAAAATGACAGTAAAAAATTATTAAAGGAGACTACCATGAAATATTGCACTCATTGCGGAGCGGAATTGCCGGATGAAGCGGTAATATGCCCCAAATGCGGTTGTGCCGTTGCAAATTCGGGATTTGTTACGCCTAAATCGGCTTCTAACACAGCTCGCCCCGGTTGGGATGCTTGCGCCATTGTTGGATTTGTTTTGTCTATAGTATCCTGCGTTTTGTTTGCTTTCAACGTTTTCGGCATTGTGTCCCTTGCGGGTATGACGGTATCCATCGTGGGCACGGTACGCACCTCGTCAAAAAAACTTCGCGGAATGGGACTTGCCATTGCTGGCATTTGCGTCGGAGCGATAGCGTTCTTGTATTGGCTTGCGATATGGATCATGGCGATTAAGGTCATTGTCGACGCTGCGGTTATGACTGCTACCGCAATATAAGGAGGTTAAACAATGAAATACTGTTCACATTGCGGTTCGGAGCTTGATGATGAAGCGGTAATGTGCCCCAAATGCGGCTGTGCCGTTGCAAATTCGGGATTTGTTACGTCTAAATCAACTTCGAATACAGCTCGCTCCAATTGGGATGCTTGTGCCATCGTCGGATTTGTTTTGTCCATAGTGTCCTGCGTGTTGTCAATTTTCAACATATTCGGCGTGATATCGCTTGGAGGAATGATAGTATCTATTATGGGCGCAGTTCGTACTTCCGGGAAAAGACTTCGTGGATCGGGACTCGCCGTTGCGGGCATCTGCGTTGGAGCGATAGCGTTCTTGTTTTGGTTTGCATTTTGGACTTTGGCAGTTATTGGCATATTAAACGCAAAGTAATTATGCAAATATACCCGTACAAACCATATCGTTTTTTACAAAACGTTGGTAAAATTATATTGATAGGAAGCTAATATGAAATACTGTACACATTGTGGTTCGGAGCTTGTTGATGAAGCGATAGTTTGTCCCAAATGCGGTTGTGCAACGGATAGCCGACCGGTAGCGAATGGATCCGGAGAGTGGAATGTGTTGTCGATCGTCGGCTTTGTGCTTAGTTTTTTCACGGAGATCGCGGGATTGATCATATCTGTTATCGCGCGTAAACAGATCTTAAAAAGCGGCGAAAAAGGCAAGGATCTCGCGACGGCCGGCATTGTAATTTCCTCCGTCAAGCTCGGGATATCGATTCTGTCTGCATTGATATGCTTTGTTATATTTATCTTTATGCTTATGCGCTTTCCGGTAGGTCGTTTGTGACGTCGTGATTTTATCTGAAATAAAAGTCCTTGCTGTGTGTCGTGCAAGGACTTTTTGAGTAAAAAATGGAGTGACAAAAGCAATTTTTTGATTTATTCAGCCTATCAGGCAGATTATTTTAGGCTTTCAAGGTGTCTGTCGGGATCTACAAGTATTGTTCGGTATGTATCGTATACTACAAAACCGAGAGGCGCTTTGTTGGGCTTTTTGACATTTTGCCGCAGCGTGTAGTCTACGGGAATTTTGTTTCCCGCCTTAGCCTGCGAATAGTAGGCGCAAATTTGAGCCGCCTCCTCGATTACTTCGTTTGGTATTTCGCCATCTTTTCGTACTATTATCACGTGCGATGAGTGTATTTTTTGAGTATGAAGCCACATATCGTCAGCTTTTGCAATGCGGAATGTCACATAGTTGTTTTGAATATTGTTTTTACCTACGTACACCGAATAACCGTGCAGATTGTAGCAAAGCGGCTTAACGGCGTTTTCGTTTTTCTTTTTGGCGCTTTGTTTTTCCCGGATAAGTCCCAATGCCGACAACTCCTCGCGTATTTGCTGCAAGTCGTCGGGCTCGGTGCAAAAACGCAAATTTTCCTTTATGGTAAGCAAATATTCCAGTAATTTGGAGTTTTCTTCTACAAGGATCGTGTTGTGTTCAAAAGAAGATTTCAGCTTGCGGTATTTGCGGTAGTATGCTTGCGCGTTCTGCTGCGGAGTGAGCTGTCTGTCCAAAGGTATGGTAACGGTGGCGTTGTCATAATAATTTATGCAGGTCAGGCTGTCGCCGCCATGAATGTTCCACAGGTTTGACAGTATCAAGTCGCCGTACTGTTTGTAAACTTCTCTGTCCTGCGTTTCGGCGAGAGTTTGTCTTTGTACCGCAAGCTTCTTTTCGGTACGTGACACCGCGTTTTTAACGACAGTGGAAACGGACTTCGCCTTGTCGCGGAAGCGCTGCGTTTTATCCAAAAGATAGAAGTAGTTGTCGTGAGCCTTGTTCAGCGAATCAAAAAACAACTTTTCGCCTTTTTGCGAACGGTAGTCGAATGGACAAACCTCAATGGGGCTGCCATTGTTCATTACCACACAAGGTCTGGGATTTAGCAAATTATCCCGGTACAAAGCAAGCCGCTGCAACACAAGCTCGTTGTTGACCATTGAGTGATCGTCCTCATCTATTCCGAATAAAATTTCGTTTACTGTCGTTTGCGACACACCCAGTAGCGTTTCGGGCAATGTCTTGCGCAGAGGTAAATGACAGCTCGAGAGAAATTCTCTTACGCGTGGAATATCAAAGGGTTCGATTTTGTTTTGCGGTGCAAAAAAAGCGTATTTCGCGCCTGCCATAATGATTCTCGAAGCGTTTAGATCCTGCGGCAAATGTTTTATACTATCCAGTATCATGTAGCTGCCGTCTGTCAGTATCACGTTGGACGTTTTACCGGTAAGCTCGAAGATGAGCTTCATCTCATTTTTATAGCCAAGCTCATCACTCACCTGCAAACAAAATTCCAGCACTCGTTCGTAGGGCATCTGATTGACGGCGGTGATGGTGGCATTTGTAATGTATTTACGCAGCAGCATGCAAAATGAGGGTGCAACCTTGGGGTTGTCCGTCGGCATTTCTGTTATATGTATTCTGTTCACATTTGCGTTGGCGGAAATAAGCAGCTTGTAGGTTTGTTTATTAAAGACAAAAAGAACCAGCTCATCTTTTTCGGGTTGGTACAGCTTGGTAATTTTCCCGCCTACGAGCGTATCGGCAAATTCCTGCCGCAGTACAGATAGAGTCAGTGCGTCGAATGACATTCCGTTGCTCCTTTTTTATTTTGTTGCCGCTGGCTTCGAGGTCGCAATGTGCAGCGTAACAATTATAGCATAGCTTCTGTCCCCTTGCAACTTCGCCGTGCAAAAATCTTCCGGACAGCTTCTCTGTGTTAGAAAAATGCTCGGTATTTTTTGCAAATTTAAAGTATTATATTGCAGTTTACAACAAATTTTTGCCCTGCAATTTGATTGCTAAAAATTGTTATATATGATACAATATAAAATCGTCGGAGAAATCCGCCAAGTGACAACAATGTCGGAGGACTAATATGAAATACACGCAAAAAAGAGAAAAAAACACATTGACAGTCAGCTTCAAGGCAAAAGCCGAAGAGTGGGCGAGGTTCGATATGCGCGCTTACGAGCAAAATAAAGGCAAGTACAACGTTCCGGGTTTCCGCAAGGGACACGTACCCAAGGGCGTTTTGGAAAACCGCTACGGCAAGGGATTGTTCCTTGAAGATGCGCTTTATATTTGCGCGCAAGAATATTACAACGAGTTTTTGGATAAAAATAAAGAAGTGATCCCCGTTGCTCGTCCCGCAATCGACGACAAATCCATCAAAATAGACGACAAGGGTGTGGCATTTGCGGTGGTAGTCACCGTTCGTCCCGAAATAGTCCTGGGACAGTACAAGGGACTGACGATAGAAAAGACGGCTCCGCAAAAGGTAAAGGCTGCTGATGTGGATGCCGAATTGTCCAAGGTGCGCGAGCGCAACGCACGCTTCATCGAGGTCACCGACCGTGCGGTTCAGGACGGCGATCAAATCAATCTGGATTACTGCGGCAAGGTGGACGGAGTAGCGTTTGAGGGCGGTACCGCTCAAAAACAATCGCTGACAATAGGCTCTCACTCCTTTATACCGGGTTTTGAGGAGCAGCTTGTCGGCTTCGGTATTGGCGAAACCAAGGATATCACCGTTACCTTCCCCGACGACTATCATGCAGAGGAGCTCAAGGGCAAGCAGGCTGTGTTTACTGTCACCGTAAATGGCATTACCGTCAAGGAATTGCCCGAGTTGGATGACGAGTTTGCAAAGGATGTAAGTGAGTTTTCTACATTGAAGGAGTACAAGGCGGACATAAAAAAGACCATTACCGAGCGCTATGTCAAGGACGCCGAGCGCGTCGACGAGGACAAGCTTTATGAGACGGTAGTAAACAACACGCCTATCGACATTCCCGAAGAGATGATCGAGGAGCAAATCGACCAATACATAGAGGATTTCAAATATCAGTTGCTGAGCAGCGGTCTCAATATCGAAAGCTACTTCAAGTACACGGGATCGACTATGGAGCAGTTGCGTAAGGACCACAGAGAGCGTGCGGAAAAAGCGGTGCACACTCGATTGGTATTTGAAGAAATCGTCAAGGCGGAGAATATTATCGCCACGGATGAGCAGGTTGACGCCAAAATAAAGGAATATGCCGAGCAAAACGGCACAACCTTTGAGGAATTCAGCAAAAAGCTTACCCCATCCGATAGATATTATTTTGAAAATCAAGCAGTTACCGAAGCGCTTTTGCAGCTTCTCAAAAAGGAAAACACAATTGCCTGAGGCGCAATAGGAGAGCATAATGACACTTATTCCAATGGTTATCGACCGCACCGAGGGCGGAGAAAGAAGCTACGACATTTATTCTCGTCTGCTCGAAGACAGAGTTGTGTTTCTTAGCGGCGAAATAACAAGCGAAATTGCCAATTTGGTAGTTGCGCAGCTTATTTATTTGGAGAGCAAGGATCCCACCAAGGATATTTCCCTGTATATCAATAGCCCCGGCGGGGAGGTCACTGCCGGTCTTGCGATCTACGACACAATGAAGTATATACGCTGCGACGTGTCCACGATATGTATCGGTATGGCTGCCAGCATGGGCGCATTTTTGTTGGCTGCCGGCACCAAAGGCAAACGTTTTGCATTGCCTAACAGTGAGATTATGATTCACCAGGTATTGGGAGGCAGCCAAGGGCAGGCAAGCGATGTAGAGATCCAGACCAGACAGCTGCTTAAAACCAAGAATAAAATCAATTCGATACTCGCCGAAAACGTCGGTAAGCCGGTGGACGTGGTAGAGCACGACACCGATCGAGACAACTATCTCTCGGCGGAGGAAGCCAAGGATTACGGTATTGTGGACGAGGTATTCTACACCCGCAAGGCGTAATCGGATCACTGCAAGCAATAGTAAAAAAGGAGATAAAATGCAAATTTGTTCCTTCTGCGGAAAAAAAGAAGACGAGGTAAGACACATGCTTTCCTCGCCGAACGGCGTGTGTATATGTGACGCTTGTGTGGCCACCTGTCAGGATATTTTGGACAGCGAAGGCTATGACGATGTTGAAAATAAACCCGTACACTTGCCAAAACCGGAGGAAATCAAGGCGGAATTGGACAAGTATGTCGTAGGGCAGGACAACGCTAAAAAGACATTGGCGGTAGCCGTCTACAACCACTACAAACGTGTATTTTTTGCCGACAACAGCGATGACATCGAGCTTGAAAAGAGCAATATTCTTATGCTCGGTCCCACAGGCTGCGGCAAAACTCTGTTGGCAAAGACCTTGGCGCGTATTTTGGACGTGCCCTTTGCCGTTGCCGATGCAACAACTCTTACCGAAGCCGGTTATGTGGGCGAGGATGTGGAAAATATCCTGCTCAAACTCATACAAGCGGCAGACTACGACATTGCCCGCGCCGAGCATGGTATCATCTACATTGACGAAATAGACAAAATAGCCAAGAAGACGGAAAACGTGTCCATCACTCGCGATGTAAGCGGCGAAGGAGTACAGCAGGCTTTGCTTAAAATCATAGAAAGCACCGTAGCGAACGTGCCCCCGCAGGGTGGACGCAAGCATCCGCAGGCAGAGAGTATTGCTATCGACACAACCAACATTCTGTTCATCTGCGGCGGCGCCTTTGTCGGTTTGGAAAAGATCGCGGAAAAGCGTCAACAAGGCGCAGGGTTGGGCTTTGGCAATCAAATCAAAAGCACTGCGGAGATTGATCATTCCGAATTGGTAAAAAATCTGCAGCCGCAGGATTTTATTAAATACGGATTGATCCCCGAGTTTGTTGGCAGATTGCCAATAACCGTCGGCTTGTCACCGTTGGATGAGACGGCATTGGTCAAGATACTCACCGAACCGAAAAACTGCCTTATCAAGCAATATAAAAAGCTGTTCAAGTTGGACGGCATTGATTTGGAATTCGACGACGACGCACTGAAAGCCATCGCCGAGAAATCCATGCGTTTAAAAACGGGTGCCCGCGGATTGCGTTCCGTGTTGGAAAATCTCATGTTGAATTGCATGTATGAAGTTCCCAGCAGCGGAGACGTGGTTCGAGTTCGCGTTACTCGCCAAAGCGTCGAGGGCAAGGGCGATCCTCTTGTTACTCGCAAAGCCGGATAAAAATCTTCGCACCAATTTCACCGATATGGAAACAACAATCTGTTACGTAGTACACGGCAGATTGTTTTTTTTGAATAAATTCTAAAAATATTCGCTAATAAATACCCTTCATTGTAATAGTCGAATTTTCAACGCGCAGCATCATTTTATTTCAGACGGCAAGTGCGATGTCGATTTTCAGTAATATTGGCGTGTTGAAGCTTTGTCGGACGGAAGCATTTTTTTTGTTGCAAAATAATGCAATTTATTCTATAATTATTTCCATCATATGCAAGTCGGTTTTCCTTCGAATGTTTCGAGAAACAGGGAAACATTTCCATATTCGACTTTGCAGCGCAGTGGGGCTGTATCGTTGATGAAGCTTAATTTTGTTTATTCGGCGAAGCGTACACGGGTTCGGTTCAGTCCGGGCATCACTAATTCTCAAACGAATTACACACACTATCGAAAAACTCACAAGAGGTAACCAAATTGACAGAATATAACTATATACCGGTATTGGCAATGAGGGGCAATTTCTTTTTTCCAAACATACGCGCCAAGGTGGAGGTGGCGCGGGATATTTCCCGCAACGCTTTGAAGTATGCGTTGGAAAACGGCGGCAAATTTCTAATGATAAGTCAGATCGACAACGCAAAAGCGAATCCTTCCGGCATAGCGGATTTTTATTCGGTGGGTGTATTGGCGGAGATCGCCTCTGTTGAAAGCGCAACGGTAGAAGCGACTACCGTTATGGCAAGTACCTTCGACGCCGCAAGAGTTACGCATTGGACATTTGGAAACGGTATTATTTTTGCCGATGTAGAAACGCTTGATTTTACATGTAAGCGCAACAACGAAACTCGTGCGTTGTTTGAACAAACCTTAAGCTACATCAATAAACTTGCGGAAATCAGCAAGGGAGTCAGCAAGCCGGATGTAAAGCTTTTTTTGGTAAACGGTGAAATTGACTATCTGGCATTCACCAACGTTGTTGCAAACGAAGTGGTTCAAAGACTGTCCGAAAGACAGCGCGTTTTGGAAGAAACGGATGTGGAAACGCGCATGGAGCTTATCTGCGCCTACGTGATAGGTGAAATGGATTTCGCCAACGCAGAAAAGCGTATAGCAAACCGTGTAAAACAGCAGGTGGCAAGCGGTCAAAAGGAGTACTATCTGCGTGAGCAGATGAAGGCTATCTCTGCGGAGTTGGGTGATGACGCCAACGAAAAACAGGATTATTTAGACAAAATCAAAGCAAGCGGTATGCCCGAAGAAGTTGCGGAAAAAGCCACTAAAGAACTCAATCGTCTTTCCAAGATGTCCTCTACCTCCCCCGATGCGGCAGTAATACGCAATTATCTTGATTGGTTGGTGGACGTTCCCTGGAAAACGGAAACGGAAGACAACAAAAATTTGAAGCTTGCCAGAGAAATTTTGGATGAGGATCATTACGGTCTGACCAAGATCAAGGACAGAATAGTGGAATACCTTGCCGTAATGCAATTGACGGGAAAACTCAACGGTCCTATTTTATGTTTTGTAGGTCCTCCCGGAGTGGGCAAGACGTCTATTGTAAAAAGTATTGCACGTGCATTGGGACGCAAATATTTGAGAGTTAGTCTCGGCGGCGTTCGGGACGAAGCGGAGATTCGCGGGCATCGCAGAACGTACGTGGGCGCTATCCCCGGCAAGATCATTTACATGATGAAACAAGCAGGCTGCGTCAACCCCGTGCTGCTGTTGGATGAAATAGACAAAATGGGCATGGACAACCGCGGCGATCCCGCCAGCGCCATGTTGGAAGTGTTGGATCCTGAGCAAAATTTCAGTTTCACGGATCACTATCTGGAAGTACCGTACGATCTCAGTAAGGTGTTGTTTGTGTGCACTGCAAATGCAACGGACGACATTCCGGAGCCTCTTCTCGACCGTATGGAGATAATTGAGCTAAGCGGATACACCGAGCTGGAAAAAATTGCCATTGCAAAAAAATACCTTCTCAAAAAGAATACTGTACTGCATGGCATACCTGAGGGGGCGATAGAGATTCCGGACGAGACCTACGCCAAGATCATCGAACGTTACACAAGCGAGTCGGGCGTCCGCAGTTTGGAACGGGAAATCGCCGCCATTTGTCGTAAAGTGGCATTGAAGCTGGTGGAGGATCCAAACGTCAAGGTGACTGTGACCTCGGACAAGCTGCACGATTTTTTGGGCGCGGAAAAGCACCGTGACGAAATGGCGCTTGTGGACGACACTGTAGGCACTGCCCGAGGACTTGCCTGGACGCGTGTGGGCGGAGTTACGCTCAACGTGGACGCGACGCTTTTCCCCGGCAAGGGCGACGTACAATTGACGGGCAATCTCGGCGACGTAATGAAGGAATCTGCCCGTACAGCAATATCTCTCGTAAAAAGTCTTGCCGACGACTACAATATAGACAAGGATAAATTTGAGCACACAGATATCCACATTCACGTACCTGAGGGTGCAATTCCCAAGGATGGTCCCAGTGCGGGCGTAACGATGGCAACGGTGGTGATGTCGGCTTTTTCCGGCATACCCGTATCGGGCAAGGTGGCAATGACGGGTGAAATTACTCTCCGCGGCAGAGTGCTGCCCATCGGTGGACTTCGCGAAAAGGCTCTTGCCGCCTATCGGCTCGGCATCAAGAAGGTTATCATTCCCGCAGGCAACGCCATAGACTTGGAAGAGATCCCGCAGGAAGTAAAGAACAGTGTGGAGTTTGTTCTGGCAGAGGACATACGAACAGTGTTCGCTAACGCTCTCGTACGCAAATAGGTGGGCAATGAAAATAAAAAAATCCGCATACGTCAAGGGCGCGGCAACCTACGCGCAATGCATAGCTTCCGATCTGCCGCAAATAGCGGTGGCGGGCAAATCCAACGTGGGCAAGAGCAGCTTCATAAATTATCTCACAGGCGACGGCAAGCTTGCCCGCACCTCCAAGCTGCCGGGACGTACGCGTCTTATCAATTATTTCTTGATAAATGAGGGGTGTGATGACGAGTTTTTGCTTGCCGATCTGCCCGGTTACGGTTTTGCCAAGGTGTCTGATGCGGAAAAGCTCAAATGGGCGGATTTGTTGGAAAAGTATCTTGCAAACGAGCGGCGGCTTGTTCAGGTGCTGTTTTTGGTGGATATCCGCCACGAGCCTACAAGGGATGACGCCACTATGTACAACTACTTGTTTCAAAACAGCGTACCCTTTACGGTGGTGGCGACCAAGGCGGACAAATTGCCGAAGAGTCAGGTCAAAAACAGGTGCCGAGCCATTGCAAGCTTTTTCAAATTGGGTGAGGACAACGTGCTGCCGATAAGCTCCGTCAATAAAACGGGCGCCGAATCCATTCTCGACAAGCTGGACGCATTGATTTCCGCAGATAGGACGCAGTTGGTTTCGGAACAAAAAAAGGACTGAATTTCACCTGCTGAGCGGCGGATGCGCATTATCGTTCAAAAGAAAAAGCGTGTCTGCGCTTAAAAGTTTAGTGCATAGGAATATATAGCTTTGGAAAAAAAAGAATTGAATTTCGAAAGGACAGCTTCGGCTGTCCTTTTGGTACGCAAAATACACAAAATACATACAATATATTTGTATTTTACGCAGCAATGTGGTAAAATAAGCTCAGGTCGTATCTTCGGAACGATACTATGTTTTTTATATCTTTTACCAAAAAAAGATATTTGTACCGCTATTGCGGACAA
>CANRHP010000003.1 GCA_947630455.1 uncultured Clostridia bacterium
CTCGTTGAAGTCGTCCGTCATCTCGCTGGCGTGCGAGTAGTAGGGGATAAGCACAAAGCTCTGCGCCGTGGCGTACAGCATATACACCAACACCACAAGCAGACACTTAGCCCAAACATACTTCGTTACCAAATTCCACGGGAAGAAGAGTAAAATAAATCCGACAAGCACCAACGGCGCAAATATCAGCATAAAAAACCTTCGCTTGCCGAATTTGCCAGGAGACTTTGCGTCGGTGATCTTGCCGATAAACGGGTCAATGATGCCGTCCCATACCTTTGTAAGCAACAAAATGGGTGTAAGATACACCATAGGTATGCCTACCACCAACGTGAGGAAGGGCGTAAACAAAAAGTTGATGATGTTGAAGCTGCCACCGCCGAAAATGTCTCCGCAAGCAAATGCGATTTTGTTGCCGAGACTCACCTTGCCGGGCGCAAGAGGCTTTTTGGTTTTTGCGCTCATATTTACCTCCTTGTCGCACAACGCGAAATTTGCCGCGCCATGCGTATAATATAACAAAAATTGCCGTCAATCGCACAATATGCTTTGACTGCGGCAATTTGCGTCAAACATTGAAACGGAACAGTACCACGTCGCCGTCCTTCATTACATAATCTTTGCCTTCGCTGCGCACCTTGCCGTGCTCTTTGGCTTGGTTGTACCCGCCCATTTCCAACATGGTTTCATAGGGGACGACTTCGGCGCGAATAAATCCTTTTTCGAAATCGCTGTGTATCTTGCCGGCAGCTTGCGGAGCCTTTGTGCCCTCCATGATAGTCCAAGCGCGCGTTTCCTTTTCGCCCGCAGTGAGAAAGCTTATCAAATGCAGCAGCTTGTAGCACTTTTTCACAAGGCGATTGAGACCGCTTTCACTTATGCCGTAGCTTTCGAGAAACATTTGCTTTTCCTCGTCGTCCAGCTTGGACAGTTCCTCTTCCACCTTGGCGCAGATGACAAGCGTTTCGGCATGCTCCTTTGCCGCCTGCCGTTCCACTGCCTCGACGAGAGGATTGCCGTCGTTGCCGATATCATCCTCCGCAATATTGGCTGCATATATGACCGGCTTGCTTGTGAGCAAAAACATTTCATCTACAGCCGCTTGTTCTTCTTCCTCAAGCTCCATAGTACGCACCGGCTGTTCGTTTTCCAAATGGGCAAGTATACGTTGAAGCAGTTCCGCTTCCGTCTTGTATTTTTTTTCTCCCGTTTTCTGCATTGATAGCGCTTTGTTCAAGCGTCCCGTTACCGTGTCGATATCCGCAAAAATCAACTCGAGATTGACTGTCTGCATATCGGAAACGGGATCTACCTTGTCGGATACATGCGTTACGTTGCTATCCGTAAAACAGCGCACGACATGCACTATTGCGTCCACTTCGCGAATGTGCGATAAAAATTTGTTGCCTAAGCCTTCTCCTTTGGACGCACCCTTGACCAAACCGGCAATATCAACAAAACGCAAATACGTGGGAGTTATCTTTTGGCTGTCGTACAGTGCGGCGAGTTTGTCCAAACGTTCGTCCGGTACCGCCACAACACCCACATTCGGCTCAATGGTGCAAAATGGGTAATTGGCGATCTCCGCGCCCGCCTGTGTAATAGCGTTGAAAAGTGTACTTTTGCCTACGTTGGGAAGTCCGACAACTCCAAGTTTCATGATGACCTCAGTCTAAAATGCACAAAATTTGCGTAAACTTGTAGTGCGCAAGCTTTGCCATAAATAAATTAGAATAAAATTAATTTTAACATACTATTTACCAAAAGTAAATAGAAAAAGGACGTGTATGACAGTTTTGCAAAGTATATTTTTGGGGTTGCTGCAGGGTTTTACGGAGTTTTTGCCCGTGTCAAGCAGCGGTCATTTGATGTTGGCGGAACGGCTTTTCGACCTCGAGGCGGGACTGTTTTTTGACGTCATGCTGCACATAGGCACGCTTTTGGCAGTGATGATAGCGCTACGCCATTCTTTGTGGCAGACGTTACGTCATCCCATTGCAAGCAAAAAGCTTTTGTATCTGGTGGTTGCCAGTGTACCTACTTTTGTGATAGCATTGCTTGTCAAGCTGTTTGTCCCCGAAAAAGCGATGATCTACGCGCTGCCTGTAGGCTTCTCGCTGACGGCAATTCTTATAGTATTGTCCGATAGGCTGTCCAAACCCAGACTGCGGTTGGAACAGGCGGGCTGGACAAGCGTCATTGTGACGGGCATAACGCAGGGGATTGCCGTTTTTCCCGGGCTGTCGCGCAGCGGCAGCACCATTTCCGCAATGAAACTATTTGGGATCAACGGAAGCGACTCTGCCGAATTTTCTTTTTTACTTTCTATTCCCGTGATAATCGCAAGCGCCGCAGTGGAGGGCTGGGAGGCGCTGCATGTTGCCGTAACCATACCTTGGTACTGCGTACTGATCGGAATAATTGCCGCATTTCTTTCCGGTTTGGTTTCCGTATATATGGTAATGCGTGCAATCAAAACAAAAAGCTGGATCTGGTTTGCGGTCTATCTCATCGTGCCATTTACACTTTCTCTGATAGTTTTATAGCCGAAAACAACAATATATTACGTTGTATACCAAAAAAAAACAACGAAAGACGCGATGTCCAATAACATCACGTCTTTAATCAAACACATTTTGCAAACATCCCTGCGACGCAAATTACGTCGTTATTAAAATTGCGTGTTCTTTGAAAAACAAGAACATTCGACATTAAATCACACTACATAGCTGTCAATTTTGCTTGGAAAGAAATCATTCGCGGAGTTTGCAGCATATCGAATTGCACGAGATACGAACCCTTGTCCATGTCAATATCCAAAACGGTCCCCGTTCCGAGAAATTCGCTTTTTACACGCGTTCCGATTTTAAGCAGGGAATTGTTTACATTCTCCGGAAGATATCTCTCGGTAAATTTGATGTAATTTCTTGCGTCGGCAATCAAGCCGTCGGCAGGCTTATTTGCATACTGCATCAGCCCACCGTCAACATCCAGCACAAAACGAGAAGGGTACCGCGGAGAGCCGTCGAAATTGCGTCCCTCGGAGCAAGAAAGAAACAAACGTTTTTTTGCACGGGTAACGGCAACAAATGCCAGTCTTCGTTCTTCTTCCATTCCAAGCAGATCTTTGATCTTCCTCGAAGGGAAAATGCCTTCGTTCATTCCGCATAGAAAAACGTTTTCAAATTCCAAGCCCTTTGCCGCATGGACGGTCATCAATTTGACATTATCCGAATTGTCATACGCGTCGGCGTTGGTAAAAAGCGCAACGTGCGCAAGATAATGGGACGGCGTAGCTTCTTCGCCGCAGGTGGTTTCGTAATCGCGAACCGACTGCTTGAGCTCTGCTAAATTGTCCAATCGCTCCTGACTGCCTTCTGTCCGCAGCATTGTTTCGTATCCGCTTTCATACAAAACAGCCGAAAGCAGATCGGAAACCGAATAATTGGCAGTATTTGAGGCAAAGCTTTCCACCAATCCGACAAATGCGGCGGCTTTTGTGTTTTTGAATATTTCATCATCCAAATTGTTTTTCAATGCCGTGTACAACGTACACCCTTTTTCGGCGGAGTATTTTTCCAAAAATTCCATACGGCGTTTACCCAAATTGCGCTTGGGTACATTGACAATACGACGAAAAGACAGATCGTCACCGGAAACAATCATACGCAAATAGCTCAATGCGTCCTTTACTTCCTCTCTGCCGAAAAAAGGCACTCCGCTGTATATTCGATAAGGAAGCTTTTCCTTCAGCATCGCTTCTTCCAACGAACGCGTCACATAGTGCGCCCGATAAAGCACTGTTATGTCACGATATAATACACCCTGCGCCGCAAGCTTCTTGATTTCGGAAACCAACCAATTCGCCTCTGACTGCGCGTTGGGGGCAAAGTGAATCAGAACAGGATCGCCTTCCTTTTGTATAGGCGCCAAAGACTTTTTTATCCTATGCCGGTTTTTGTCTATCAAAGAATTTGCAACGGACAGTATCTGCGGAGTCGAACGATAATTTTTCAACATCATTATAGTTTTTGCAGAAGGATACTGCTTGTCAAAATCCAACAGATATTTGACATTTGCCCCACGCCAAGTGTAAATAGTTTGATCCGGATCTCCGACGATGAACAGATTTTTGTGGTAGCCGCACAACACCTCCATTAGCTTATACTGCAAACCATCAATATCCTGAAATTCGTCGATCATGATATACTCAAGACGTTTTTGCCATTTAAGACGTATTTCTTCGTTTCGCGAAAAGATGTACAAAGCAAATTTTATCAGATCGTTGTAGTCCAACCCAAAACACTTTTTCGCCTGATAAAGGTAGCCGTAAAAAATTATATCGTCCGTTTGCGTGGCGTCGAGATATTTTTCGTGCAGCGCATCCAACGACATATCTATCAAATCCAAATAGTAATCGGGCTTTTTGAAAAGCTTTTGAATTTCAATCATATCTCGAGCATCGGAATACGTTTTGTCTCGCAGCGTGAGTCCTCGTTCTTCATATATGACCCGCAGCATCGAATCAATATCACTGTTGTCGAGAACCAAAAAGCTTTTCGGATACTGAACGGCATAGCCGTCCTCCTGCAAAACGGAGACGCAAAATCCGTGAAAAGTATTGATATAACCCGTATCACGATCTCCTATTAAATTGTGAATCCGCTGCCTCATTTCATTTGCCGCTTTGTTGGTAAACGTGACGCAAAGTATATTTTGCGGCAGTATGCCCAGTTCGTTTACCAAAAAAGCAAAGCGATGAGTAAGCGCCCTCGTTTTTCCCGAGCCGGCACCCGCAATAACTCGAACAAAACCCTCCGTCGAGGTAATTGCAGCCAATTGTTCTTCATTAAGCAATGACACATTTTCATTCATAGTTCTATCTGCGATTTTCCATGTACCTTCTCAGATACTTGCCGGTAATGCTCTCCTCACTGTGACAAATTTGCTGTGGCGTTCCCTTGGCGACAATTTTACCGCCTTCCACACCGCCGCCCGGTCCCATATCCACTATAAAGTCGGCATTTTTGATTATGTCGAGGTCATGTTCGATAACAATGACCGTTGCGCCGTTTTTTATGAGATTATTAAAAACATTCAACAAAACTTCCACGTCCAACGGATGCAAGCCTATTGTCGGCTCGTCAAATACAAAAATCGTGTCGGACTGTCCCTTGCCCATTTCGCTTGCAAGCTTGAGCCGCTGTGCTTCTCCTCCGGAAAGAGCGGGAGTTTGTTCTCCCAAAGTCAGGTAACCCAATCCGAGATCGTGCAAAACTTTCAAACGCCGTTCTACAAGAGGCAGATCGGAACAATTGTCAAGTGCCTCATCGACACTCATATCCATGAGTTCGGGCAAGGAATACAATTTGCCGCCATTTTTTGAACAACGCCTGACGAGGCTTGCCTCCTTAGCATAGCGAGAACCTCCGCAATCGGGACAAGCAATCTCAACGTCGGGCAGAAACTGCACATCGAGGCTTATCGAGCCCGTACCGTCGCAAGTAGGACAGCGGAGCTTTCCTGTGTTGTAGGAAAAATCACCGTCCTTGTATCCTCGTGCTTTTGCGTCGGGTGTTTTGGCAAATACCTTGCGCAATTCGTCGTGAATGTCGGCGTATGTCGCCACAGTGGAACGCACGTTTATACCTATAGGAGTAGAATCAATAAGCTTTATTCGGGTAATACCGTCGGCAATGACGCTTTTGACATGCGCAGGGAGCCGATCTCCCTTGAATTTCGCTTCCAACGCAGGGATAAGACTTTCCAAAATCAGGGTGGTTTTGCCCGAGCCGGACACTCCCGTAACCGCAGTCAAACGTCCTTTGGGAAATTGAACCTCCAACGGCCTTACAGTATGAATGTCGGAGATGGAAATACTTATGGCGCCGAGAGAAAATACGTTTGCGGGATCGCGCCCACCCAAGTCAATGGTTTTGACGCCGGAAAGAAAACCGCCTATACGTGAGGAGGGATTTTTCTCTACCTCTTCGATCGTGCCCTGCGCGATCACCCTCCCACCTGCGGCGCCCGCGCCGGGACCGAGCTCGATTAGATAATCGGCATTTTTGAGAACATTGATATCGTGATCTACGAGAATTACCGTGTTGCCATCGGCAACAAGATCGTTCATTACAGCCGTCAGTCCCACCATATTTGCCGGATGCAGACCGATCGAAGGCTCATCGAGAACGTAGAGTACTCCCGTTGTGCGATTTCTTACCGCGCGGGCAAGCTGCATCCGCTGCCGCTCCCCTGTGGATAAGGTAGAGGCGGCCCGATCCAAAGTCAAGTAGGACAATCCAAGATCGACAAGACGCTTTGCAGCGCCCTGAAAGGATTCGCAAATGCTTTCAGCCATAGGCCGCATAGGCTCCGGCAAGCTATTTGGCACGCCTTTTACCCAGTCTATCAACTGCGCCAATGTCATTGTACATACGTCGGCGAGCGTAAGCCCGCGAATTTTCGGGGCACGAGCTCTGTCGTTCAGCCGCGTGCCGTGGCAATCCGGACAGACGTCGGTACGAAGAAATTTTTCAACACGCTTCATTCCTTTTTCGTCTTTAACTTTTGAAAGAGCGTTTTCCACCGTATAAGTGGCGTTGAAGTAGGTAAAATCCATATCGCCCACGGCGCCGCTGGTTTTGTTTTGATAAATAATATTTTTTTTGACGGCAGGACCGTTAAACACGATATCCCGTTCTTTTTCCGTCAATTCTCTGAAGGGGACGTCCGTTCTGACTCCCATTGCGCGGCAAATATCTTTCATCAACGACCACATAAGCGTCTGCCAAGGTGCGACAGCGCCCTCGTCGATGGACAGCGATTCGTCCGGAACCAATGTCGTTTCGTCAACTATACGAACAACACCCGTACCGTCGCAGCGTTTGCATGCGCCTTGACTGTTGAAAGCCAATTCCTCTGCGCCGGGCGCAAAAAAGTGTTCGCCGCAAACGGGGCAAACAAGATCCAACCCAGCTGCCACATTCAGCGACGGCTCCGTATAATGACCGTTGGGACAACGGTGAGAAGCCAAACGGGAGAACATCAGCCGCAGACTGTTCAACAATTCGGTGCCTGTGCCAAATGTACTGCGAATACCGGGGACGCCGGGACGCTGCCTGAGCGCCAACGCCGCAGGGACGTAAAGCACATCGTCAACCTGTGCTTTTTCCGCCTGCGTCATACGTCTGCGAGTGTACGTGGACAAGGATTCGAGATACCTGCGCGAACCCTCCGCATATAAAATCCCCAATGCCAAGGAGGACTTCCCGGAGCCGGAAACGCCGGCTATACCGACTGTTTTGTTCAACGGAATGTCTATATCAATATTTTTAAGATTGTGTACTCTGCCGCCGCGAATTTCGATTTTTTCCGGAGCAACGTGTTTATTATTCATACTTGTATTTTAGTACTTTTTCGTTGAAAAATCAAATATACGGCTATTGTCCGTATCGGCATTTTTTCGTGTCGATTTGTTTCTTGAAAAAAAGGCTGGATTAAGAAATTATTTTGTTTGAAGCCAATCAAGATTTGCAAGCCTGCAGTATAAAAATGTCTAGAGAAAAAGAGCGGTAGTAACCGCCCTTATCCTTTAACTGTGCTTTGCAGTACATTGACATTGATATTGTTCAAATACCCAAACCCGCTTCGCGAGAAACAACCGGTGAAAACCTAATCGGTTTCAAGAGGTATAGGTCTGCTGTCGGCTACAAAAATTACGCCGATTGTGCCCGGACCGCAATGCGTACCGATAACAGGACCCACGGTTTGCCGTACAATTTTTGCATCGGGACGTGCTTCGACGATCATTTTTGCAAAAGCGTCTCCCTCTTCGGGGCAATCGGCATCCACGACATAAACACTGAATTCGGTACCGGTGAGATCGGCGATAACATGGTTCGCCATTTTACGCAAGGCTTTCTTTTTGCCGGTAATCTTTTCAATTACCTTCAGCCCACCTCTTTCATCTATGGTGAGAACAGGCTTGAGACTGAGCAGGGTGCCCGCAAAAGCCGCGATCCCCGAAAGACGCCCGCCGCGTTTGAGATGCATCAGGTCGTCCACAACGAAATAAACCGCTACACGATCCCGAAAAGCAGTGAGCTTTTTTATGATCTCGTCGTCGCTTGCGTCGCTGTTTTTGAGTTGAGCGGCATACTCCATTTGTATTCCTGCTCCGAGACAGATGGACTTGGTGTCGAACACGGTACATTTGCGTTCGGGGTATTTGACGCGCAGCTGTTCGAGAGCAGTGTCGAGGTGATCGAAGGTACCGCTCATAGCGTGCGAAAAACTGACGTACAAAACATCCTCTCCGTTTGCAAAATACGGTTCGAGTATTCTTACGTATTCATCGGGGTTGAGTGCCATTGTTTTTGGTATTTCACCGCCCCTCACGGCGTCGTAAAAAGCGCGGAAGTCGGTTTCTTTACCCAAATCGTAGTAGTAAATCTTACCGCCATAACTGTAGGGCATCGCTATCGAGTACAAGCCCAACTCTTCGGCACGTGTGTACCAAAGCTCGCCGTCCGCGTCACAAATCAATACGCTCATAATTTTCCTCCGCATTTTGTAGTATTATATTGTGCCGATCCGCACTTAGGCAAGCGCAGATCTTTACAAAATTTTTTTCCAAACATAAAAATCTTACCGGTTTCTGTCCGTCAGATGCTCATCCATTACGTCCGCCATCAAGCTTGCATCCTCGGTAGAGCCGCATGGCTGATCGTCCTGCGGTGTCTTTTCGGTATCCGCAGCCGAATGAGATTTTTGCTTTGTCGCAAGATCGTTGGTGTCCACCTTGCCGCGAAACACCACAAATTGCTGCCACATAAACTCCAACACAAAGTTTATAATCATCACGGTGCCCTGCGCCACAACAAATCCCCAAAAGCCTATATGGGCGAGCTTGCTCTCAACCACGGCAATGTACCAGGTTTGAAAAGGATAAAACGGAACGTAGAACAAAAAAGCCAACAGCATTGCTATGGGCACGTTATTTGCCGCTTTAAAGGTGAATTTGCGGTTGAACGTGAAATTCCAAATGATTGACAGCGCCAATGCAACGGTTTCTGCAATAAAAGAGCTTACGGCAATCTCATTGATGAAAACCATAGTTCGACTTTCATCTATCACGTGATTTAATATGGCTTTGAGCGCAAGTGAACTGACTATTTGTATCACTCCCGCCGATATGGCGAAAAGAGTGTACTTTACCGCCCTCAGCACATCCTTTTTTTCGATTTTCATCTTTGCCTCCGTCAGCCGAGTCTTTCAATAGACCTTTCGAGACGACTAAGAGTTTCTTCGCGTCCCAACAGCTCGGCAATCTCGCTTGCTCCGCCGGGTGTAGCGGCAAGCCCCGTCAACGCAATACGCGCTGGCCACAGTACCTTTCCGTTTTTGACGCCGAGTTCACTTGCAAGCTCTATCAATGCGCCGTATAGATGCTCGTTGTCCCATTGATCCACTTTGGCGAACTTGTCCCTTACCTTTGGCAGCACCTCGCGGGCGGTATCGGCATTTGTTTTTTGCTTTTGATTGTCATAGAGGCTGCTGTCAAACTCTCCGAATTCCACCAAAAAGCGAAGCTTTTCCTCGATTTCGGCAAAGGTTTCAATACGACTTTGAGTAAGCTTGCACACCAACGCTTTGTCGAAATTTTTAAGATAGCATTTTTCTATCCACGGAGCGGCGTAGTCGGCAAAAGCTTCGGGAGTCATTTCCTTGATATACAGTGAATTGAGCCAAGCGAGCTTAACCGGATCAAAGATAGAAGGACTTTTGTTTATTCCGGAAATGTCAAATTTGGACAACAGCTCATCAAAGCTCATCTTTTCACTGTCATCCTTGGGAGACCACCCTAAAAGCGCAATGTAATTTATGATCGCCTCTTTCAAAAAACCTTTGTTTATGAGATCTTCGTAGCTGGCGTCGCCGTTGCGCTTGCTAAGCTTGTGCTGTGCGTCCTTCATGATGGGAGGCATATGAATGTACATGGGACGTTCCCAACCGAAAGCATCGTACAACAAATTGTACTTGGGTGTGCTGGAAAGGTACTCGATACCGCGCATAACGCAGTTGATACCCATCAAATGGTCGTCAATGACATTGGCAAAGTTGTAGGTGGGCATTCCGTCCGATTTGATCAGAATTTGATCCTCCAACTCGCTGTTGTCTATCGTTATATCCCCGTACACCGCATCATGATAGGTTGTGCTGCCTGTCGTGGGCATATTTTGACGAATAACAAATTTGTCGCCGCGTGCCAAACGCTCCGCTATTTCCTCTTTGGAAAGCGACAAGCAATGCTTGTCGTAACGGCGGGCACCATTGACGGCGGGCAGCGTCTCCAAGCGTTCCTCGCTGCAAAAACAGTAGTAAGCGTGACCGCTCTCCACCAATTGAAGAGCATACTTCATGTATTCGTCGCTGCGTTGACTTTGTATGTATGGACCGTAGTCGCCCCCGACATCCGGTCCCTCGTCGTAGTTGAGTCCCGTTTCGTGCAAGGTACGATAAATAATTTCTACCGCTCCCTCCACATAGCGTCCCTGATCGGTATCCTCTATGCGCAGAATAAACTTTCCGTTGTTCTTTTTAGCGTAAAGATACGAATACAGTGCGGTGCGCAATCCCCCAATGTGAAGATAACCCGTGGGACTTGGCGCGAATCTTGTGCGTAATTGTGTCATGATAACCTCTTAGCCGTGTATTTTTTTGTAGCTTTGCTGCATGGCGCTTATATCGCCATGCACATAAAAACTGTAATAATCCTTGTCATTATTGAAAATTATGTGTTCCAAAAGCGCCACATTGATGCTTGCCAATGCGAAATTAAGCTGTTCGGTGAAACAAATGTCCTCCTCGCTGGGGCGGCAAGCTCCCTTGACGTGACAATGAAACATTATTACACCGGCAGCGCCGATACGCAGCGCCGTAGATACAATTCGCTTGATCTCGACGGACACTTGCTCATTGCTGGTGGAGTCGAATACCTCACGATACATGTACTTGGTGGCGTGATCCAGATACACTACCACAACACGTTCGTTGTAGCTTTCGGAAACAAGCTCGTTTGCATAGCTGACGATAGAATGTAATCCGTCCAGCAAAATACGATTGGATTCGCTGCTTCGGTAACGGCGCCATACCTCTTTGAGCATGGCAAGATTGCAAGCGGTAACTTCACTGACGCCGTCAACCGTCATCAACTGCTGCGGAGAAGCATCGAGCACTCCGGAGAGGGATCCGAATGCAGCCAAAAGCTTGTGTGCAAGCTTATTTGTGTCTTTTCGAGGAAGATATTGAAACAGCAACAGTTCCAACACCTCGTGATCTTGAAATGCCGCAAGCCCTTCTTTCATCATTCGTTCGCGAAGCCGTGCGCGATGTCCGTCGTTTTCGTGAGCCATTGCCTTGTCCTTGAAGTAAATTGCCGCAACAAAATTTTTGCCGCATGCCTTTATATGATAGCACATTATTGTAATTTTGTGTATAATATAAGAAATAAAATTTGTATAAAACCGTTAGGATCGTCTACATTCAGATAAACCATCGGTTTGAGGAGCAAAAATGTCAAAAAAAGAACACAAAACCAATTTATCCGACACAGCGACGGTTTTTGCCGAGCTGCCGCAAACAAAAGCATTGTTGGATAGAATGTACGGTTCGCTTGATGAAAGCTGCTATGCTGTCGATACGCTGCGTACAGTGCTGCAATTCAACACGGAAAAATCCGAAGCGGCATTGGGCGCCCCCTTTGGGATCAACGTAAAAAATTGTCTTGACTACGTGTTGAATTTGGCTTCTTCATTTGGTTTGACAACATACAACTGCGACGGCTATGCAGGACACGCCGACTACCCCGGTGCGGGAAACGAAATTTTGGGTATACTCGGGCATTTGGATGTCGTTCCCGCAAAAGCGGAGGAATGGAGCTATCCGCCCTACTCCGCAACGGTGGCGAACGGAAAACTGTTTGCGCGCGGCGCCATGGACGACAAGGGCCCGATGATTGCGTGCCTTCTCGCCGTCAAAATATTGAAAGAAGCGGGCTTTACACCCCAAAAAACCATTCGTTTGATATTCGGCTGCGACGAAGAAAGCGGTATGCAGTGTGTGGAACACTATTTTACGAAAATGCCCTACCCGACGGTTTCATTTTCACCTGACGGAGATTTTCCCGTCATAAATCGTGAAAAGGGCATATACCAATTTAACCTTGTGTGCGGAAAATTGCCGCAAGGAGTGCATATCAACGCAGGGGAACGCGCTAACGTAGTACCGTCACTTTGCACCGTGACAACGCAACAGCCGATTGACGTGGATATGTATCAAGAGATAAAATGCATCGAAGCGGCAAAGGGCTGCACGTATATCGCAACCGGCAAGGCGGCGCACGGAAGCACTCCCGACGAGGGAATAAACGCAACGCACATATTGCTGAAAGCGCTTGCCGACACCTATCCCGACAATGAAACGCTGCGTTTTGTATCGGAAAAAGTTACGGACACAAGCGGCAAAGCGTGGGGCATTGCCTTGTCGGACAAGGAAAGCGGGCGTCTTACCTGCAACCTCGGCGTATTGCGCACATCTGCCGACGGCACCTTGACGGCG
Organism: uncultured Clostridia bacterium; assembly: GCA_947630455.1. GTDB lineage: Bacteria > Bacillota > Clostridia > Christensenellales > CAG-314 > Fimimonas. Next base: position 12,622 of record CANRHP010000003.1, read on the forward strand.
ACAGTGGATATTCGTTTCCCGGTGACATACAGCTGCTCGCAAATGTATGATGTGCTGCGTGCCAACACTCCCCCTCAATTTGACATTGAGGGCGTACATGTCAGCGAACCGCTCTTTGTGCCTTCGGACAGCAGCCTCGTAACAACGCTTATGGATGTTTACAACCGACGTATGGAAACAAACCTCGAGCCTCTTGCAATAGGCGGCGGCACATACAGCAGATGTCTGCCAAACTGCGTGGCATTCGGACCGCTGTTCCCCGGTGAAGAACAAACAATACACATGCCCAACGAATGTATTGTTTTGAACAACTTGCGTACAATGACAGAGTTGTATCTCGAAGCCATTTACCGTTTGGCAAAGTAATACGCAACAAACTGTTGAATAAGGTTTATCGGCAAGATCAGATAGACCTTTTTTATATATTTTTTTAACGAAATGTATTTTTTCCTATACTGTACATACTAAACGCAGGAGGCTTACCTTATGAAAAAAATCGCCGAAAAAGTCGCTATCGTAGCGCAAATTTCCATCGCGTTGATTTTTGCGATAACCACGTTGCTGTACATGTTCAATGTGATACCGGAAAATGTCGCTTTTTCCAACAACGGAGTGCTGGGTGTGTTGATTTGGGTACTCGCAATTATTTTCTTGGTACTATCCGGTTTTATTGTGTATGTAAATTTTTCGGAAAAAGAAACGCTCAGACAAATACTTCTGCATTGCGACAGCGAAAGTGCAACCCATGCCAACTCGAAGGTGATAAGAAATATCGTAAGAAGCTGCGCCAAAAAGGTGGAGGGTATACGAGTCAAAAAGGTGCAGCTGCGCTTGGATGAGAAAAACGGATTGGTTGTAACCCTCAAGGTGAACGTTGCCACACACAATGTTTCGGAATCCATTGATATACTGCGCTGCCTTGTAGCGGACGCTTTCAAAAATACGCTCGGGCTTACTTTTAATTCCATAAATTTCGTCATACGCAAGCTTAAGAGTCGCTATAGACCGGACGTAGATAAAGCGGAAAAGCTTGCTAAAACATTGACGCAGCAGCGTGAGTTGTCTGCGGACATCTACGAACAGCCCTTTACCGACAATTGCGAGGAATGTGCCAAAGCGGATGAGGACGCAGAAAGCAACGCAGAAAAAGAGGATGTGGAAGCAGTTAAAGAAATACGTGAACAGCTGCATGACAACGGTCAAAGCAGCAATAATGAACAAAACGAACCGGAGGACTGATACGCGATCAAACGAAGCTTAGTCGCTCAACAATCTGCCGGTCAATCTTACAATCAAAAAAATCCTCGAACTTATGGAGGATCTTTTATTTATCTTTTGGTTACAAAGTAATCGGTCAACAGCTGAGAGCATTGCCGCTGCAAAATGCCTCCCCGCACCGTAAGCTCGTGATTAAGTGTGTGCCCTATCGCTTCGGACAACTGCACGCAACCCTCACCGCTGAGATCAAATGCTCCAAAGTAGACATTGGACAGTCGCGCATTGTAGCAGGCGCCAAGGCACATCACACAGGGCTCCAGCGTGACGTAGATGTCACACCCGGTGAGTCGCCAATCGCCGAGACGCTTGCAGGCACGGCGTATTGCTACCAGCTCGGCATGTTCCGTTGCGTCGTGACTGCGATTACGCATATTGTGCGCTCGCGCAACGACCTTTCCGTCTTTTACAACCACCGCGCCTATCGGAACCTCGTCCGCCTTGGCAGAAAGCTGCGCTTGCCTGAGCGCCAATTTCATAAATTTTTCTTCCCGAGTCATAACGTTTCCTCATAACGCGGGATCCAATCATCCGTGTGCTTGTACTTACCCTGCTCCAACAGTTCGGCAAGCTTGTGCAGATTGCAGCAGGAATTTATCTGCCGAATAACTTCGGCATCCACTTTGAGAACCTTGCGATCATAGGTCAACAGACCGTTTACCTCGTCCTCAACATCCGTCAGCTGGGTGTATATCGCCGCAGACAGCCCGCGGGCGATCCAGGGAATTACATCCCTCTCATATAGCTCGCGCAAGCCTTTGTTGTATTGCTGCAAATCATCAAAACTACGATAACCGTAAGTATTATCCGGGTTGACGCTGTGTTCTTGATCTTTATAGCTGTAACCTCCGAATTCCGTCAGACATACGGCTCGGTTTTTGTCGTTGGGCAGATGTACATTGCGATAATATACGTGCAAGCTTCGAACGTCGCCGCCGCCTTGATCATGCCAACCGCTGGCATGGTCCACGGTCCGTGTAGGATCCAGTTGTTTGGTGAGTTGAGCAATTCTGTTCGCGTCAAATTGTCCCCAGCCCTCGTTGAAGGGTACCCACATGGCAATGGATACGCAGTTGTACAATTGATCTATCATTTCGGAATATTCCCGTTCGTACATGGCGCGGCTTTCTTCCTTTTTGCGACCGAAACGCGAATAAGCGTTATCCTTGAAGCTTATACCGATAAACGGCGCATAAGCAGTTGTCCATTTGCCCATAGTTGTACCGCCGCTGGGCATATCTTGCCATACCAGCATGCCCAGTCTGTCGCAATGGTAATACCAACGGGCAGGCTCCACCTTGATATGCTTCCGCAGCATGTTGAAGCCGAGACTTTTCGCCGTTTTAATATCGAATATCATAGCTTCATCACTTGGAGCGGTGTATAATCCGTCGCTCCAGTACCCCTGATCCAACAAACCGTTGTGAAAATACGGTTTATTGTTGAGCATGAGACGACGGTACTTACCTGCCATAGCACAGCCGAACTTGCGCATACCGAAATAGCTTTCTACGCGATCGCGGCGTGAAATAAGACGCAAACCGTACAAATGCGGCGTTTCCGGAGTCCAAGGAATGAATTCGTTGTTGGGGAAATGTACAACAACACTGCCCTTGCCGTCGTTTTTTGCGATTTCATTGTCGCCGTCCAACACAATAACAGTTACGGGGTCGTTAAAGTTGCACCGAATGTCTACGCGTACCTCTGCATTGTCAAAGTCCGGTGTGATTTTTATGCTCTCGATATACTGCGCCGGCACACTCTCCATCCAAACCGTTTGCCAAATACCGCTTTGCGGCGTATACCACATGCCGCCTCTATGCGATGATTGCTTGCCGCGCGTTTGATAGCCGGCGTCTGTTGCGTCTCTGACCCTGACCGTCAATTCATTGTCGCCGTCTGCCTTTACGTAATCTGTGATATCTGCGCTGAAGGAATTGTAGCCGCCCTCATGATGACACGCTAAAATACGGTTTACATACACATCACACGTACTGTCCACTGCGCCGAAGTGCAGCAGCAGTCTGTTTTTGATAAATGTTTTAGGCAGCACAAAATTGCGACGGTAAAAAAGATATTCCTTGCTCGTTAGTTGGCGTCCAACACCGGACAGTTGACTTTCCGGCGAAAATGGCACCAAAATTTTACCGTCAAATTGTTCGGGGATCACATCCTTTACCGTAATTGCGTATTCCCACCATCCGTTGAGATTGATGTAGCTTTTGCGCACAAACTGCGGTCGCGGATACTCCTGCAGCGGTTTTGCGTCCATGTTATTACCCCATGTTGTAAGCAGATTTTGCAGTGACATAGCACACCCCTTTCATATCAAATACCATTTTACCACAAAAATTTCACAATGTAAATAACAGCGACTAAAAGTAAATTTTATCTTCGAAAATTATATAAAAACCTGCCGACTCTTTTATCCTAAAGTCCGCAACGTACTTGGTCTGATTTTTCAGCATATAGATAAACTGTCAAATTTTGCGACCTAACGTTAGGTAAACCTAATTGAAAATTATAACGAAGTGTGCTAAAATATATACGAATAGGATTTATTATGATTAAAGCACCGAAATTCGAAAAAGTATCATTTGAAATTTTTGCGGCAAACGGCAACAAGGACGTATACGACGAAATATCATTACCTCGGCGCGCCACACGCAAAAGCGCGGGATACGACTTTTTTGCTCCGACGGATATAGATCTCGCCCCTGCCGAAACGGTAACGGTAGCAACGGGAGTCTGCGCTTTAATGCCTGACAACGTGTGTCTGATGATTTTCCCTCGAAGCGGACTTGGCTTCAAATACCGTCTCCGTCTCGACAATACCGTAGGGATTATCGACGCAGACTACAGCGACAGCAGTAATGAGGGACATATATTTGTGCGAATGACCAACGAAAGCGACAAGCCCTTGCACATAGACAAGGGTACCGCATTTGCGCAAGGTATATTTGTGCATTACCTGTTGACTGAAAACGATCACGTAACCGCCTGTCGCAACGGCGGTTTGGGCTCAACGTCGCCCTCAAAAGGATCGGGCAAGTGACATCAAAAGCTTTTTAATTCTGTTCAGTGAAAAAACTCTCTGAAACACGACAAGTTGAAAGTTTATTTTAGCATCTAAAACCGTTTGTAAACATAACGTCCCGAGATTTCGGGACGTTATTATTCATGTAGATACTTGTACAAAGCCTCGGCGGCAGGTCTTGTCATACTCGGAGTGTCGGCGATTTCCTCAACGGTGGCCGCTCTCAAAGCGTCCATAGATTTGAATTTTCTGTGCAGTTCGATTCGGCGTTTTTCGCCTATGCCCGGCACGTCCTGAAGTACCGACCTGATACTCGTCTTGTTGTGCAATTTACGAAAATAAGTAATGGCAAAACGGTGACTTTCGTCTCGAATATTGATAAGCAAATTGAGCGCATAGCTGTTGCGAGGCAAATAGGTGGGCTCATTTGTGCCCAAAGTGTACACCAATTCCTGCTGCTTGGCAAGAGACACCAGCTGCACGTCAACGCCCGCCTCCTCCATTGCCTGACGCGCATAGTCCAGCTGACCCAGACCGCCGTCCACCACGATCAAGTCGGGAGTTTTTCCAAATACGCCGTCGTCCTCCTTCATTCGTTCAAAACGTCTAAGCAGCACTTCGCGCATGCTTGCAAAGTCGTTGGCGCCTTCCACTGTACGTATCTTGAATCGGCGATACTGCGAGGAGTCTTTTTGTCCGTTGGTAAATACGACCATACTTGCAACCTTGTCTACCCCCTGTACGTTGCTTATATCGTAGCACTCCACGCGCGTAGGAAGCTTTTTGAGACGCAGCATTTCCTTCAGCTGCATCACGGCACCGTGAGTTGTATTATACTTTTTGTCTATTGCGGTCTGACTCTTTGTAAGATACTCCACTGCGTTGCGGTAGGACATATCCACAAGACGTTTTTTGTCCTGCATTTTAGGACAGTATATTTTAGTATTGGTACCCGTCTTTTCCGTAATGAGCTGTTGAAGCTGTAGAGCGTCGGACAACTCCACATTTGTGTAAATTTCGCCGCAAAGCTTTACAAGCTGACAATATTCCGCCAAAAAACTTGACAAAGTCTGCGCTTCGTCCAATCCCGCGTCGGAGACCGCATTATTTTCGGAAAAAACAACCTTGCCGCCTCGGATCATAGTATGGTTGACAACGCAGTTTTTACCGTTGGACGCCACGGCGAACATGTCGTAATCCACAAATTTGTTAAGCACCACTATCCGCTGTTGACTTATTTTGTCTATCAGCTGCAAATAGCGTTTGTAGGTAAGTGCTTGCTCGTACTGCATTTTTTCGGACGCGGCAAGCATTTTTTCCTCCAACACCTTACGCACTTCGGCGTCGTCGCCGCTGAGAAAAGCTACGGCGCGATTTACAATTGCGCGATATTGTTCCTTAGTCACCCTTCCTATACAGGGTGCACAGCATCTGCCGATGTGATAATTGAGACAAGGACGGAAATTTTTGGGCAGCTTGGCAAAATTGAAATTGCATGTAACGGTGGGAAACACGCTGCCGAGAATTTCAAGAAAAGCTTTTGCTCCACCCTGCGTTATAGGTCCGAAATAGCGCCACTTGTCCTTGGTCAGCTTTCGTGTGGACACGAATTTTGGATAGTCGGCTCGCAGATTTACCTTGATGTAGGGATATTGCTTGTCGTCCTTAAGCAGAATATTGTAGGGTGGAGTGTACTTTTTGATAAGAGTATTTTCGAGACTCAACGCGTCCGTTTCGCTCGCGGTGATAATATAGCGAAAATCGGCAACGTGACTGAGCATTGCCAAAACCTTCTCCGTCTTGTTGCCGGAGGCGTGAAAGTACTGCCGCACGCGGTTTTTAAGTATCTTTGCCTTACCTACGTACAAAACGTTGCCGTCGGCGTCATACATAATATACACACCCGGTTCGTCCGGAAGATTTTTCAGTTTTGTTTGCAAATCGACTTTTTCCATAAATTTATTATATCACAAACTTGTGTGTGATAACAATAAAAAAATCCCCAACAGCAAGGTTGGGGACTACGGCTATATCAAACGGGCTTGTGTTGAGCGTTTTTTGCATAGGCTTGGAGCAGCCCGTTAAGAGCAAGATTTATTCTACGCTGCTCCTCTACGGTTCGGTTTTCGCTCAAGCCCTTACTTTGCAATATTTCGCTGGCCTTGCCTACCGTGGCATCGGTAACTTCCGCTTTATTCAGCTTTGTAAGCGCTTTGACGGTATCGTCTATCTCGGTTTCGTGACTTTTGGGCGTGCATGCCGTCAGCTGACTGACGAATTTTGCAAATATCTGTTTTGCTCGACGCGTATATTTTTTGGAAATTGCTCTGTCGATGATCATAAACAGCGTAAACGTCAACCAAAATACCGCTTGTATAATGATATACACAAAATTTTGTCGAACAAGCGCAAACACACCGATATATGCGGCTGTCGCTACAGACGTTACAATCAGCAGCCACAAAGCGGTAACACGCTTTTTGAGAGGTACAAATTCAAAAACCAACGCGGGCTTGTCGGTGCCGCAATTGACAAAAGCGCGCCACTGTCTGCGATATTCGTTCGGCAGCGCCGCCATATACAAGGCTGTTTTGGCGGGATAGGAACGTATATTGAGCGTACACGCGGCAAGCTTTTTATTTTGTCTGACGTAAGGATTGCGCAGCCAGTTTATGAGAGCGAATAAGGTCAACGCTCCAAACAATGCGCCTAACACCCATATACGATAGGTGTCCATCAAAGTGAAAATTTTCATTAAGTAATACATATTTACCTCCGTTTTGTCAAAGTGTTGCCACAAGCATTTCAATTAAAACAATAACGAAGATAAAATCGTACAAAAAAGAAGACACTTTGTAGAAAGTTGACGCTTTTGCAATATATTTACATTTCGATCAGTTTGTTGTCCGCAACGGACAGAACATAACACTTTATTTTTTTGATGCCGCAAATACGTTCTACTGCCAAGCGGTAGCTGTTAAGCTGTGCTGCGTAGCGTTTGGCAATAAGGTCGGAACGGTTTGTATACTTAAAATCAATGACGGTCGCATTGTCCTCGCCCAAAATCAGAAGGTCGATCACGCCCTGCAGCATCACCTCGTCGAGTGAACTTATACCGTCGGCTTCATACAGCTCTCCGTAACGCGCAGTAAGCATAAAAGGAAGCTCGTGATAAACCTTGCCGCCGCACAACAACCTTTGCAAATCGGGGTTGTGCAGGGTTTTGTATATCAATTCGACATCCAGCCTGTCCGCAAGCTTTTGCTCTATTCTGCCGTCGTTTACCAGCGAAGCGATACAATCCCTTATTCCATTTACGTCGGAAAGATAATCCACATATTGATACACCTTGTGGTAAGCGGTACCCAATTCGTTGCGATTGCCGTCGTCACTGATTACCGGCTCGGGCTGAGGATCCTCTGTTGTATCTATGTACTCTTTGTCAAGCGCCGAACTGACAACCTTGGCGGGCATTGTGCATGCATCGCGATGAGCGTACGTAAAATCGAGCTTTTGCCTAACCTCCTCTACGCTGACCGTTTGCTCACACAAACAGTTTTGCTCAATCGACTGAGCTTCGTGAACGCTGTCATAAACGTTTACCTCCACTCCGCTGCTCAAGGTTTTATTGCCGTACCTGCCAAAAAGCGCGTGGTGAAGCCAGTCTAAATGGCTCATTGCTCGAGTTGGCTGCTTGGGGAGCCTTGTGAGAGCTTCCTCATCCACCGTGGCAACCAAATCGAGAGCATATTTGGCACGCGTCAACGCCACGTAAAGCAGGCGCATTTCTTCCTCGCGCTGCTTTAGCTGATTTAACAGATCACAGGCGAAGGCTCCTACGGTTTCGGCAGTGCGCATGGTTGTCACATTGTAGTAGTCCAACGCGACGCCCAATTCGGTATTGGTTTTGAGCGCATATTTGTCGAAATTGAAGCGCGTTTCCAAACCCGCTACAATAACAATGGGAAACTCCAACCCTTTGGATGCGTGCATGGTCATCAAACGCACGGCGTTTGGGGTGTTTTGCACGTCCGGACTTTGCTCTGTCGTTTCGTCTATATAGGAGAGAAATTTATCCACGCTTTGAGCGTAGCTTGCACCTTTAATACTGTCCAAGAAATCATAAAGCTTGCTCAAACGCAATCCGCCGTTGACAAGTCCTTGTACCGAAAGAGCATAATTTTTCTTTTCTATCACTCTAAGCACAGTTTCACACACGGTGGCGCTGCGCGAATAAAAACGAATATCTGTCAAAAAGCTCAAAAACTTTCTGATTTTGTCCGCAATACAGCTGCCGCATTTTGAATATGCAAGCAGGCGTTCATAAAAAGGCACCCGTCCCTCGGTGTCAAGACGCACAGAAACAAGCTCCTGCTCGGTAAGCTCGCCGAAGCAGAGACATGCGCCTACAAGCGGAACATCGTTGTAAGGATTGTCAACGACACGAAGCAGATTTATTATGTCACGAACCTCCTTGTTGGTGTAACCCTCCACCTTGAAGGATCCTGCAACGGGAATGTTGCGGGAAATGAGCGTGTTGTAAATATCCACGGCTTTGTTAGTCATGCCGCGCATAAGAATAACCACATCGCCGTAACCAATGCGCCGCTGTTTACCGTTGCTGTCCGTGTACACCTTGCCTACGTATTCCCCTATACGGTTTGCGATCAATTCTCCTTGCTTGATACCGTCGTCAAGTTCAAGCTCAGCGGTAATATCATATATATCCTCAACGATTTTCTTTTCCGTTTCCGTTTTAAGTACGTAGTCCACTCTAACCGACGAGGTTTGCAATACCGGAGAAGTGCTGCCCGTTAACTGCGCCGTTCCTTCGTAATTCACCCTTCCGAAGGCTTCGGTCATCAGTCCGTTGAATATGCTGTTGACAAAACCGAGTATCTCGCCGTTGCTGCGGAAGTTGTCGTTCAGCTCTATCACCTCACCCGACTGCTCCCGTTTATAACGGAAGTACTTGTCCGCAAAAATATTCGGATCACAGCCGCGGAAACCGTATATGGATTGTTTTACATCGCCGACCATAAAAAGCTTGTTCGGTTGCGCCAAAATATTTATGATGGACTCCTGTACGGGATTGGTGTCCTGATATTCGTCCACAAACACAAGCTTATATCGACTGTGTATATCCGCAAGAGTTTTTTCGTCGTGAAGAAGCTTGAGCGAAAGGTGTTCCAAATCGTTGAAATCCACTCCGCCGCGTTGTCGTTTTTCCTCGACAAACAACTCGTCGAACCGAGTTACCAGCTCCACAAGCTTGTCAACATGGACAACGGAAAGCGCCATTTCCTGCCAAAGTGTTTCAAGGGACAGCGAACGGCTTAGAGACAGGTACTTTTTGATACGATCCTCTCGTACCTCTGCCAACTGCTTGTAATGACTGCGGATACTGGTTTCGAAATCGGATAAACAAACATTCGGTTTTTTGCGCGGAAGGGGCTCCAAAGTGAGCTTCTCCAAACCGTTGAGCGCCTTCTGTAAATTGTCAGAAGGAATAGCGGCAAGTCTTGATGCATTTTCGTGAAGCACGCAGGCATAGGCTTCGTTCTCTTCATCGGCTCGGGCAGCAAGCGCAGACATATTTTCTATCTGATATTGCAGCATTTGGGCAATATCCTTTAACAGCGTCTGCACAATGGGGTTGTCCTCGCTGTATGTTACAAAGTTTTCGCGGTGAGCCGCATACCAAGCGGGGAAATCCTCCAGACATCTACCGAAGTCATACAGTCTCATAAGCGCGTCTCGGAAGTTATCTTCTCTGCGGTGAGTGGAAAAGATCTTGTAAACCTCCCGAAAAACAGGATCGTCCTTGCCAAAATATTCCGCAAAAAGATTATTCAATGCATTTTTACGCAATGCGGCGACAGTGACCGTATCCAAAATTTCGAATGCCGGGTCGATATCAACAACATAAAAATAGTTGCGCAGCAGGTCGCTGCAAAAGGAGTGCAATGTACAAATAGCGGCGTTGTCAAGCTTTTCCAACTGGTCGGCGATACGAGGGCTGTCGCTTAATTCGGACAGCTTATCCGCAAGACGTGCCTTCATCTCCGCAGCGGCAAGATTGGTGAATGTAACAATGACCATTTCCGACACGTCATAGCCTTCTTGCAATAAAGCCAATACCCGTCGTATCATGGTGGTGGTTTTGCCGGTGCCCGCAGAAGCAGATACAAGCATATTACGGCCGCGAAGATCTATAACTTTTTTTTGAGCAGGCGTAAGCCGGAAATCATTTGTTTTCATTTTTAACGATCCTCTCTATCGCGGTTTTATCCACATCGGCAAGCACCTCACGCGCATTGGTCGTTATTGTGTCGCCAAAATCACATATACTTTTGTAATCGCAGTAGTCGCAAGCACCTTCATAAGGATTGACGGAAGCATAGCCTTGCCGCATAAGCTCACCTGCGCGGCGGATAAGCTCAAATGTGTATTGCGTTTGACTGTCAAATTGTTCATCGGTAAGCAAACGTATGTTGCCGCTTCTCATATTAAACTCCCCCTTAGATGTGAGGGAAAGCCCCAGCTTGCGGCTTTTGCCCGCTGCCAATTTGCGGTCGATTTGCTTGGCAACATCAAGCTCGCGTAGTGTACGGCCGTTGTACACATAATCGTCCTCGGCGTCCACTGCCGAAAAATTGTCGTGCATATTGAAATAGTAAAAGCCTGCCGGACGCTTTCCCGTCAAATCCTCCACAGCCTTTACGTAGACGGGAAGCTGCATTTTGTGTCCTATGTATAGTTCCTTTTCGCCGTATTCGGATGCCGCAGCCCCGCTTTTGTAATCGACAACCACAAATCTGTCACCGCAAACGTCAACGCGGTCTATTTTGCCTACAAGCTTAAAGCTTCCGCCTTCAAAGTCTACAACAACGGGCGGCAGACCGCCGTCGCCGCCAAAACTCAACTCCGTTGCATAATTAACGAAATCGGAATCACGAAACTGCTGCTTTACGACCTTGCACATACGTATGCTTTCCGAGCAAAGTTGGGATAAAATACCCGCCATTTTGACATCGTTTTTCAGCCCGCGGTAAAAATCGTCACTCATGGCGAGCTCGAATTTTTCTTTCGCCTTTTGCTCGGTAATTTCGTCCGTCTCCTCAACATCCATGTCCCTTACATACGTTTCCAACACTGCGTGAAGCACATTGCCAAGATCACTGGATTGCAGCTCAGCTACAGTGCGCGGTTTGACGTTTAATCCATATTGAATATAAAAACGGTAGGGACACTTGAAAAAATCCGTAAGCTGGCTTACGCTGGTGGCGGAATTTTTGAAATAAAGCTCTCCGCCGCGCGGAACATTGATCTCTCTGCCGCCGGTACTTTGCAAATACCGCTTCATTTCGTCGCCGAATAAAATTTGCAATGCGTCAAAGGATGGCATGTTCACAGGTGTGCGATCGCGAAGCTTCCGGTTGTTGACAATCAACTTAGTCTTTGCCTGCTTTTCCGTATATATATCCTCATCAACAACACTTTTTACTTGAAGCGGTGCACCGTTGGAGGTAAACAAGGCGCACAGTTGTCTGACGAATGACGAAGCCGTCAGTTTGTCCGCCCCGTCGGAAGCGGCATAGGAAACGTACAAAAAATCCGTCGGCTCCAACAACAGCTGAAACAAACTGAACCGCTCGCGACGGTTTTCCGTAAAAATCTGCGGCTCAACATTTATCCCGCCCATTGCCAAATCGCTTATATTTCGATCGGTAAGCAGCTTTGTATCCCTTTTCACAATGGGCATGTCGCCTTGATTTGCACCCAGCAGCGCAAGAAATTTGACATCATGTTTGCGCGCTTTCGCCATGTTTGCAAAAATAACGCAATCGTTGTGAACAGGTATTACGGAAATTTTGACAGCGCTCAGCCCCGTTAGGAATAATTTGAGAAATTCGTCTAGCTTGACATAACGCGCACCCAGCACTTTTTCCGCTTGAGTAAGAACATTTTCCAGCTTGTCCGCAACCTGCGCAGTAACTTTACTTTCGAAATCCAACCCACACTGTTGCTGCATCTCGGCAAATTTGACATTTTGTTCTTTCAACCCGCAGTGCTCGATAAATTTACGCACAAAATCAACATATTCCGCAACAGTTGCGGAGTTTGAAGCTTTAACTGTACTAAAAAGGTCGTTAAACCGTTTACGAAAAGCGTCGGCTTTGTCAAAACCCGGTTCCTCTCGACCGAGAACGAAGCTGTCGTAACGGAAAGAAACATTGTATTTGAGACAGTAATTCTCAAAGAAATAGACGCTGTCATCAGCATTAAAGCCCGCAAAAAACGGGTTTTTGACAAAGGGCAAAACGCTTGTCAACTTACCGTTGTTGCGACATAAAGTGAGATAATCTACAGTGAAACGCGTATACGGATGATCGGAAAGCGCGTATTGCCTATCGCAAAAATATGGTATATCAAAGTCGGCAAAAATAGTGGAGACGGCATTTGAATATTTTGCCAAATCACTCGTAACAACGTATATGTCTTTGAAACGACGCTTGTCATCCCTACGCACATATTGTTGAATTTTGCACGCCAATGCATAGACTTCATCAAAACGCGTTGCCCCCTCGAATATTTCCAAATAACCACCCGCATCTATAGGCTGTTCGTTGCAATACCTAAATAAATTGTTGCCTATGTGAGCGGCGAATCTGTGTGCATACCTTGTTTCATAACATTGAATGTCGGGAGAAATTCCGTTGCGGCGGCACATTGTAAGCAGTCCGTTGTAAATATCATTGAGATATAGTCTATCGTCTCTTTTGTCGTCACTCGCACAACATGCAACCGTAACGCCCATGCTTTTGATCGCCAATTGTTCCACGAGCGCAAGCTCCTGTGCCGAAAAATTGTCGAAATCATACAGATAGAAATATCCGTTTACAGCAAAATCCGTTTGCTTAATTACTTCGCACAGCTTGCTGAGCTTGTCCGCCGAATCCATAAATCTATCTTTTGTAAATTCAAGATATTGGCGATATATAAGCGCAATATCCTGAGCCTTACCCTTAACGCTCTTGGGCAAATCCGCAAGCAGCATATTTGGCGTCACCCGACAATACTTCATCATGCTGACCGTTTCGTAGATATTCTCGGCAAAGCCCGGTGTCTCTACACCCTTTGTAAAACAACAAAGCTGTTCCTTACAATCCTTGATGATACCGCTAAGCGCCATTATTTCCGCTTGCTTGGATAGATACTCGTATTTGGGAAGCACATCGGCAGCCAATCTACGGAAGGTCTTTACCTGCACGTTGAAGCTACCCCCCAAGGCTTTGAGAAGGGCACGCTCGGCTTCGAGCGAAGCTCGATCGGGAACAATTACCGTGTGTAAAACGTCCAGACGTTTTTTGTCCACACGCGACAACGCGTCCATTACACATTCTGCCGCTTCCTTCATGGTTTTTGTTTTGTAAATAGTGATTTTTGACATGTCTATATTGTATCAAATTTTGTAGGCATTGGCAAGACTAATACTAAAAGGGTATTCAATCAATACAAATAAGTCTGCCGAAATCGGTATTGCAGAAATTATTCGACGGTTTTTCTCATTTTATGTTTTCATAAACAGCAATGCGCAAAATATACGTTTGCAAAAAGCTGTTGTATATGATATAATAATAAAAAACCATTTCTTGACTTTTGCCGCATTCAGTCAAGGATAAATATGCAATAACGATCGGAGAAACTATGAAAAGAAAAATTACCTTATTGCTTTTGATGCTTTTGAACTTGATGACCCTGTTGGCAGCTTGCAGTACGCCTACGACAGGCAAGGAGATACGCTGGGACGCAGGCGAGGATTATACGTTTCATATATCTCTTGCCGACTTCGTCTACAATACAGAAGGACAGATCACCGGCTTTAATGAATACACCAGCGAAGCGCATCCCAATGTAAAATTTTCCAAAGATATGGCTATGTCCGGAGAAACGATTTCTTCGTTGGACGAAATATTACCTGCTGCGGTAGACGGCACATTAAATATGAAAATAGATAAAAACAACAGTATGTGGACGCTGACTACCGAACAGATATTGTACGTGCAGTATTTAAAAGAAATAAAGCTTAACAATGGCAATAGTTTGAAATTGACAGAATGTGACGCATGGTCCGACCTTCAAACGCTTGCAGTGGAGGGCGAAGAGTTGACAGAGAAAGCGCCTTTGCTGCAGATTAGAGAAGATTGCGTAGTGTTGAAATCGGTCATAAAACAAAGCGTAACCTTCAAAGACGAAGCGTCTCAGTCTCCTGTGAAGTCCTCAACAGACTCAAACGGTTTTTATCTGGGTGCACAGAGACAACAATTAAGCAAATACACCGTAGAAACAACCTACGATTTTAGCGACAAACGCCCCATTGCCAAGGTTTCCGTAAACGGAGAGGAACCGACGGAATATAAATTGGCAAAAAACGCTCAATTTATCGACCCGATACAGCTGCCGCTCTATTTGAGAAGCTACGACAAAACTTCAAACGACTTTCAAGACAGTCCGGCAGTACGTATGTTTAATCCGCTGATTGGAGAACTGCAAATAATGGGATTTGGTCTCAACTACAATATGCCGATGGTATTGACCGACAACAGCCGCGATCCCAACGTTAAATACACAAGCCTCAACGTAGTAACTGTAACCGTAGGTGGTATGGCTTATATGGTGGAGGAAAACGTGCCCGACTACATTGTGGACGCAAACAACGTACCCATAGATAAAATGTTGGGCAAGGATCCGTGCAAATATACAACGGTTCGTTTCCGCGTGGGCTACTTGGCATACGAGTTGCAAAACTACCAACAAAAAATTTGGGACGGTCTCAAATTCGTTTCGCAAGAATCCTAAAGTAT
Organism: uncultured Clostridia bacterium; assembly: GCA_947630455.1. Taxonomy (GTDB): domain Bacteria; phylum Bacillota; class Clostridia; order Christensenellales; family CAG-314; genus Fimimonas. The sequence goes on from CANRHP010000003.1 coordinate 27,802, forward strand.
CGGGAAAACAGCTTTTACATAGAGGAGTATTCCTCAAAATTCCAACAAACAATTAGGACTGAGTCAGTATAGTTCAAACTCAGTCCTTTTAGTTTGAAAAACGTTCTCTATGTAATTTTTCTGTTAACACGAAAATTGTTTTAATAAATTATGCTTTTATCAGACTTTTCGATATTCGGTGAGGCTTAGCACCTATTTATGATAAATATAGCTCTTACTTTTTTTATGAATCGAGATTTTTCTTTCAAATTAATCAATTAGAAATCATATTCGATTTTGTTGTAATAATTTTTTTTGGGGGGGGGGGAGTATATCTTCAGCACAGTATTTATATCTTGATTTCACGTATGCCTGCCGAATTTAACTTTTCCAACTATAAAATATGTACCCCCGAAGATTTTAACTTTGGGGGTACACATCGCACAGACAAAAGTTATTTGTTTTTATTATTCACTTTTGACATCGGGCTTGTCTGCGGGCACAGCTGCAGGAACATTCTCACGAGCATCCATGAAAGCGACAACTTCCTCGACGCTGCTGCCTTTCATGAGCATATCCACTTCCTCAGTGTGGATCGTTTCCTTTTCAATGAGCACACGCGCCATATTGTGAAGCACCTCTAACTTGGAAGAAAGAATTTCCGTTGCACGCTTGTGACAGCCGTCTACAATATCGCGAACTTCTTCGTCTATAATATTTGCAATTTCGTCGGAATAGCTTCTTTCTGTTTGATAATTTTTGCCAACAAACACTTCTCCCTCGCTGCCGTAGAACAACGGGCCGATTCGATCGGACATACCCCACTCAGTAACCATTTGATGTGCTGTTTGCGTCAAGGATTTTATATCTCCGCTGGCGCCGCTGCTCACATTTTGTATGATAAGCTCTTCGGCGACTCTGCCGCCCAACGTCATAGTTATTTGATCCAAAAGCTGCTGTTTGGTGACGTGATTGTTGTCGTTTTCCGGGCGAGTCATTGTGTATCCGGCAGCCATACCGCGCGGAATAATCGTAACCTCATGCACGGGATCGCAATATTTAAGGCTGCAGGCAAGTATTGCATGACCGGATTCGTGATAGGCGGTAATGCGCTTGTCAGGCTCGGTTACAAGACGAGATTTCTTTTGCGGTCCCATAACTACCTTGTTTATGCCTTCGTTTACGTCTGCCATCGTTATCACTCGTCTGCCTTCGCGCACGGCAAGGATAGCCGCCTCGTTGAGCAAATTTTCCAAATCCGCCCCCGTAAAGCCCGCCGTTATGCGAGCTACAGTACGGAAATTGACATCAGGACCTATTGGCTTTTTACGAGCATGAACCTTCAATATCGCTTCACGTCCCCTCACATCAGGACGATTTACATAGATCTGACGGTCAAACCGACCGGGACGCAGCAGTGCGGGATCGAGAATATCCGCACGGTTGGTAGCCGCCATAACAATGATATTTGTGCTGGTTTCGAAACCGTCCATTTCCACAAGCAGCTGGTTGAGAGTTTGCTCGCGTTCGTCATGTCCGCCGCCGAGTCCTGCGCCACGCTGACGTCCTACCGCGTCGATTTCATCAATAAAGATAATACACGGCATGTTTTTCTTTGCCTGATCGAACAAATCTCTGACGCGACTGGCGCCTACACCTACAAACATTTCAACAAAGTCAGAGCCGCTCATCGAAAAGAACGGCACTCCCGCTTCGCCGGCGACGGCCTTTGCAAACAACGTTTTGCCTGTTCCGGGAGGGCCTACAAGCAGCACGCCCTTGGGTATGCGTGCGCCGATATCGCTGAATTTTTTGGGATCCTTCAGGAAGTCGATGATCTCCTGCAATTCCTCCTTTTCCTCTTCTGCGCCCGCCACATCGGAAAAACGCACCTTCATGTTTTGCACAACGCGTGCCTTACTGCGGCCAAAGTCGATGTTTTGATTGTTTTGACGGGCAATTTGACGGAACATAATAAACCCTAACAGGATAATCAGTCCGATCCACACAACAGGAATTATATAATCCGTCCAGCTGGTTGCATTGGGGTCTGTAATATTGATAACAACACCCTTACCCGTATTGCTGTCGTACGGCGTAATTATACCCTCTTCGATAGCCTTCATAACTATCTGCTCGGGTGAGTTTTCGCCGCTGAACTCATGTGTAACAAAATAAAATCTTCTTCCGTCACTCCGCTGACACTCAACACGGTACAAGCCTATGTCGATTCTTACGTAGTTGGGAAGATTTTCTTCAAACTCTGCGCGAGTGATCTTCGTTGAAGAGCTTCCCACTAACTGCCACACCAAGACAGCCAGCGCAACTGCTAAAATTATACCGATTACGATATAAATTATTGTTCTCGTACGTTTTTGATCCAAAATTAATCTCCTTTACACGGACACAACCGCATGTTATCTTACAAGCTTGAGCGCGCTTTGAGGCGCATATAAATCTGTTTTTTTACCCTTTATATAAATTTTACTATATTCTAACACAATATATATTTATTGTCAAATTTTATATTACTTTACTTACGCTCTGTTAGTATCTGTATTTTTGAGACAATTATTGCAAGGGTAAAGGGAGATATGATTGGACAAAAACAATAATTATGCTGTTTGCGCCGCTGCAACTAATGCATTTGCAATAAATTGTGCCACCTCACCCACTAAACGAACCTTATCGGAGTTCAAGGTATAAAAATCACTCATTCCACGCTCGGCGACGATACCCACTATGCCCACATCTCCAACCGAGGGTAGATTTTTATTGGTTGCCGCACCGGGCAGTATACCGCCGTCACATATTTGAATTTTTCCGATTTGATCGACAGTACCCACAGCCGCGTCTACAACTACTATACGACTGTTGGGATGCAAAACCTTGATGAAATTATAACAATACAGCAAATTTTCTGCCGTAATATTTCGTTCACACATTCCGTATACAAAGGCGGGTTTTGTCATTTTTTCGTTTAGCAGCGTTCCCACGCGCGGACCAAGACTATCCGAAAAAACCTTTTCCGTCCCTATACACATGTAAACTGCGTTAGTAATTTTACCGGACAGCTCTGTCGCTGCCTTTTCCGCATCGGGTGGATTGTAAACACTTACTTCTAACATATTGTATCTCCTTGTTTTTTAGGTAAGTGTTGCCAACATCTATATGTTTTAGTGCGCTTTTTTGCGGCATATAAGCATATAATTACTTTTTTTGTCGATTTGTTTTATCGCGCGATTGACCGCCAGCCAAACTTCGCTGTTTAACGGAGAAGCTCTCGCGCAAACGAGAACGAGGCAAGCATATTGACGCCGTTAAACGATTTCAACTCCGAAAAACTATCAACGTTGAAAAAGAAAAAATGGTTTTACTCTACCGTATGAACGTTTCCGAACGATTTGCACGTACTTGTTCATATTCGTTGTTTTTATTCAAATAAAAATCTGCTTGTTCATCAAGGCAAGTTGTAGGTTCAAAAATGTCTGCCGCGATCGGCACTCCTATTATGAGTATTATAAAAATGCGATAAACAAAACGTTTTTTCACCTCATTTGCCGTTTTTGCTTTAGAAATTCCTTTATCGTACTTTTTCAAATTGTTCTATTACCTTTTCTTCTTTTGTATCTTCATCATAAAAGTAGTAGTATGTTCTTATCTCTCCGCCCTTGGCTTTTTTCTGATGACTGAATATCAGCGACTTGTCGTTCACTATTGACCACTCTGCCTCTTGCACCCAACGCGGATAGGTCTTGTCGTATTTGAATAGTGCTTTAATCTTTTCCTTCCCCATCGCTATACGTTTCGTTTTGGATAACGCTTGCGGTATCTCGTCCATTATCTGCCGAAATATGCCGTCGTCAAGACAATACACCCAACTTGGTTGTATATCCAACAAGAAAACGTATTATTCCTTATACCTTGGAAAGGCTGATAACTTATATTGTATTCTTTCAATAGGGTTGTCAAATTCGCTTGTATTCCGTATCTATTTGTAAAAGTATTCCAACTCTGCCCCTTGTAATCATAGTAATTGCTGAAAAAATCGAAAAGATTGTAGTTGTATTCCCTGCACCATATATTTTTTTTGTCCAATGGCAGTTTCAATATCTTTTGTTAAAATTTATTTGTTTCAAACATTTGTTGAAACTCCGTTACCGACATTCTGCCTTCTACATCGTCTAAAATCGGTTGAAACCTTTTTTTCGCATTAAACAGCCATTTTTCATATCAGACTTCCTTTTCGAATTTTCAACATCGGAGTTGTTTCCGATGTGTTTACAAAGTATGATACCTTGTACGCAAAACATTAACTGTTTTTACTTATAATCCAAGCTCTTTGCAGCCAGATTGTAAACAGATGGCGATGCTTATAACAAACTCGCTTTTGGGTGGTGTAGGTCCCAATCGAGATTTATCGCATGCTCTGCGGTTGTTTCATATTGGACAATCGCTGCAAGTTCCAAACTCAAAGTATTATTACATTGAGTGGACATTATCAATATTAAATTATGACAACTGATCGCTTTACGAATAATTATAAATTTTTCAATAATGTGTGTCTTTCGTAAATTTTCTTTAAGAAATTGTTCAATCAATGAGTTACAAAACGATAAAATCAAAACTTTACGAGTTCGCAAAATCTGACAACCATCCTTGAAGCTTTTGCTCACCGTTGAACATCGTTATTTTGAGAATATCGAAAAAATATAGAACAAAAACTTCTTGTGCAATAATAAACAGCGTTCATTTTTGGTTAAAATTACAGCGCCATTGAGAAAGTTGCCATTGCGCCATTTTTTTTAACAAAAGGAACAAACAAGTTAACGACAAATTTTACAATAAAGAAAAATACATCACAGTCTCTGATTACTATACAATATAAAAAAACAATTATTAATAGGAAAATATTTTAATAATAAGACAACATTCAACGCAACTTATCTCCTTACGCAACAAATGCAAACAAAAAGGTTATTTATGATAATCTTTTAATAGCTTTTCCATAATATAAATTTAAACGAATCCGGATTTTTTCATTCCGTCGGCAAAAAATTATTTATTTGAAAAAATTGTTTCACGTGAAACAAACTTAGTTACAATGTAAATAAAATAAAACGTCCGAGATATCCTTTGTTTTTTTTACGTTGTAAAACAGATTTGTTATAATTGATGCCAAATTATACTCAAAATTTATATATAAATAAAACGCAATCTTAACAATTTACCCTAATCTAAGTATAAATCCATAAAAAAACATTTTTCTTGATCCTTTAATTTGAAAATGATTAAAAATATACAAAATTTCAACTCATACAAGAAACAATACAACCAGTAATGTTTATTGCTACATAAAATAAAAATATATATGTTTCACGTGAAACACTTTAAAAAACAAAGACATTAAATTAAATCACTAAATTTACCACAAATATGTTCGATTAAACAGCACTTTTTTTAACGATCAGGAAATAAAACAAAAGCTAAAGAGTGGATGTCAAATATACAAGCAGCTTCTATTCTATGAAGCATGTGGAACAAGATACACTTCATTATCGAAGAATTCCCAGCAAATAGTAAAAAAAATTTTTCAAGAGATCAAATCAAAGCCATATTTGAACTGCTTAAAAGAATATTTTATTTACAAAAAAATAAGAAAAATCAAACATTTTTAGTTGAAAAATTATGTTATAAAACCTGGTTGAAAGAGGCGTTCTGACAGAATTTTTGACATTAAAATTAAAAAATTTCCGGCCCAAAACAAAGCCATTCTGTTAAAATCGAGCAGTTTTTTGCCTATTTTATAGCAAATTAATTAATCGAATTGTAAGCTTCTTGATTTATTTGTTTAGTAAAAAACAAAGACCGTCTTACAGTTCGTAAGAAAACGTAAATTCAATCTTGCCAAAGTTATTATGTTTCACGTGAAACAGAAACAATAAAACAAAATCTTTTTTTTCATTTCATATCCTCCATGTTGCTAACAAACCGATCAGAGGGGAAAATTAAATTTTGCCCAAATTAATTTCAAAGGAGACGAATGAACCTTTTTTTGCAAATCAAAAATTATTTGTCATAGAATCGTGCGAATGGCAAGCAAATAGTAAGAAATTACCGATTAAATTATCAAATTTTAAAAACACGAACAACTATCTTCAACTGATAAAACAAAATATATTTTCAGCGTTTCTTCTATATTAGGGCGTTTCACGTGAAACAAACGTTTTAATGGTGATATGTTTTCATCACAAGGAAAAGTCAATAGTGATCTGTTTTCTCTAAAAACGGTTGATTAATTTATTAAACCTAAATAGACGAGAAAATTATTAATGTACATAATAAAACCGACTTGTAAATCTTGGCATATCTGTAAATAAGTTCCTTTTTTGACTTCATAGATATAAAGTTACCAATCCGCAATTTTTGCAGCAAAAAACCGGACGAAATTATAGAAAATCAAGATAATAACGTACTTAAACATATCCTGTTTGTACAAATTTTTTTAAAAAACAGATTAATATTGCACAGTTCAACGATTTAACATACAATTATAGACCATTAAAGGTTGCTTTTTGTTTTATAAATGAACAGTGTTCATTATTGCAAAAACTAAAAATGAAAAATATTGAAAGAATAAAAACACTGTATAATCGGCGTGTACTAACTAAAATTGATATTATCAGATAAAACTGCGTTTGTTTAACAGAAACAAAGTTTAACATAAAAAATCATTAACCATCTATTCACAAAAATTGCGACTTACACAACATTGAGCAAGTCGCAGCTTAAATAAATACTTGGAGTGAAAAATTCTTTTACGAGTTTACAACTACTCGCTGTCTTTACGAAACTTATCGCTCATCCAATCCTCCACCATATTACAAATACGATCCAAGTCGTCCGCCGTAAAATAATCAATATATATACGTCCCTTTCTGCCGTTACCAATGGCGGATACCTTTGTAGCAAAGGCACGCTGCATGTTTGAAACAAGATTAACGAGCTCTTTACTGTCCTGAATAGACGGCTTCGGTTTGTCCGGTTTGGGATTCAAAAACTCTCGAACCATTTTTTCCATTTCACGAACGGTCAATTGGTTGTCACAACCTTTTAACGCCAATTTATACTGCTGCTCGCTTGGAACAACAACCAAAGTACGTGCGTGTCCGGCAGATAAGCGACCTTGCTCAATGAGAGAAATAACGTCATCATTCAAAGTCAACAAACGCAGCGTGTTTGCAACAGCGGATCGACTTTTTCCTATACGGTCTGCTGCAACTTCTTGAGTCATGTTAAATTCTGTCATCAAAGTCTTGATAGCGCGTGCCGCCTCAATAGGAGACAAATCTTCACGCTGCAGGTTTTCTATAAGACTGATTTCCTTGATCTGCTGCGGCGTATAATGACGAATAATGGCGGGTATATCTGTTTGAAGCGCCATTTTGCTTGCGCGAAAACGACGCTCACCCGCAATGATCATAAAACGTTTGCCTATAGGCGTTACAACTATGGGCTGAATTACTCCGTGAACTTTTATACTGTCTGCCAGCTCTTTCAAGGCGGCCTCGTCAAACTTTTTGCGAGGCTGCTCATAGTTAGGATCAATATCGGACAACGCAATCCGTACAACATTGTCCGATTGCTCGGCAGCAGAAGATTCCTGTACACGAGCCGGTTGAGATGGAAACTCGTCAATTGTATTTGAACCCAACAAAGAGGCAAGCCCTCTTCCTAATCCTTTGTTAGCCATTTGCTCTCTCCTCCCTTTCCAAAAATTGCTTTGCCAAAGCTTGATAAGCCAATGCGCCATTCGAGCGCGGAGCATGCAATACCACAGGAACACCGAAGCTGGGAGATTCCACGAGCTTGATATTGCGCGGCACGGGAACTGTGTATATCTTATTGCTGAAGTACTTGTATATTTCCGCAGTTACCTGCTTGGAAAGAGTAGTACGCATATCGTACATAGTGAGCACAACGCCGTTGATCTCGATCTTAGGATTGAGACGCTGCTTTACAATTTTGAAGGTATTAAGCAGCTGCGTCACGCCTTCAAGAGCAAAAAATTCGCTCTGAATAGGTATAATTACACTATCACAAGCCACCATAGCATTGAGCGTTAGAAGTCCAAGACTTGGAGGACAATCAATAAAAATGTAATCGAAATCATTTTTAATGCCGGAAAGTGCTCGTTTCAAAGCGCTTTCTCGAGCGGGAATAGAAACAAGATCAACCTCCGCACCTGCCAAGTCACTGTTGCTGGGAAGAATCCACAAATTGTCAATGACCGTTTTCAAAACAACATCCCGTACAGAGCTGTCACCCATAAGCGCGTCATACACAGTTGCGTTCAAGGTGTTTTTTTCAATTCCGTAACCGCTCGTAGCATTGCCCTGCGGATCAAAATCTACAAGTAAAACCTTTTTTCCCGCCAATGCAACGTAAGCCGCCAAATTGATGGCAGTAGTAGTTTTACCTACTCCACCCTTTTGGTTTGAAAAAGCAATAATTTTCCCCATAATTCACCTCTAAATAAGACAAAACTTTTGTTAGAAGGGTAATTCCTAATAATTGTACCGATACCTAAAATGACCGCAAATATATTTTTTTATATTATAACATAAAATTTGTTTAATTTCAACAATATATGCCTTTTTGTGAAACAAATTTTTGCTTGTGAAACATGCGTAAAAAAGCAGTTGTCGGTTTCAAACCAAAGTGATACAATATTGATGTAAAGAGGTGAGATATGAACAAAACAATCGTAGCTTTGTCCACTGCAAGGGGACGCGCAGCAATCTCCGTTGTACGAATGAGCGGCGACAATTCAATAGAGATAGCTAAACAGTTTTTCCGTCCGTTTCCACAAAAACCGAATTTACTAAAACTGGGAACGCTTACAACCTCACATTTTGATGAACATGCAATGTGCGTATATTTTGTTGCGCCACACTCTTATACGGGTGAAAACACGGTGGAATTTCACTGCCATGGCGGAACAGCCGTAGCGCAAGCAGTGATAGAAACTTGCCTGGAACACGGCGCGGTGATGGCACAAAACGGCGAATTCAGCAAGCGTGCTTTTATTAACGGCAAGCAAAATCTGACAAATGCCGAGGGAATAATAGAAATGATAGACGCTGAGACCGCTTCGGCAGCTAAGGCGGGCGCCAACCTGCTGGAAAACAAGCTCGGCAAACGGATAGTGGCGCTGCAGGATACGCTTCTTGATATCGTATCGTCATGCGAAGCGGCGCTTGACTACCCTGAGGAGGATCTGGAGCTTCCCACAGTGGAAACGTCGAAACAGAAACTAACAGACATACTTTGTAAGATCAATGAACTCATTTCTACTGCAACATTGGGTAAAGTGGCAAAATACGGCATAGATGTAGCTATCGTCGGGAAACCGAACGTAGGCAAATCCAGTTTACTAAATGCGTTATTGGGCGTCGACAGGGCGATCGTATCAGACATTCAGGGTACAACACGGGATACGCTTACGGAAAGCGTAAACTACCGAGACATCCGTTTTAATTTCGTAGACACTGCTGGCATACGTGAATCAAACAACGAAATAGAAATCGAAGGCATAAAAAGAGCCCGGAAAGCCGCGGATAGCGCAGATGTGGTTCTTCATGTCACCGATGACCCGACAGATCGTTCGGTATATCCTACAATTCGTCCTCAAGTGCGCATATACAACAAAAGCGATCTTTTCAAAAGTGAACCGTGTTGTGTAGACAGCCTGGTTGTTTCCGCAAAATACGGCGATGTGGAAATAATCAAGGAAACGCTTTACGAAATGTTTAGCGCACAGGATATAGAAACAAGCGACTTATTGATAACCAACGAACGTCATCTCAGCTGTCTCAAACAGGCTAAGCTACAGCTAACCGAAGCCATTGCAGATTGCGACAAAACAACATTGGACGTAGTGGCAAATGAAATAAAACAGGTGTGGCAAACGCTCGGACAAATAACGGGCACTGACGCAAGCGAGGATGTGATCGACAGGATCTACAGTAAGTTCTGTTTGGGTAAATAGTACAAAATTGACAATTAAGTTACGCAACTTACGTTGTTTAAGCTTTGATTTTAGCTAATCGTAAAATTATTATTCATTTCCGAAAAGTAAAAGGACGAATTCAGTTCGATGACAAACAAAAATTACGACATTATAGTAATAGGAGCGGGACATGCCGGATGTGAGGCCGCACTTGCATCGGCGCGATTGGGATGCAATACTCTCATGCTTGCAACGAACCTTGATACGGTAGCATATTTGGCATGCAATCCCAGCATTGGCGGCACGGCAAAGGGGCAGATCGTCAAAGAAATTGACGCGCTTGGAGGCGAAATGGCTATAAATGCCGATAAAAGTCTGTTGCAAATGCGCATGCTTAACCGCGGGAAAGGTCCGGCGGTGTTTTCGCCTCGTGCGCAGGTGGATAAAAACGTCTACCACATCAATATGAAACGCACCGTGGAGACTACTCCCAATCTACATCTCAGACAGGGCGAGGCAACGGCAATCGAAAGAAATCCCGACGGCAGTTTTTCTGTCGCTACGGCAGTTAAGCTTGTCTACAAAGCAAAAGCTGTCGTGCTTTGCTGCGGAGTGTACCTCAATTCACGTACTATTGTAGGCGATTGCGTCCGAAACAGCGGACCAAACGGTTTTGCAAACGCAAAATATCTAACCGAAAGTCTGATTGAACTGGGCTTTAAAGTCAGTCGATTTAAAACAGGCACACCTGCGAGAGTCAAACTGGACTCCATCGATCTTACAAAAACCGTCGAACAAACAGGAGAAGCAGACGTTGCACCGTTTTCTTATGCAACTGACTCCATACCCGCCACAAAACGCAGCTGCTATCTCACTTATTCCACTGCGGAGACAAAACGCATAATATCGGATAACAAGCAGCTTGCGCCTATCTACAACGGCTCCATAAACGGTGTTGGACCACGTTACTGTCCAAGTATAGAGGACAAAATAATTCGATTTGCCGATAAAGAGCGACATCAAATTTTTCTTGAACCGGAATCGGAGGAAACGGACGAGTTTTATGTACAAGGGGCTTCAAGCTCAATGCCGGCAAGCGTACAGGAACAAATTTACCACAGCATAGAAGGCTTGGAAAATGTAGAAATAATGCGCGACGCCTACGCGATTGAGTACGATTGCATTGACGCAACACAGTTAGATGCAACGCTGATGGCAAAGCATATTCCCGGTATGTTTTTTGCCGGACAAATAAACGGTACAAGCGGCTATGAAGAAGCGGCAGGTCAAGGTATCGTCGCCGGAATAAATGCCGAAAGGTATGTACATGGCAAAGCCCCCTTTACCTTGCGTCGCGACAACAGCTATATCGGTGTGTTGATTGACGACATAACCACCAAAGAAAACACCGAACCATATCGAATGATGACCAGCCGAGCCGAACACCGACTAATATTGCGACAGGACAATGCCGATCTACGGCTTACCGAGTTAGGACGACAAATAGGCTTGGTGGATGACGCACGTTATGCAAAATATCTCCACAAAAAACATCAAATTGAGCAATGCGAAAAACAACTTAAAGAAGTGGTATCACCTAAGCTGTACGGACCGCTGTTTGAACAAAAAAACGAGCCTGTAAGCGGAGCAGGCTTGACGGTGGACGAAATTTTACGCCGCACCAATATCACCGCAAAGGATGTGCAGTCGCTGGGCTTTTTTGATGAAACGGATGATGACGCGCTGTACCAAATAGAACTAAACTGCAAGTATCGCGGCTATATTGAAAAGGAAAAGGATGCGATAGAACAAGCCAACAAACTGGAAAATAAACCGTTGCCGAATGATATCGACTACTCGAAAATTGACGGTTTACGTTTAGAAGCGCGTCAAAAGCTCAACAAAATACGTCCTCGAAATCTCGGTCAAGCGGGCAGAATTCTTGGAGTTTCTCCAGCGGATATACAAATACTTATTGTGTATCTTGCACAAAATATCCACAAACAATAATGTACAACTAAGTCAATTAAAGTGTACAATAAAGATAATTAAAGCATAAAATGGAAACATCAGATAATATGAAAGACATAGATATCCACATTACTGAAGCGGTAAATGAAAAGCTTGATATCTACACCGATTTTCTCCTTTCCGAAAACGAAAAATACAATCTAACCGCCATTACCGATCCAACGGAAATCAGAAACAAGCATTTTACAGACAGTATGTTGGGCGCCGTAGCTATACCGCAAGGCGCTTCCGTATGTGATATCGGATGCGGAGCCGGTTTTCCGTCCATTCCGCTCAAGCTTTTGCGCGATGATATCTCTATCACCTTGGTAGACAGTCTGAATAAGCGAGTGGAATTTTGCAAAACGTTGTGCTCGAAGCTGGTTATTGAAGCGCAATTTTTTCACGAGCGTGCAGAGGATTTTGCCCAAAACCATTCCGAGCAGTTTGATGTGGCTGTGGCACGAGCTGTTGCACCACTAAATATTTTGTTGGAATACACAGCGCAAATAGTCAAAATAAACGGCGCAGTAGTTGCTTACAAAACGGATATGTCAGAGGCGGACGCAGCTGCAAACGCGAGTAAACTGCTTGGGCTATGCTTTGAGACTCACTACGACTTCACGCTCTACGACGGCAGCAGGCGTTCGATACTTGTGTTTCGCAAAAAGACGCACACGCCGAAGCGGTACCCGCGAGGACAAAACAAGCCGCGAAAGCAGCCTTTATAACAGCTATCAAATTGAAACGGAATATATAAAGATAAAAGGCCCCTTTGCGATATATAATCGACAAAAACACAAAGAATACGACATTTACTTTCAAACAAATATATAATATCACACTAATAAGAAAAATTTTTAATGTACGTGATTTATATTCGGTTTTTGGCAAGTACCATAGTCAACAGCAATTTATAACTAATCACAGATAATCTGGCCACAGATTTTAACACGCTGTTCTGTTTTTAATATAACGGCTTCAGACGCGCTACGTTTTTTTTAGACACGCTGTAGTACCGTTGCTGCATAAAGCGTGTAATCAAATTGCTCACTAAAACTACATCCTTGCAAAAAAACTCCGACATTTTACTGCTTCATCGAAGCGCAAATGCCGTAAATCAAATTGTTGTCTGTGCATCTACATAAGCAAAAGGTTCTGTATAAATCAAACAAATACCCGTCTCCGATACGGCTGAAAAAATCAGTCGCAAGAGACGGGCTTTTTGTCTAAAAGCTTGTATGACCTGTCACACGCAACGCTGACACTATGCATGCTCTATGCGAAGCTGCCGTCATACGATTTGTTTTACGGGCAGTATGAAGTACAGCACTTCGTCGCTGTCCTTGATGGTTATGACGCAGCTATTGTGTTGAGCAAACTCCATCTTGATTGTTTCCGCGTCAATAACCTTCAGGCAGTCGTTGATATATTTGCTGTTGTAAGCACAGCGTACATCCTTGCCAGTCAGGGAAATGGTTATATTTTCTTTGGCTGTGCCGTACTGGCTTGTAGAGGAGATATTCATATTGTATTCTTCGATATCCAACACAACAAGATTGTTTTTTTCACTGCGCGACATGATAGACGCCGTGCTCAAAGCCCGTTCGAATGTCGCCTTGTTGACGTAGAGCGTAGACAGGAAATCTCTGGGTACAATGTTGTCGTATTTGATGTACTGCCCTGCAAGCAGGCGTGTAGACAGCTTGGTGTTTTCCATACAAATCAGCATATAGTTGTTTTCAATAAACACCTTCAGTACATTGTCACTGTCATTAAGCAGCTTAGCCAATTCCGTAAGGCTTCTCGAAGGAATTGTAGCGGAAATATAGTCAACGCGTTCTTCCAGCACCTTTTTGCTCAAAGCAAAGCGGTACCCGTCGGTGGCTACAGCGGATAGGGTATATTCTTTTGCTTCAAAGTAAACACCCTTAAGCATCGGACGGCTGTCGTCTGTGGCAACCGAGAAAATCACATTGTTGATTATGGATTTGAGATTGCTTTCCTGAATGGCAAAATAATTGCTTCCGCCGATATTTTCCGTTTCGGGGTAGTCGTCTGCATCCAAAGTGCCTATGTTGCATTCGCTGCTGGCTGAGCATACAAGCAAGCGGTTGTCCTCTCCCATTTCAAGAGATATGTCGCTTCCGTTTTCCGCTATATTGCGGATATATTCACCGAAAATACGTCCCGGCACCAAAAATGCGCCTCCGACAATAACATTGGCGTCGATTGTGCGTTCGATAGCAAGATCCTTGTCCGTTGCATAAAGAGTCAATCTGTCATTTTCCGCGGTGATTTTGATACACTCCAATACGGGCGCGACATCCTTTACAGCCAAAGCTTTCATAACCTTACTTACCGCGTCGTTAAGGTCCAAGCTGTTTACGATAATCTTCATAAAAGTTTTCTCCTTTTGTTTTCGGGATGAGAACACTGTAATACCCTTCTTTGGGTAGTGGTGTTGTTAGTGTGTGTGAAATTGTGTACTACTTTTTGTTTTGAGAGGGCGAATCCCACATATTGACGGAAATTTCGTTACACAACACAACATATGGTGTTATGCCACAAATAAGCGTTGTGTACAAATCCTGTGTGCACACCATTGTTCGCTGTGGAAAAAATGTGTAAATGTTGTCCACAGAGGTTTTGCAATCAAAATTTTCTCACTATATACAGCAATTATACAATATTTCCATAGAAATTGCAAGATATAAGTCACTACAAAAAAACTTTTATTTTGGCTATGCTTCAGCCGCGACTAAAAGTTGAGTATTGACAACGCCCGCATTTGCATTTATAATAAACAATTGGAAATATTCCGAAAATATAACCTAAAAAGGAGACGATTTTATGCCAATTCCTACCCCTCATATTGCCGCAAAAGCAGGCGATTTTGCACAAACGGTACTAATGCCGGGCGATCCGCTGCGCGCCAAATACATTGCCGAACATTATCTGACGGATCCTGTGTTGGTCAATAATGTACGCGGAGTTCAGGGCTATACGGGCTTTTACAAGGGAAAGCGCGTTTCTGTGATGGCAAGCGGTATGGGTATTCCGTCCATAGGCATCTACAGCTACGAGCTGTTCAATTTCTACGGAGTGGAAAATATCATACGTATAGGCTCAGCCGGCGCGATTCATCCTGATTTGAAGGTGCGCGATCTCGTGTTTGGTCAAGGCTCATGCACAAACAGCAGCTATGCCAAGCAGTTTGGAATGCCCGGAACGATAGCGCCCATTTGCAGCTACGAATTGTTGGAAAAAGCCGTCGCTAAAGCGAAGGAATTGGGCTGCACCTACAAAGTGGGTAATATTTTAGCAAGCGACACTTTTTACGACGACGGCGGCAGCAGCGCTGTTTGGGGCAAGATGGGCGTACTTGCGGTGGAAATGGAAAGCGCTGCGCTCTATCTCAATGCTGCGCGCGCAGGCAAAAAAGCGCTTTGTATCTGCACGATAAGCGACCATTTGCTTACCGGTGAGGAGCTTACCAGCGAGGAGCGCCAAAATTCTTTCAACGAAATGATGGTGCTTGCTTTGGAAATCGCCTGAAAATGATAAAATAAATTGTTCCACCCGCGACAAGCCAAAGCGCTGTAGCCGGGTGGAATTTTTGTTTCGGCATATCACTTTTTCGTCCTGCTAAAACGTGATACGAGGTGCGTCGATCAAGAGGTATGCCATTTTACTTGACTTATATATAATTCTTTGCTAAAATACCACCGTATGCTATCATGGTTGACTATGCTCAATTGACGGATAGTATCCCATTACGATCACAAGGCGCCCTAAGCGCTGACATAAGGAGAAACAATATGAAAAGAACTTATCAACCCAAGAAAAGACAGAGGAGCAAGGTGCACGGTTTCCGCGCAAGAATGAAGACCACCGGCGGACGCAGAACGCTTGCAAGACGCAGAAACAAGGGTCGTCACAGCATTTCAGCATAGCAGAGGGCTGTTTTGAAGTCTATCTACAGACTAAAAAAGAATTATCAGTACAACTATGTGTACAAGCATGCCGCGAGCGTTGCGGATAAAAATTTTATCATGCTTTACTGCACGTCACATTGCAGCCCCACAAAAATAGGTTTTTCCGTCAGCAAAAAATACGGAAAGGCGGTTTGTAGAAATAAAATACGCCGTCAGATGAAGGCGGCAGTGTCTTCTTTTACCGATAGGCTTGCAAACGGCTACAACGTGGTTTTTATTCCGCGCCTGCAGCAGCCATATTTGTTTGCCGATGTTGCGGACAGCATAGGCAAGCTACTGAAAAAAGCGGGGTTACTGTCGTGAAGTACGTTGCAATCGCGTTGCTCAAGCTGTACAAAGCAACTTTTTCCAAATGGAAGGGCGGCAAAAGATGTAAATATACGCCCAGCTGTTCGGTCTATTCGATGGAGGCGTATCGAAGCTTCGGATTTGTAGTCGGAAGCTGGCTGACGTTGAAGCGTCTGTGCAGATGCGCACCATGGGGCAAGGGCGGGTTTGATCCCATTCCCACAAATCTTCGTGGCAATATGAAGTGGCATGTGTAGTACTGAGGGCAATTTTAGGAGAAGAAATGAATAAAAAGACAAAAAGTGCTCTTATACTTGTAGTATTGGCGGTGTTTTGCCTTGGAATTTTTGTCAGCTGCAATCAAACTGCACCGGACTTTTTCGATTACTCCGACGACGACTTGGGAGTGATGGGCAAGCTTGTCAGATGGATGCATAGTTGGATCGGCAATTACGGCTGGACAGTTGTTGTGTTTACCGTTTTTTTGAAGATCCTCATGCTGCCTTTGGACATTTGGCAGCGCTACGCCTCACGCAAAAGCAGTCTCAAAATGCAGCAAATGCAGCCGTTGATGGACGATATCGACAGGCGTTACGGCGCAAATACTCAACGCGCCAATGAGGAGAAGCAAAAGCTCTACAAAAAACAAGGCTTCAGCATGATGAGCAGTTGTTTGCCCATGATCGTTTCCATGGTGATATTCTTCATTATGTTCGGCGGGCTCAACAATTACTCCAGATACAGCAGCGTCACTAATTTCAGAGATCTCACTCAAGCCTACTACAACGCGTATTCGGAGCAGCTTACAAACAATGAAGAGTTGAAGGACTACTACTACAACGGCTTTTCCTACATCGAGGAGGGCAAGCAGATAGTAGTAAAGGGCTACAATGCCACTCTTGATGAGTTGATAGCCTCCGACGAAAACAAGGATTCTGTCACTAAGGACGAGATACTTTCAAAGCTGCAAAATCTGGTCAAGTGTCAAGGTCAGGGTATACGTGCGGTGCGTTCGGCAGAGGAACAGGGCTTGGTTTCCCAAGGTCTAAGCAAAGAAGCCGAAGAATCAGCCCTTGCAATTGTAAAGGAGTACTACGAAGAAAATCACGAAAGCTGGCTTTGGATAAAGAACGTTTGGCAGCCCGATACTTGGGCGCCCGTCATGCAGCCCTACGGCGGCAACGGCATAGCAAGCCAATTCAACGGCGGCGCATTTTCCACTTCCGTTGACGCGGAGTCCTTTACCGATTGCGAAACGATCTACAACGCTATTCGCAGCGCAGTGATGCAGGGCGACGGCTACAACGGAAAGGGCGGCTGGAACGGTCTTATGATACTGCCCTTTGCTTCCATAGGCTTAAGCTTCTTGTCCATGTTTATTTCTCAACGCATGGAGCGCAAAAACCGCAAGGGCGAGGTAGTAGAGCAAAATCAGCAGCAAAAAGTAACCAACAGAACAATGATGATTATCATGCCGTTGATGATGGCGTGGTTCGGTTTTATCTATACAGGCGCATTTGCAATCTACATGGTGTGCAACTATACACTGAGCATCATTTCCACAGTAGCGCTGCGCTACCCCGTGGAAAGGATGGTTTCGAAGCGTCTTAACAAGGATGATGCAAAGAACAATGTCGTCAAGGCTAAATACAAGAGGTAGCGCTAAATGATAAAGGAAAATTCAATTGAGAAGGCGGTCGCCGCCGAAACGACTGCGGAAACAACCGCGCAACAAAATGTCGTGGAATTTTTGCAAAATGTACTGGCAAGGATGGGCTTGGACTGCGGCGTCGAGGCAACCGAAAGTGAAGATACTCTTTTTCTCAATATCACCGGCAAGGACGCGTCGGGTGCGATCGGTTATCGCGGAGAAACACTGGACGCGCTGCAATATCTGTGCAGTCTTGTGCACAACGGCAGGATCGACGGGCACAAGCGCGTGACCTTGGATGCGGAAAACTACCGTTCCAAGCGTGAAAAATCGCTGCAGCGTCTTGCGGGTAATTTGGAGCAAAAGGTAAAGCGTACAGGCAAGCAAGCGTCGTTGGAACCGATGAATCCCTATGAGCGCAGGGTTATTCACACTACGCTGCAGGGCAGCAAGTATGTAACTACACAAAGCGAAGGCGAAGGCTTGTCTCGTCATGTGGTTATCACGCCGATAGAGAAGAACGATATTTTGAACAGTCCAAATGCACCGCGCAAAACGCTGAACTTCGTTTATCGTTCGGAGAAAAAACGCCGCCGCTGATAAAAAAACATTAAGTAAAATAGGCGCCGCAGCTGCGGCGCCTTTATGCTACAATGGTAAAATTTAATGTTGACATCAATGCACTACGCAAAAAATTATAATAAATTTCAATTACAAATAAAAATTTATAATAATTTTTATAAAAATTTGATTGTTTTCGTCAATATATTATAAAAAATTGTTTGACAATGTAACTGTTTATAATTTTTTAGCAGTCATTGACATAGCAAATCAAAAGAGCAGCCGTGTTCGTAGCGGCTGCTTTCAAATTGCTTGCAGGCTTACATTCGCTGCGGCGTCAAGAGCCCAAGCTTTCCAATTTTAGGCATACGGTGCCCTGCTTCGCGCCGCAAAGGGGACAGGTATCCCAAGCTTCCTTGCCCATTGCCATGTGTCCGCAGCCGGAGCACATCCACATCACCTCGTGGTCCTTTTTGTAAAGCGTGCCGTTTTTCATTTGGTTGTACAGTTCCGTAAAGACAGCTTCATGCTGCATTTCCACCTTGGCTGTCAGTTCAAACAGATCGGCAATGTCGGCAAATCCCTCATCACGCGCAACCTGAGCGGCGGGCAAATAGATATCGTAGGCTTCTACATGCTCGTCGTCGGCAGCAAACTTGAGGTTGTCCAAGATGTCCCATTTTTCTTTGAAGGGAAAGCCCCCCGAAATGTCGATGTTTTTTATGGGCTTGTCAGACGCCTTTTGCAAAAAGGTGTAGAACATTCTCGCATGGTTAAATTCCTGATAGGCAATGGAATCAACAATTTCCGCCATTGTTTTGTAGCCGTTGTAACGCATGCCGTATTCCATAAATTCGTACCGCGTACGCGCCTGTGTTTCGGCGGAAAAGGCTTTGGCAAGATTCAAATAGGTTTGACTGTTTATCAATTTCATATATTCGTTCTCCTTTGTTGAAATTATTGCCAAGGACAGACCTTTCTAAACAGAAAAATGACATTTGTTCAAAGGATAAATATATAGTAAAAATAACTATAAAAACATTGTTTAAAACAGTTGACCGCAAATTTGCCCTGTGATAGAATTGCGTTGCATTGAAAGAGCTTGTGTGTTTGAGATACGTTTGTATCTCTTTTTTTTTGCAAAAAAATGTGATCTTCGCGCAAAAGCGCGTGGAAATATTGTCCCCAAACAAAAAGGAGGAAAAAATTATGGAAGGACAAGGCAAAACAGACAGACACCGAAGTGTGTCGGCAATCAAAATTTTCAAAATGACGGCAATGGCAATGTTTATTTTGCTGATTGCAGCGTCTTTTATTTACGTCGTCAACGGTTTGTTTGACGTTCCGCACGTCAATGTTCCGCATATTGCAGGCAGGCTGAGCGATGTAAGCAACGTCAAGTATCTGCGGCAGGACAAGCTGTTCACCTGGGATCCCGTCAGTTACGCTACGTACTACATTGTGGAGGTAAACAACGCGCAATTTACAGTCAAAGCAAACGAGTGGCGCTGTCCCGAGGAACTCGACGCAGCACTTTTCCGCATAAAAGCGGTGGACGCTTCGGGAAAACGCGGCGAATCCGGTTGGAGCTATTGCGATGTTGACTCAATTGATTGATGATTTGTATTTTCAACGGCTTTTTAGATAAAGCCGTTTTTTTGTACGCGTCGACGGACTGGCATTGTCAAGGCGCCGCTCAACGCAAAAAAAAGGCGGCGCATACGGCCGCTTTTGTGTACACAAAATAGATTATTCTATGTACCTAATCATAAGAAATTTTATACAATTTTAAGCATAGTGTCAAGAGTTTTTTGCATTATAGTTACAAAATTTATATATTTTTTTTCTGTTATCTATATAAATACGGAAGTTTGTCTCCGGCAGCCGGATTCATGTACATAGAATAATCTATTCTATGTGTTTGTAAAAAAATTTTTTACGGAGGTAGAAATCAGATGAAACAGAACAAAGCGCAGCTATGGTATAAGCCGCTTTTACTCGTTTTGTGTGCGTTGTTTGTGGTTACCATCGGGTTGTCGACCGCAACTACGACGTATGCCGCACGCGGAGGCGCCGATACTTGGGTCGATGTAGGCGAGATCTACAATGACGACGGCGACGCTTTCAATGCAACGGAACTTAACAAATTATACAGATATCTTACGCAGGAAGGGACGTTTGATGCCGTAAAGACTGCAGCAACAGACGGAAAGACTTCCAATGATTTCCGTACATTGAACGGTGGGAAAAACATCACAGTTACGTTTGGCGGCAAGAAGTGGGATGTTGTATATCTCACGACGGCTAAAAACGGCGACGTCATTCTCGACTTGTGGCGCTCTGCCGATACCTTAACGGATACGGATAAGGCGCAATTTGCCCCTTGGTCCAATAACCCGACGCCCGCCGATACGTATCCTTCCGCTATGTACTCCACCAGCATGATCCGCGTTGTGACGTTGAATGCGGGCGGGAAATATTCGACGGCCGGCGCCGTTCTGTCGGAACTGCAACAGCAAAGTAAAGACAACCAATATGCCCGCTTTACAATGAGCAGTGTTGACAACAGCTTGACAAAGTATATTGCCAAGCCTTCTGAAGTCGGATATCAGGCAAAGGAGTATAGCGATAATATAAGTCGCGATAATAGTAAAGAAGCTAACAAAGGCTTTTATCACCCAAATTCCTCCTATGAGTATGTGGTGAATAAGGAGCTGAACACTAACGCAGAATGGAATACCTCTGTTTCGACTCAAGATGGCACTCAGTGTAGGTATAACTACGGCACAACAGAAAAGGATAGTACACGTGAGGAAGGTGCGAAGTACGGCTCCTGGAAGGATGACTATCTTTGGCTGCCTTCTATAGAGGAAACAGGCAGGGAGGAAAGTTCCACCGCGGCGAGAACCGGTATTGGTATTTGGCACACCGATGAATCTCTCAGAAGTGCAACTGGTTCTGCTTGGACGCGTAGCGGTCACACTGGTAAAGCGGATGTAGCAATTGCGCTTTCGAATAAGGGTATATATACCAATAATACTAATGCTACCGTAACAAAAAATAATTATGTTCGTCCGGCGCTTCACTTGAATCTGACTGCCGCTTCAAAGGCCGTGGCGCTCAGCAAAGCGGATTGGAAGGATGAATCCCAACCCTACGATCCTCAAGGCGTGAAGTGGGTGGTCAATGCGGATAACGTGACGATCGAGGCCGTGCCTCTCGAGGGCGACACCTCTTGGTGGGACGGAGCGACTCATACCATCACGGCAAACAAGGTCGGCACGTACCAGCTCAAGGTCACGCCGACGGGCGGCCTCCAATGGGATGACAAAACGTCAGATCCTATCACAGTCAAATACACAGTGACCAAGGGTGAAATCACAGTGACTTGGGAGGCGGCAGAGAGCTACACTTACACGGGCGCCGTACAGGAGAAGCCCACGGCAACGGCTAAGGATCTTCCGGAGGGCCTGACGATCAAGGTCGCGGAACAAAGCGGCAAAGAATTTAAGGACGCCGGTACCTATACCTTTGAAGCGACCCTTACAGGGACAGACGCAGACAACTATACCATCAAGACAGGCACCAATACGAAGGAATGCACGATCGGGGCGGTTGCGATTGCCGTCGAATGGGAAGACAAGACCTTCCCCTACACGGGAGAAACATACGGCTATCCCACGGCAACGGCAAAGGGCCTCGGCGAAGACGTGCTTACCGTCACGGTCACGATGAAAGGCGAGGCGAAGGACTTTAAAGATGCAGGCACTTACACCTTTACGGCAGTTCTTGAGGGCACCACAAAGGACAACTACACCATCACGGAAGGGACCGCGGAAAAGGAATATTACATCGGCAAAAAGTCTGTCACCGCACCGTCATCTTTTGACAGCAAAACGTACAATGGCGAAGAACAGACGGTTGTCGTTGAAAGCAGTGAGTATCAATTAAAAGAAGGCAGCGGCAAGGGCACAACCGTCGGCAAATACGACGTCGTTCTCCAGCTCAAGGACGCAGACAACTACAAATGGTCTGACTCCGATTTGAGCGAAAAGACGCTGTCCCAGGCGTTTGAGATCACCCAAGCAGCTATCGCGGTTACTTGGTCGGGAGCAGATTTCTCTTACAAGTATACCTACGGCAGTGTGACTACGCCCACGGCAACGGCAAAGGGCTTTGGCAGTGACGTGTTGACAGTAAAGGTCAGCGAAAGCTCCGGCAAGGAGTTCAAGAATGTGGGCGAGTACACCTTTACGGCAGCTCTCGAGGGCACCGCAAAGGACAACTACACTGTTTCCAATCCCACACAGGCTTACACCATTGAGCGGGCAAGCCTCAACGCGGCTCTTTCCGCAAGCGTAGTCTACGGCGAGTCGATAAGCGCCAAGGATGTGACCGTGACGATTTCCGACGGGCTGCAGAATGGCGACGACAAAGCGACAATTGAGGAGCAGGCGAAAGCAAAAGTGGAGGCATTCAGCTTCAGCTACACGGCGGGCAAAACGCATGTCGGCGACGAGGCGACTGTATCCGCTGAGCAGGTGCAGCTCGACAATTACACGGTAACCTTCACACAGGGCAAGATTACTGTAAATCAGCGCAAAATCAAGCTGACGCTCGAAGGCGCACGCTCCAACACCTACGGCGATGAGGCACATGGTGTTATCACTGCGAGCGCCAAGCTCAGCGAAGGCGAGGGCAATTGGTACGGCAGCGACGCCGATATAGAGGAGCTCAACAAGCAGCTTGATTATAAATTTAAGAAAGACGGTGCAGGCGCAGCCTCGGCTTATGTGCCGACAATGGGCGCGGGCAACTACACCATTTCCGTTGAGTGGAAGGAAGGCAGCTCGCTTGCAAAGGACTATGAGCTTGTCGGCGAGCCCCAAGACGCAAGCTACACCGTAAATAAAGCTATCCTGACCGTAACGGCAAACGAGCATGCCGTCACCTACGGCGAAGCTCCCTCGGGAGACAGCGGCGTAACGTTCAGTGGCTTCAAAAACGATGAAAACGTTGATGTTGTCAGCGGCAAGGCGGTATACAGCTACGATTACGTGCAGTATCAAGACATTGACGGCAGCTATCACATTACGCCTGCTAAGGGCACGCTCAATGCCGACAACTACGATTTTGCTTTTGTTGCGGGCGCTCTCAAGGTGAACGCCAAACAGCTCACAGTCAAGATCGTTTTGCCAAGCAAGCTTTCTTATAATGATATCAGCGACTTTACAGCACAATTGACGGGTGTTGTGAACAGCGACGACGTAGCCGTCAAATTGGTTTACAACGGAACTCCGAACGACAAATCGTCCTTCTCAAACAGCGCAGCCAAACCCACGCTCGCGGGCGAATATACGGTTAAGGCAACGGGACTTGAGGGAACAAAGGCTAAAAACTACACGCTGTCCGGGGACGGAGAACAGTCCTTTACGGTCAAACGCGCGGCAGTCACAAAGCCCACTCAAAACGCAAGCACGTTTACCTACAACGGGCAAGATCAAACCTATACGGTAGTAGGCGGCGACGCTAAGCTGTTTACCGTAAGGGACAATGTGAAAAAGGACGCCAACGAGAGCGGCTACACCGTCACCGTTTCGCTCAACGACAAAAACAACTATATGTGGGCGGAATCCGACGAAAGCACCGACGAATTGACCTTTATATTCAAGATAATGAAAAAGGAGCTTGCCGTACAGTGGACTGGCGAAAACCATGTCTACGACGGAAATGTGTTTGGCGATCCGTCAGCGAAGGCGGAAACGGAAATAACGGGCGAAGCTCCGTTTGAGCTGGACGTTAGGATGACAAGTCCTCTGGGAGGAACGTTCCAATCGAAGGGTGAATACACCTTTACGGCTTCCTTCAAAGGTACGGACAGCGACCGCTCAAAGAATTACAGCCTCAAAGAGGACACGCTCACACAGACTTATACTATCTCTCAAGGTACAAACAGCTGGATGACGCCGCTCGCGCTCGAAGGTTGGATCTACGACGGCACGTCGCACGAACCGTCTGCACAGGCGAAATTCGGTGAAGCTGTGTTCACCTATGCCGTTAGCGAGCAGGGCAATTACAGCGACGTTAAGCCCAAGGACGCAGGAACGTATTGGGTGAAGGCGACAGTCAAAGGGACAGCCGACTATGCCGAGCTTACCGCGACGCTGCAATTTACTATAACGCAGAGGCAAATTGATGCGGTGTGGATGACGGGCAGCTACGTATATTCGGGCGTAAGCCTTGAATTGCCCACTGCCACAGCGACAGGTATAGGAGATGACGGCGAATTTACATTGATGGTTTCTCCGAGCTTTACGGGTGATTTCAAGAACGTCGGGGACTACACCTTTGCGGCAGAATTCGATACATCCGATGCAAAAACCAACAATTACACGTTGACGACTGATACTGTCACGCATACGTACACAGTTGCAAAGCAGAGGGTGAGTGTACCCGAAATTGCGGACAAGGTGTACAGCGGAGCAGTGCAGAAGGCGGATGTTTTGACCTCGGCTCTCTACACAGTGACAGAGAACAACGGCGGAACAAATGTCGGCAATTACGATGTGAAGCTTACGCTTTCAGACAGTGCAAACTACGCATGGCAGGGCAGTGAAGGCGCGGAAATTACTTTGACCTTCAAAATAATCAAGGCGACCTACGATATGAGCGGGGTGAGCTTTGAGGACGTCACACTCATAGAGGACGGAACAAGCAAGAGCATAGCCGCTTCCGGACAGCTTCCCGAGGGCGTTTCGGTTACTTACGAAAACAACAATCAATCCAAGTGCGGCGTGTACGAGGTGGTTGCAAGCTTCAGCGGCGACTATGTCAATTACAACCAAATACCGGATATGACCGCAACGCTGACGCTGCTGCGCACCGCACTCAGCGTCGAAACGAGCGAAGTACCCGGTGCAGATGATGAACAAAGCGGACCTATTGTAAGCGTGGAAAGCGAAAAGGGAATCGATCCCTCCGTGGAATTGGTTGTGGAGTGCAAGGACGCACCATCCGAGGAATCTGCAAATGTTCTTGAAAGCGGCAATTCGCTCGAGTTGCTCGAACGCGTCGGCGCCGTGTACGATATATCTCTATATTCTGACGGCGTAGAGGTTCAACCCAATGGCGAAATAAAGATCAAGATACGTATACCTCTCAACTTACAGGGCGAACAGTTCCGTCTGCTGCACATTCACGGCGATCAGGCGACAGAGGTGGATTACCAGATCGAGGACGGTTACGTCGTGTTTACTACCGAAAGCCTGAGCGAATTTGTGTTTGCTTACAAGGTATCGCTGTGGTGGCTGTGGCCGCTGCTGGCATTGGTGGTAGTTGCTGCTGTTGTGACGACGATAGTTGTCGTGCATAAGCAAAGAAAAAAACACTAAAAATCCAAATAAACGCGTGCTGAGCGACGCTGTGTAGGCGTTCAGAAGCGCAGCCCGATCACTGCATGACAGAATTTTTCGAGCCATGCGGCAGGACAAATAATTTCCCATATATGCAAAAGCGGACGCCGATATCGGTGCTCCGCTTTTTCAATACGGGGCTTTCATTTGTGCGGCTTTTTTACTTTTGGCTGCGTTGCATTTTGGTGCGGTGCAACCGCCGTCTTTGAATTGACATATTTTTTTTGCGGTTATATAATAAATATAAAGATTGTTTTAGAGGTACTACCGATGGAAAACGGCGCAACATCGTGGGTTGTTTTGGCGCTTTGTATAGTCATTTGTCTGCAATGGATAGCCATAGCGGTGCTGATTGTCATCAACAGACGCGGCGCGGATCGCGTGAGGCGCAGCAGGGCTAAAGCGACAGCCCGGCCAAGCTTCAAGCAGCGGTGCAAGGAGCTGTGGCGTTATTTTACAACCTACGAAAAAATTTGGTTTTTCAGCATACTCGTTGTCGCAATAGTGTTTGCCTTTGTCTTTCCGGAGACGGACGAACCCACCTACACGGTCACATTGGACTCTAACGAATACGTGACGGGCGCTGTCGGCAGCTTTGACACGCTTAGCTTTGAGGGCACTACTGACAGCTATGTGATTTGTCATGTAGACATTGTAGACGCCGACGGGGTGGAACACAGCTACAGCATGGCGGAAATTTCCAAATACGGCGAATGGATAGTGGAGCCGGGCGACAGTGAGGACGACATCAACAGTATGACGCTCAAGCTGGGAAGGTACAACAAAGCCACGGACAGCGTAGATCCGTTTGACTTTGAAATAAATGAAAAGGCCGTCATATCTCTCGAATGTTACTACAACGGCGATGAGGATGAACCGACGCCGCTGATAGTGTCCCTTGTCAATTCGAACGGAGACAAGCTGTTGGACAAGGCAGAGCTGGTTTTGGAAGAAGGAAATCTTGTAAAGGTCAACAGCTTTTTGGTGTCGGCGGGATGGATAACCTTCTTATATGTGTTGGACGTGATCCTCAACATTGCCTGCGAGCTGCTTATCAGCAAGCAATCCAAGTGGAATTTTATTGTTTCTTTGGGCGTGGAAATTGTCGAGATCATCACCTGCGTCGTGTGTATCTATCGTTTTGCCACCATGGCGGTCACCTTGTTGTTCTGGATCCCCTGCGATATCATCAGCTTTGTCATGTGGCACCGTCATCCCGACAAACAAAAAGAAGAACTTACGGTGGTAAAAAAGCTTACTTGGTGGCAGGATCTTATTCTTGTTGCCGCTATCGCCGTGTGGACGGTAGGCGTAGGTTACCTGTTGACGTTGATAGAGGTGGAGGGCGGTATTTTTGCAACGAATTTGCAATTTGAGCGCATTGTTTGCTATCTTGACGCCGCTGCAAGCGCGGTGGGTATAGCCAACGGACTGCTGATACTCTTCCGCTATCGTGAGCAATGGATAGCCTGGTATATCGTGGCGATATTGGAAACGGTCATTGACATAATGGCAGGACAGTGGATACTGCTTGTGCTCAAGGTCGGTTATCTTACCAATACTACATACGGCTACATCAAGTGGACTCAGTACATTCGTTCGCAAAAAAACGAGCAAAGAACTATTGCCGCAAACGCATAAACATCGTTGCAAACAAAATATTATCGTAATGTAAGGAGCTGATATGAAGGAACTTCTTGAAAGTATTTACAAACGCAGATCGGTACGACGCTACAGCGAAGAAAAACTTTCGCAGGAGGAATATGCCAAGGTGGAGGAATACCTTCACCGTCTCAAACCGCTGATCCCCGAGCTGCATGTGGAATTTCAAATCGTACCCTGCAGTGAAACCAACTGCAAATTCAATGCGGAGTACTGTCTGTTGGTCTACAGTCAGGAAGGCAACCTGTGGTTGACTAATGTCGGCTACATGCTTGAGCAGTGGGATTTGTATCTTGCTTCTCTCGGTATAGGCGTATGCTGGTATGGTATGGGCAAGGTGGAGGAAGAACGACAGTGCGACCTCGTTTATGCTATTATGCTAAGCTTCGGCAAGTGCGATTCGGATACCTTTCGTAAAAGCGAAGCGGACTTTGCCCGCAAGGACGTTTCCGACTTTTGGACGGGTATAAGCGACGCCCGCCTCGGTGAGATCAGCCGGTTGGCTCCCAGCGCCGTCAACAGTCAGCCTTGGCGTGTGGAGCAGGTGGACAACAAATTCAATGTCTACCGTCAAAAGGGAAACGTGCCGCTGCTTTCCGCACAGCTGTTTAAGCGCTGGAACAAGGTGGATATGGGTATTTTCCTGTGCTTTTTGGATATTGCTTTGGAATGTGAGGGCTATGCCTACTCGCGTGTGCTCGGTACGGAAAGCGACGAGGGTAAGCGCGTGCTTGTGGCAACCTACACCTTGGAAAACAAATAGTTTGTTGCCGTTTTATACTTTGTTTAGCGAGCAAAATACAACTAAGCTAATTGGGCAGCGCTTCTGTCTGATAAAGGCTGTAAAGTCAGTACGACTATTGTATAATAAATGATATGCTAAAAATAGATCAAATTTGGAAAAATATCTTGTTGGAAACGGAGGCAAAAACCACGACTCTTGCCTACGATCTGTATATAAACTCGCTTGCGCCCGTCGGTATTTACCGTGACAGGCTGATTTTGCTTGCCGAAACGCGCGCAATCAAAAATATTGTGGACAACAATTACAAGGAAGTGCTGAAAAAATGCACAAATTCGGTGTTTCCGTCAATCGTGGACGTGGAAATTATCATTGAAGATGAGCTGGAAAAGATCGGCAGTGTACAGAGAGAGGTGGACATACCCGTTTCGCCTAACTACATCGACGACACCGAGGACAAGGTCAGCTTTGTTTCACAGTATACTTTTGAAAATTTCGTGGTGGGCAAATCCAACGAATATGCTCACGCAGTGGCGCGCGCCGTTGCGGATAACCCGGGCACCAAGTACAATCCCGTGTTTATCTGGGGCGGAGTGGGCCTTGGCAAAACTCACCTTATGCATGCCATAGGAAACAGCTTGCAGCGCAATTTCCCCGAAAAGCGTATTATGTACGTCACCTGCGACCAGTTTGTCAATGAATTTATAGAATCCATACACGCCAGCGACCCAAACGCCACAAAAAATTTCCGCGCAAAGTACCGCAAGCTGGACGTCTTGATGATGGACGATGTACAGTTTCTCGCCAACAAAGAGGGTACGCAGGAGGAAATGTTTCACACGTTTAACGAGCTGTATCTTGCCGACAAACAAATTATTTTGTCCAGCGACCGCCCGCCCAAGGAAATAAAGATAGAGGAACGGCTTAAAACACGTTTTGCTACAGGCGTTATCGCGGACATTCAACCGCCCAATTTGGAAACGCGTATCGCCATATTGCAAAAAAAGTGCAGCAACAAAGGTTATGCGCTTAATATAAAGGTTTTGACGCTGATCGCGGAAAAGATAACCAACAACATCCGAGAAATGGAAGGTATGCTCAACCGCATTATAAGTTATTCCACCCTCGTGGGCGGCGATCCAAACGACATGAATTTGGTGCAGGACGCATTGAAGGACTACGCCGACGCCAGCTCGGATATCATCACGATAGACCAGGTCGTCAAAGCCTCATGCGAATATTTCCGCGTAAAACGCGAGGATCTTATAGGCAAAAAGAAAAACAAGGAAATAGTTGTCCCGCGTCAAATATGCATTTACCTCATTTGCGATATCTTGGGGCAAAGCGTACCGCTTGCCAGCATAGGCGAATACTTTGGCGGCAGAGATCACACAACGGTTATGCATGCGCGCGATAAGATCAGCGAGGAAATCAAAACCAACGACGTTACCGCCGCACAGGTAAAGGATATTCGCGACAAAATTTACAACCGCTGACAAGAATATTTAAGCAAAACCGACCGCGCAAACACCGACTGCTTGGTGTAAAGACGGCGGTTTTTTGTAAAAAACAAGGACGCTACACAGTTATTGTACCGTCCGTTTCAAAATTCGCTTTCGATAATTTATTTTATTGTTTATTTATCATCATTTATACGCTGCTCCGCCGCGGCAAAATATTTTTCGTATGCCTTGGTGAGCAATTTGTTGTAATGCTGTTGTTCCTCTTCTGTTTTTGGCTCTATAAAAGTGTACGGTCCGTTGACCTTCCAACTGTTGAATAGTCCGATACGTATTGCGTTTTGAGGACAAAAGTGTGCGCATCGCATACACATCAGGCACTTGCCTCCGAAACGAAATTTACCCTTTTGGGTAATCCGAATATTGTGAGTGGGGCAATCCTTGACGCATTTGCCGCATTTTACGCAATTATCGGATACGCTGTACAGCTTGCCGTTTAGCTTGCCTCCCCATTGTTCGCAGCGCATCGTTCCGGCGATGATCCCGCCGAATTTTACTCGTTCCAACAGATGTTTTTGCCCTTGCAGAATTTCCTCCGCGTCCAATGGAATCAGCTGCTGCGCCGTTTGCCACATTTTCAACGCCATTTCGTCGGAGTGTCTGAACATAATGTTGTAGGGCATGCAGTAGTGGTACTCGTTGGTAACCTCAAAGTGCCTTATGCGCAGATATTGACAAAGCTTCAACGATGAGATGTTGTTTAGCTTGAGCGGCTCGCCCGAGCTGTTGAAGATGAATGTGCGCTTGCGCTGTTTGAGCAAATGCGGCAATTTGCGAGCAAACGCCAACACTATAGGCGGTGCGTTGAATGCATACACGGGGTAGCCGATCCCGAATAAATCGCATTTTATGATGGCGTCCGTAAGCTCCGTGGGAAGTTTTTTTTGCAGCGTCAATCCATCTATCGAAAAGCTTTGCACATCATGCCCGCTATCTGTCATGCAATTGACAAAGCAGTCGGCAATCTTCTGCGTATTGCCGGTACCGGAAAAATAACAAATTACTATTTTCATTTTATCTTACCGTACTTTGCCTCGAATTTGTCGTTGAAGTAGTAGAAATTATCCTCATTTTTGTCGTGGCTGTCGTACCACGCCTGAGCATAAATCCTATCTTTTTTCGCAAGTCTGTCCCAATCCCAGCAGTAGCTTGTGTAGCTTGGATTCCACCAGTGTCCGACAAGTACGGTGTATCCCTTCATTTTGAATCGCTGTCCATCGCTGTTTTCCCACTCCAGCGTATCGTATATGCCGCCTTTTTGCGAAATAAGCTTGCCTCCGTGCATATTTGCAATGCGGCGAAGCTCTCTATATCCGATCTCGCGATTTGGATCGTAGCCGATGTCAATGAGAGGCGCGTGTTCGCGATCGAGCAATTTTGCGTAGTCTATTGGCTTGCCATCCTCGTCCTTGCCCTCAAACAACAAAGGAAATTTGCTCCAATCCCTGCCTATGGCGTCGAATTTTGCGTCTCCTCCGAAGTAAGCCAGCATACGCGCGGTATCCTTGTGTTCTTTCCAATAGTGCGGGCTGTTGGGATTTTTACACAGACGTTCAATTGCAAGCTTTTTGATGATTTTTTTGGCTATCAATTTGCCCGCTCGCAGTATTCCGTGTTTCTTTTTGAACTGTATCCAAAAGTCTTTAGTGGTTTGGCGTTGGTAGTGAAACATATCGTCCAGCACATTGCCGTCGTAGAACCACACTCCGTGAAAATTGCGTATTGCATTGAAATTGGGATCGAAAAAGTCCTTTACGCTTCCTCCGATGAGTTCGAATCCGTCATTCAGCACGTCGTAGCCCGTCACGCAGTTGGCGATACCTCCGCCGATATTGAAAACCTTGTTCCAAAAGCTGTTTTTTAGCTCGGCGTTGTTGGCGATGTCCTCCTTTACTATGTTGGCGATTAGCAATCCCGAGTCCTCGGCGGTTGCCCATTCCAGCGGCGCGTTGAAGCAGGTGTGAAACATCAATCCGTCGCTCATATTGTCGCTCAGCATGTGACTATGCAGCATTGCCGTTTGGCGCAAAACTGTTTTGTATTTAATTTTACTTTCCAATACGCGTAATTCTCCCCGCATCTTGGTGAGCGAGTAGATATCAAAAGGACTGATAACAAGCGGGTCCCCAACGCGCGCCCACATATGCTTGCTGTTGCGGTTGCCGTAGAGTGCTACGGTGGAAATGTGAATGAGCTTTGGTTGATCGTGCAGGGATTCTATCGCGGTGCACAGGCAGTCTACGCCCTTTTCATTGCACGCTATGGCGTAGTGCGGAAACTGATCGCTGTGCGGAGGAATGACAGACGCCATATTTACCACATAATCCACTCCGGAAACCAGCTCGTCGCACACCTCCGGGTGGTTGACGGAGCCGTAAACGAACCGGATACGATCCATCTGCCCTTTGCAAATTCTTTTAATTTCCGAAATGCGTTTTTCCTTTTGAAAAACAAGCAGCTTAAGCTCCACGTCGGGAATTTTGATAAGCTCACGCAGGGCTTGTATACCCATGTTGCCCGTGACGCCCGTCAATGCAACCTTCATATTTTAACTCCTTAGTGTGTAGTCAAGGGCATATTACCCATTTTAACTTATACATTATACTATTTTCAAACAGTAAAATCAAGGCAAATACCGCACAAATCGACAAAAAACGCAATTTGCTCTATACTTTGCACGCTATTTGTGTTAAAATAATTTTATGTATGATTGAAAAAAAAATAAAAAGCGAAGGAGAAAAATCATGAAGGTGTTGGTAACGGGCGGAGCCGGTTACATCGGTTCACACACGGTAGTGGAGCTGGTTCAGGCGGGACATGAGGTGGCGGTGATAGACAACCTATCCAATTCGTCCCCGGTATGTCTGCAAAGAGTGGAGCAAATCGTTGGAAAAAAAGTTCCTTTTTACGAGGGCGATGTGCGCGACTGCGAATTGCTTAACAAAATTTTCAACGAGCACCGAATTGATTGGGTAATTCATTTTGCCGGACTAAAGGCGGTAGGTGAATCCGTTGCAAAACCGTTGGAGTACTACGACAACAACATAGGCGGCACTTTGGCACTGCTGCAGGTTATGAAAGCACACAACTGCAAAAAGATAGTTTTTTCCTCTTCCGCAACCGTCTACGGCGATCCCGAACGGCTGCCTATTGACGAACAGTGCGCAGTTGGCGGCACCACCAACCCTTATGGTACAAGCAAATATTTTCAGGAGCGTATTCTCGAGGATGTGTACACCGCCGATAACAGTTGGACGGTGGTGCTGCTACGCTATTTCAATCCGGTCGGAGCTCATCCCAGCGGGCTTATCGGGGAGGATCCTGCGGGAATACCCAACAATCTAACTCCCTACATCGCCAAGGTGGCGATAGGACAACTACCGGAAATAGGCGTTTTCGGCAACGACTACGACACTCCCGACGGCACGGGCGTGCGCGATTACATTCACGTAGTGGATCTTGCAAAGGGACATCTCGCTGCCATTGACAAATTGACCGAGGCGGGCGTGTACACCTACAATCTCGGTACGGGCGTCGGCTACAGTGTGTTGGACGTGATACATGCCTTTGAAAAAGCCTGCGGACGCAAGCTGCCCTATTCCGTGAAATCACGCCGCGCGGGAGATATTGCCGCATGTTATGCAAGCAGTGACAAGGCGTATCGCGAGCTGGGCTGGAAAGCCGAGCTGGGCATTGACGACATGTGCGCTTCGCTTTGGAATTGGCAGACAAAAAATCCCAAAGGATACAACTCGTGACCTTTACGAATTATTTTTACCGCAATGCGTAGTTTGTACAGCGCAAAATTTTTGTACCGCATCGGTTTGTATGGATGCAAAGCGGTATATTGTGTCGCCGCTTGTCGTTAGCTACACAAGACGGTGCAGCACAAACAATAGATGAAAGACAAAATATCAAAGGTATTTTTACGGCATAAACAAATCTGGATTCAACTTTTCCCTTACGGGTTCGGTTGAGTTCGGAGTGGTCGGGTTCGTTTATGCCTTGTTCCCATTTGGAAACAGTTTGTCGCGTTACGCACAGTATTTCGGCAAGTTGCTCTTGTGACATTTATTTGTACGCAAAGTTTTCAGTTTGTCGTAGTAGCTCATACAATTCTCCTTTGCGAGCATGCCGCAACGCTGTAATGGTAGGGCAACGATTGTTTTGTTCGCTCGCATAACCATTGTAACGCCGCAGTCATTGCGCGCGCAAGCGCCGAACAAGCGCAAGCTGTAACTGAAAAAAAATTTTACCACAATCGCCACTTCAAATGAATAAAATATGCAAAAATTTGCCCGCACCGTTTCGGCGCGGACTAAATTCACTGCAAAACTACATTATTTCGAACATAAATATATTCGGTACGACATCGTAACCAAAAGTTTTAATTGCCATTCTATACATAGCCTTTGCATGGATTCTGTCGTGCCATATAAAACGTCTCAGCACTTTTCTCAATGACCACTCTTCGTCATAACTTCCAAGATAGATTTTATTTTCCAAAAAATCACGTTGTTTTTCGAGCGTATCAAATCCGCGCTCTCTGCATTCTAATATAGTGCTTTCATTATCCGCAGAAACGCCTATTTCACCGAAATAATAAGCATTGACACTTTTTGTATGTTCGTACATTTCAAACGCAGTTCGCGGAGTCAAGCCGTAAAATGTTTTTCTGGTAGGCAGACAGCTTTTATTTTTGTCGGGTATTGCCTGATATAATGTCCAAAAATCAAGTGCCGATTTCAGAGCAAGTGCTTTCATTTTTGTATACTCGGATAGACTTAATTTTTCTTTCTCCGTGTCAAAGATGACATCCGAATCGGCGTCGGAAATCGTTAACTCAGACTGCTTTTCCTGTATTATTGCAGTTTCAAAGGAGTTCGGCAAGGACTCGCCCGTCCATTTGAGATATGATTTGATTTCGGTAGGCATTTTTCGAAGCGCCATCTCGCGGGAATTTCCCCTTGTAAATGCGCCGACAAAGTTGTCCGCAAACAAAATACTGTCGTCGCCGTTATGTTCCCAAACGCATCTTATTTTCATCGGTAAATTTCTCCTTGTCAAATCTAACTTGCCGAATAATCACCCACCCCATTTTTATATAGACGATTTTATGGTATATACAAATCTGGACTCAACTTTTCCCTTACGGGTTCGGTTGAGTCCGGAGTGGTCGAAGTGACTGGACTCGAACCAGCGGCCTCTTGGTCCCGAACCAAGCGCGCTACCAACTGCGCTACACCTCGATAGATATTTAGTTTTGCTTTGAAATATTAACTGCTCAATAGCAGTTGATAGCGCCATCGTCGCAGCGCTCTTTCGACAGTACCAATCGTAAAAATACGATTGGATCGACTGTCAATCGGCTGCTCCTCTCCCCACCGAGATTTCGTCTCGGCGTGGATCCCACAGCTCCCACACATCGAGCATAGCTCTCGTGGCTTTGGCTACAAACAGCACACCGTGCTGTTTGCTTAACGCGTCGCACCAACTGCGCTACACCTCGTTTGCCTTACTATTATACAGTATAACTTCGGTTTTTGCAACCGATTGTGCAAAATCTCTTTGATCTTACTGTTTGTGGCGCGTTTATTTTACGCAAAGCGCTTGCAATTGTGTTGGGCAGGTGATATACTTAGTAAGTAAAAAATTTTACAGAAAGGAGAAGCTATGAAGAAATTTTTCGGTGAATTTAAAAAATTTATAACCCGCGGCAATGTCGTGGACATGGCTGTCGGCGTTATCATCGGCGGCGCGTTCACCGCTATTGTAACCGCTCTTACCAACAATATTTTCATGCCCATCATCAACTGGATTTTGTTTGCAGTCACAGGCGGAAAGGGATTTGAAAATATCTATACCTTCTTGCAGACAACCTATCAGGTGGGCGAGGACGGTCAAATTATCAAGGACGCATTGACAAACGAACCGCTGATAGACCTCACAAAGTCTATTTACATAGATTGGGGTGCATTTATCACGGCGATAATCAACTTCATTTTGATTGCGTTAGTTCTGTTCTGCATTGTCAAGCTGATAAACTCCGTGCGTGAAAACGCAGACAAGAAAAAGGGCAAATATTCTCCTCTCACCAAAGAGGACGTCAAAGCTTTCCGCAGAGAGGGTAAAACTTCCGCGGAGATTCTTGAAATAGCCGCTCAAAAGAAAGCAGAACAAGAAGAGGCTGAAAGGGTTGCTGCCGAAGAGGCCGCTAAGAACGCACCCAAATCCGAACAGCAGCTGCTAAGCGAAATTGTTGAATTACTTAAAGAAAAGAAATAATAGTTTTCGGTAAAAAGCGCGACGAACTTGTTTCGTCGCGTTTTTGTTTTGTTGTTTTTTATTTTAGTCGGTTTGTATCGCTGCGAAAATCAATGCGGAAGTATATTTAACATTCGATTGCGCAAAAATCAAGGTATGAAAATATCTTTTGACCAATTTCACAAGTTATGGAATGGGCAGGACGACTTTCGTTTGAGGGAGCTTGATTGCGGAATCGTGCTCAAAGCGGTGTGTTTGGATACGATGTGCGACGACGCAAAGGTTTCGGCGTTTGTATTGCAGCCCATAGCCTACATTGGCAGAGCAGACAGTATTGTCGAGGTGGAAAAAAAGCTTGCCGCAGGCACCGGCGTGCGGAAACCGCCCAACCTGTTTGCCGCCGTGGAGGATTTTACCAACGGCTACACACTGATCTTCGATCAAAATGACAACTGCATTTCCGTAGATACTCGCACGGTGATAGGACGTTCTATTGCCGAACCGCCTACTTCTATGGTTATGCGCGGCCCGCGTGAAGGCTTTGTAGAGGATATAAAGGTAAATATTACGCTGCTGCGTAAAAGACTTAAAACGCCTAATCTCAAAATAATCAATCTTGCTGTCGGCAAGTACACCAATACGGCGGTTGCCGTCTGCTATATCGAGGGTATTGCGGAGCAGCGTATAGTGGACGACATTGTGCAGCGCCTGCAGTCTGTCAAAACGGACGGTGTATTGGACAGCAGCTATCTAGCCCGTTATCTTGATGTATCCAAAACCTTTTTGTTCCGTCGGATAGGCTCCACCGAAAAACCGGATATTGCCGTCGGAAAAATGCTGGAAGGGCGTCTGGCAGTGATTGTGGACGGAAGTCCCATGGTGTTGACCGTCCCCTACCTGTTTGTGGAGGATATGCAGTCGCCCGGCGACTACTACGAAAATTCCGCAATGACAACGCTTTCCCGCAGTCTGCGATTTATCAGTGTGATAGCGTCCGTCTTGCTGCCTGCGCTGTACGTTTGTTTGCAGGTGTACAATTATCAGATAATTCCGCTGCGGTTTTTGATCACGGTGCTCAATGCCAGCGAGGCCATACCCTTCAGTCCGCTGACGGAAATGCTGCTTGTTCTCATTGTTTTCGATATATTGCGTGAAGCCAACTTACGCATGCCCAGCGCGGTAGGTATTTCCTTGTCGCTGGTGGGTGCTATCGTGTTGGGAGACGCTGCGGTGCAGGCGGGGCTGCTTGGCGCTCCGGCGGTGATGATAGGCGCACTTTCAGGCATCGGATTGTTTACCATGCCCGACAACACTTTGATTCTTTCTCTTTTGCGCCTTCTCGTTACCTTTATCGGGGGTGTGATGGGGCTGCTCGGCGTGATCATCTCTACAATGACGATACTCGTGTATCTTGCCTCCATGCAGGATTACAAAACGCCGTTTTTGGCACCGTTTGCGCCGGATATTCCAGAGGACAGACAGGACGCGGTAGCGCAGATACCTGTGCCGAACATGAAAAAGCGTCCGAGATCTATTCCCAACGAAAACAGCGACAGGAGGGGCTGATGGACAAAAACCGTGTACAAGTGGGGCAATTGGCATTGCTGTATCTGCTCTTGGTAATGGGCGGTAAGTTTTTAACGCTGCCCTCGCTGCTGGCGGGGGACGTGGGGCATGACAGCTGGCTCTCCGTTGCCTTCAGCTTTGTGTGGGATGGCATTTGTTTGTGCTTTTTGCTGTGGGCTGTAAAAATGAATTCCGATTCTCATTTGGATTTGTCCGCCATATTGGAGAAAAGCGTGTCTAAGCCCGTGACAAAGCTTTTGCTGATAATATTTTTTGTAATATTCATCCTGCGCATAAACGTTTTGTTAAGCTCTTGCTACAAAATGTTCTCCGTAACCTTTGATGTATCCACAAATTGGATCGTGTACGTGCTGCCCATTGCGGCGTTGTCTTTTTTTGCCGTTGCCAAGGGATTCAACGCCATTGCGCGCATGGGACAGCTGCTGTTCGGACTTATCCTGCTTGCAGTGGTTGCGCTGTTTGTGT
The DNA here is from genome assembly GCA_947630455.1 of uncultured Clostridia bacterium. Taxonomy (GTDB): domain Bacteria; phylum Bacillota; class Clostridia; order Christensenellales; family CAG-314; genus Fimimonas. Next base: position 65,953 of record CANRHP010000003.1, read on the forward strand.
CCCCGTTGTTGGAGGTTGAGTTCGGTGCACTGAAGCCGTTGGGCGAGGCAGGCTGGGATAAGATATTGCTCACCTCCTACACCCGCAGCTTTTGGTTCAGCGATTATATTTTCATCTATTTCGTTTTGGATGGAATCAAGGTAAAAAAGACGGTTTTTACTCCCATTCTGATATCTTTTGCGGTAGGAGCGTTTTTGTGCATTTTGCTGAATGCTGTGTTTGTGGCGTTGTTCGGCTATCTTGCGCCTGATTTCGATATGGCAATGAGCAAAATAGGGGTATTTTCCGCCGCAAGTACTACAAACGGACGGTGGGATTGGTTAACATTATCCATATGGCTCATTTCGGTTTTTATAAAGGTCATGGTCTTTATTTTTTGTGCCTACAAATGTATCGAAAAATTTGTCGGCTCCAACTTCGTCAAATTTAACTGGATCGCGGCGGGAATTATTCTTTTGACGTTGTCCCTTCCGCTCTTTGTGTCCACCGAACAGCTGTTGGGTACGGTAATAAAATGGGGCGTGATACCCTTTACTTTGGTACAGTATGTATTGCCGCTGCTCATGCCTTTGTGTACTAAAGCCGCAAAACGTAAAACGGAGGTGAACAATGAGTAATCTCAAGCGTATAGGGGTTGTGCTGTTGGTGATCGCCGCGGTAGCTCTTGTTGCAGGAAGCTTTAAGGGCAGCGATGTGCTGGACAGAGCAATTATTCTCGGTATAGGCATAGATGCAGAGGAAAACGGCGGAGTCCTAATGACAGCGGAAGTCGTTGCGCCCGGAAACGGTACCGAACAAGTCGGCACCTTCAGCAAAACCGTTTCGGTAAAGGGTGAAACAGTCAATGTTGCGCTGCAAAACGTAGCGGAGGTTACCGGTAAGGAGGCGTCGTTGGGGCAGTGCGTGGTTCTGGTTTTGGGACAGAAATATGTGGAAAATGTAGATTTTTCCGATCTGACGGAATACTTTATCAATCACCACAGTTTTAAGGAAAGCGCCGTAATTTGCTGCTGCGAGGGGAGCGCAAAGGATTTGTTCAACAAGGGCAACGCACTGACGCAAAGCATGTCTCTTGCCATTGCCACTGCGCTGCTTGATCAGGCGGAAAAACTTTCAGTCACAAACAACAGCCTTTTGCAATATGCCCGCAGTCAAAATGAACTAAATTGCACGGGTTTTCTCAACAGGGTGGCTTTTGTCGCCTCCGACAACACCGACAGTAGTCTTCCCGAAAAAGAGTTGGGTTACATTACTTATCGTGAAATGTGCGTATTTCGTGCAAACAAATATATCACAAGTCTTTCGGAACAGGACGTCAAGGGCATGTCTTTGTTTTTACCCGATACCTATGGCGAAACATTCGTGTCCTTCGAGGATACCGTTACGCGCACCGTGCAGGTTACAAACAAGGATGTCAAGCTCAAAGCGGGCAAGGATGGCATAGAAGCGGAAATAAATATCACCGTGCGGTACGGCAGGACGGACAGTGAAGAGGTCAGCGGCGCACTAACTTCCAAAAATGATAAGGAAATCCCACAAAAGCTATTGGACGACGTGACAAAACAGGCAAAGGCAATTGCGGAAAAATATCTTGCCAAACAAATTGAATATAATTTCGACCTATTAAAGTTTCATGAAATGTATCGTCGGCAGGAGGGAACGAGCGTTTCGCTTGCCGAAAGACCCATGAGTGAATTTCCCGTCAAGCTTACCGTCACCGTTACGGAAAGCTGATGCTGATAAAAGGCGTTTCGAAGTGGATTTTCGAAACGTCATTTTATATTTTTGATTATTGACATAGCAGCGTATATCTTGACTGCTTTTTATATTTATTGTATACTTATATGTTATGAAAGGAACGATTTTGGTAAACCCCTATGACAGTCATCCCGTGCAAACGCGAAAGGTCGCTCGCATGACCGAGGAATTTTCTGCATTGGGCGTTGAGGTGGAAACGACGGCAAACGACGGTTTTGTCGCTTATGTGGAGGATGGGCGCGTCAGGTGTAGGCTTAACAGCGACTTCGTTCTTTATTTTGACAAGGAACGTATTGCCGCAAGCTTGATAGAACGGGCGGGAATACGCGTATTCAACAGTGCCGCCGCCATAGAAATATGCGACGACAAGATGCTTACGCACACCGTCCTCGCCAACAACGGCATACCAATGCCAACGACGGTTGCAGGTCCGCTTTGCTACAACCAGGATGCAAAGCTTGATAGCCGCTATATCGAACATGCAATTGAAATTCTCGGACTGCCCATTGTTGTAAAGGAGTGCTACGGCAGCTTCGGTGAGCAGGTGTATTTGTGCGACACTGCGCAAAAGCTCGGCGCTAAGCTGGAAGAAATAAAAATGAAACGGTATCTGTTGCAGCATTTTGAAAAACAAAGCAGCGGACGGGATATGCGCGTTATCGTAATAGGCGGCAAGTTCGTATGCGGTATGCTTCGCACAAGCGATGGGGATTTTCGTTCAAATGCGGCGCTTGGGGGCAGATGCGAGCGTGCGGATGTGCCGGCGGATATCGTTGCGCTGTGCGAAAAAACGGCTCGGATTATCGGGTTGGATTACTGCGGCGTAGACATCCTTCTCTCTGATACGCCCAAGGTGTGCGAGGTAAACAGCAATGCAATGTTCGAGATGATGGAAAGAGCGACAGGCTTAAATGTTGCACAAGCTTATGCAAAACATATCGTCAGCATAGTACAGCAATTAAAATAATCATACAAAAGGAGATGCGATGATGTTATTGAAACAATTTTTGGACAGCAGTTATACTGCCTATCACACAACGGCGAACGCATGCGAAATTCTCAAGGAAGAAGGATTTGTGCAGTTAACTCTCGGCGAAAAATGGAAATTGGAGCGTGGCGGCAGTTATTATGTCACATGCAATGGCAGCAGTGTGGTGGCATTTTGTTTGGGACAGTCCAATGTTTTCAATGTCGCCGTCAGCCACACCGACAGCCCTTCTTTCAAAATCAAGGGTGAAAAGCTTTTGGAAAGCGAACAGCTCCTGCGTCTCAACACGGAAAAATACGGCGGTGGACTGCTGTACAGTTATTTCGATCGACAAATGAAGGTTGCGGGACGACTTCTTGCGGAAACACCTGACGGTGTAGAGCAGATTTTGGCAGTAAGCGACTATAATGTAGTAATACCAAGTCTTGCGATACATCTCAATCGCGAAGCCAACGAAAAGCCCTTCCTGAAGCTGCAAAACGACACGCTGCCGCTTTTTGCACAAGGCGAAGAGGATTTGTATTCCAGCCTTACGGACAGACGGGTATTGGATGCGGATCTGTATGTGGTGCCTGCGGGCGAAGCTTTTGAGTGCGGAGTGCACAACGAATTTCTGTGCTCGGCTCGGTTGGACAATCTTACAAGCGTCTACACATCACTATATGCGCTGGTGGACAGCGAGCCGAAGGGTATTGCAATTGTGGCGTGCCTTGACAACGAAGAAATAGGCAGCGGAACACGTCAGGGAGCGCCAGGCTTTCTGCGTCATGTAATGGAGGGCATCGCGTCGGCATTGGAGCTTACTCGTACCGAGCTTGCCTATGCCGCCGAAAACGGCTTGGTGCTTTCCGTTGATAACGGGCATGCCGCTCATCCCGCTCATCCGGAAAAACACGATCCCAAGTACAGGTGTCGTCTGAACGGGGGCATCATCATAAAGCACCACGTAAACTACGCCACCGACGGCTTGAGCGCGGCAATTTTTAAGCGTTTGATGAACGAAGTGGAGCTGCCTTATCAGGATTTTTACAACAACAGCGAACTTTTGGGAGGCAGTACGCTTGGGTTGGTTACCGCACGTGAGTTGGGTATGAAGGTTTGCGATATCGGCATTGCGCAGCTGGCAATGCATTCCGCTTGTGAAACTTGCGGTATTGAGGATGTCGACACCATGAAAAAAGCTCTGACGGCATTCTTTTCCGTAACCGTTGAGGGAATAAATATTTTAACTGTAAAGTGAGGCAATTATGAGTTATATCGACGAATACAACAAGTGGTGCAAATATGCCACGGATGAGCAAATACAAGCCGAGCTGCGCTCAATGAGCGACGAGGAGCGCAAAGAGGCATTCGGCGGAGAGCTAAGCTTCGGTACTGCGGGTTTGCGTGGAATAATGACCGCCGGTACCGCACGAATGAATGTATACACCGTGTATCGAGCCACGGAAGGCTTGGCATGTTACATGGATGCGCACGGTTACAAAAGCTGTGCTATAACCTACGATTCGCGCAACAACAGCAAGCGGTTTTGTGAGTTGGCAAGCGCTACTCTTGCAGAACACGGTATCAAGGTTTATCTTACGCCGGAATGTATGCCGACGCCATTTTTGTCCTTTATGGTGAGGACTCTGCACTGCAGCATGGGCGTTAATGTGACCGCCAGCCACAATCCCGCCGAGTACAATGGTTACAAGGTGTACGACTCAAGCGGCTGTCAGTTGTTGGATGATGACGCCGGTGAGGTGACGCGTTACATCGCCGCAGTTCAGCTGTTTGAAAAACCGCTGCCCGATATAAAAAAATATGAGGGCAAGCTTGTGCAGTACACCGACAAATTGTTGGAGGAAATGTATATCGACCGCGTGCTGCGCGAAGGACCGGGAGCTTCACTCGGAGCGCTCAATGTAGTCTACACGCCTTTGAACGGAGCCGGCTATCGCGTTGTTCCCGAGACGCTTTCCCGCGCGGGTCTGTTGAATCTGACAACGGTGCCCGAACAGGCTGTTCCCAACGGAGATTTCCCTACCTGTCCCTATCCCAATCCCGAAAAGGCGGAAACGTTGACGCTCGCCAAACAGCTTGCATTCTCCCGCTGTGCCGATCTGATTATTGCAAACGATCCCGACTGCGACAGACTCGGTGCAGCCGCGTGGGACGGTAAGGATTTTCGTCAGCTCACAGGCAACGAGGTAGGCGTGTTGCTTGCCGATTACATATTGTCGACGCTCAAAAGGAAGGGTAAGCTTCCCGCCGCACCCGTACTGGTCAAAACAATAGTTACCACTCCCATGCTGGACGCGCTTGCGGCAGAGTATGGCGCCGAAGTGAGAGACGTACTGACAGGGTTTAAATATATAGGTAATGTAATCGGCAAGTTGGAACTGCAGGGGTGTGTTGGGCGCTATGTGTTCGGCTTTGAGGAAAGCTGCGGCTATCTCAAGGGCAGCTATGTGCGCGATAAGGACGGCGTAATAGCGGCGCTGCTCATCGCCGAGTGTGCGGCAAGCCTGAAGTCACAAGGTAAAACGCTGACCGACAGGCTTGCAGAGCTCTATGACAAATTCGGTCACTATCTGCAGCTGACCGTCAGTTACCGTTTTGACGGTCTCAGCGGCGCCGAGGTCAAGCAGAAGCTGCTCAACAAATTGCGCGCCGAGCCCTTCGCAACACTGGGCGACAGTCCCGTCACGGACATCTGCGACTTCTTGAGTCAAACAAAATATGACTTGCCCAAAGCGGACGTGCTGAGACTGCGCAGCGTCGACGGCAGTCAGTTGATAGTACGTCCCAGCGGTACGGAGCCTCTTATCAAGTGCTATATCACCGTCAAGGGAGACGAATCCGGCAATCGTACGCGTTATGAGGCAATCAAAGCACAAACAGATAAATTTTTCGGAGCATAAGATATGAAAACAAAATTTACAACGCTTAATGTGGTTACAACTGCCTTGCTTGCTGCCATCGCGGTGATTATGGCGAGCGTGTTTCACGCTTTCGGAGACGTAGCTTTATCGTCGCTGTTCAGTCCGATGCATTTTCCCGTGTTGTTGTGCGGTATTCTGTGCGGACCTTATCTCGGGCTAATTTGCGGCGTAGTAACTCCGCTTGTTTCCTTTTTGTCTACCGGTGGGGCACGGCCGCCCTTTCCTGCGCAGCTTATCCCAATGATATTTGAGTTGGCAATGTACGGATTTATTGCGGGTCTCATGCGTTGGGTTTTTCTCAAAAATACCAAGACGAACCGTTTTGCATCCGTTTTGGCACTGGTGATCGCTATGATTGCGGGGCGCCTGTTAAATGCATTTGTCGGCGCCTTCTTCATGATAGACAACGTCAACAACTATTTTGTCGCTTTGGGAACAAAGATTCTCGGCAATTTTACGTCTACATGGGCGGGAATCATTCTGCAATTGGTATTGATTCCTCTGATTTTGTTTGCACTGCAACGCGGCGGCATACTTATCAAGTATCTTCCGGACACTCCTACAGCGCAAAAACATAGGCAAGACGACGAAAAATCTGCCGAGACAGTAGACGATTAGATGTTCAAATCATTTGACACACCATAGGTGATATGTTATGATGAAATTGGTTCAATTTGGAACTAAATTTTGATAAAGAGGAAAAGCGATGCTTGAATTAAAGCAAATTGTCAAAGACTATCCCGTGGCAAACACCGTTGTACATGCCTTGAAGGGAGTTGATTTGCAATTTCGCAGTAAGGAATTCGTGTCTATTTTGGGACCGAGCGGCTGCGGCAAAACAACACTGCTCAATATCATCGGAGGCTTGGACAAGTACACGACGGGAGATCTTATCATTGATGGAGTATCCACCAAGGATTACAAAGATCGCGATTGGGATACTTACCGCAACCACACGATAGGCTTTGTTTTTCAAACCTACAACTTGATTCCGCATCAGACGGTGCTTAAGAACGTTGAATTGGCGTTGACGCTTGCCGGTGTTCCCAAGTCGGAGCGTAAACCACGCGCGGAGGAGGCGCTTCGCAAAGTGGGGTTGGGCGAGCATATACACAAACGTCCCAATCAGCTTTCCGGCGGACAGATGCAGCGCGTGGCAATTGCCCGCGCATTGGTCAATGAACCGGGAATTATTCTTGCGGACGAGCCCACCGGCGCATTGGATACGGAAACCGGTATCCAAATTATGGAATTGCTCAAGAAAATGTCCCAAGATCGACTTGTGATTATGGTGACGCACAATCCCGAGCTTGCGCAAAAGTACTCCTCGCGAATAATAAGGATACTGGACGGAGAAATCGTAGACGACAGCAAGCCCGTTACGGAGAGTGAATTGCAGCAAGAGCGCGAGCTTGAAATGCGCCTGCGCGAGGTTCCCGAGCCGTCCGCCTGCGTCACATCGGAGCAAACGCAGCCCGAAGCCGAGACAGCGGAATCCGTTTCTCTCGCAGTGCAGCACAAAAAGCGCAAAAAAGGCACACGAGGTAGAAAAAAACGCTCCTCAATGTCCTTTTGGACGGCGTTTAAGCTATCGCTCAACAATTTGTTTACAAAAAAGGGCAGAACGGTTCTGACCTCCTTTGCAGGGAGCATAGGTATCATCGGTATTGCGTTGATACTTTCCGTTTCGCAGGGCATGACCAACTACATAAATTTAGTGGAGGAGCAGACCCTTTCCGGTTACCCGTTGACTATCGAGGCTACCGCTATGGATCTGACTGCCATGATGCAAAACATGATGGATACGCAGCAGGACAAGCCGACGCATGACAGAGATCAAATATACAAGCGTTCTATGATATACGATCTTGTAAATATGGTTTCCGGCTCCGCGCAGAAGTCCAACGATCTTCGATCCTTCAAAAAATTTATAGTGGATGAGGTCGCGAAGGAGGAAAGTCCTCTTCACGACGCCATTGCGGGACTTTCTTACAGCTACAATCTCAATCTAAATGTCTACACCAAGAACGTCGACGGTGAGATTATAGAATGCAATGTGGGCAACCTCATGCGGGAATTGCTGAGTATCTATCTGGAAAACGTTGAAGCGTCTACCGGGCAGTACTATATGGGGCTGAGCAATTTCAGCATGGATATATGGCAGGAAATGCTGTCCGGCAACGACGGAAGTCTCGTCAACGATCTGATAAAGGATCAGTATGATTTGATAGATGGAAAATGGCCCGAAGCGTACAACGAAGTTGTGCTTATTGCCAACAGCAACAACGAAATCAGCGATGTGGCTCTCTATGCCCTGGGTTTGATCGGTCAGGACTATGTCGACGCAGTAGCGGACGCCATCCGTGACAACACCAAGGTGCAGGATCCGGGCACCTACAACAATTGGAGCTATGAGGATATTTGCAAGACCGAAGCCACTGTTATTCTCGACTCCTCCTGCTACAGCAAGGTGGGAGATGTGTGGACGGATATGCGCGAGGTGGAGGGCACGCTCGGCATGTTGTACAACAACGGTCTCAAAATAAAAATTTGCGGAATAATACGTCCCAATCCCGACGCGACGGCGCACATGCTGAGCGGAACGATAGGCTACACCAAGGCTCTCACGGAGTATGTTGTGAAGGAAGCCGAAAAATCCGAGGCTGTCCAAGCGCAAAAGGCGGACGACAAGGTGGATATTTTTACCGGTTTACCCTTCGCTTCCGGCGCAAAGACGCTTTCCAATGCAGACAAAAAGCGTGAGTTTGTCGAGCATTTTGAGCATTTGCCCGTCGGCGGCACGGTAACGGCTGCAAGCAAAAAACATGATTTTGCACAAATGGTTGCTTTGGACAATATGCAAACCATCGAACAAACGGCGGACGCTCAGCTTGAAGCCTTTGCCGCAAGCGGTATGCTAAAAACGATGATCGCCAATATGATGGCGCAGCAGTTCGGCGTACCGGCAGAAACTATCACGGGCTATCTTGAAGCTATGACGGATGATCAGATAAAAGAAATGGTGCGTCCGAGCATGGTGGAAATGCAAAAAGAACAATATGTCGCACAGCGTTGGGCAGAGTTCACCCAATTGTCGGACGAAGAATTCGAAGAGCGCGTTTCGGCGTATTTCGAAAAGGCTACGGAAGAACAATTTGCGGTGTACTATGATGAAATACTGGAATTCAGCGAGGCGACTTACGAGGGCAATCTGGAATTGTTGGGCAGCGTGGATCTCGACAAGCCCGTTGCGATAAACATATATGCTTCCAGCTTCGAGGCAAAGGATATTATAGCCGCCGAAATCGAACGCTACAACCAAGAGATCGCCGACAAGGATCAGCAAATAACCTATACCGATTTGGTCGCATTGGTGATGACCGCCGTGACGACTATCGTCAATGCCGTAACCTACGTGCTTATTGCGTTTGTCGCTATCTCTTTGATCGTTTCGTCTATAATGATTGGCGTGATTACCCTCATTTCTGTGCAGGAACGCACAAAGGAAATAGGAATTTTGCGAGCTATCGGCGCATCAAAACGAGATGTCAGCAGTATGTTCAATGCCGAAACCATTATTATAGGCTTTGCCGCCGGATTGGTGGGCATTGTTGCCACATATCTGTTGTGCATTCCTATAAATATTATTTTGCATATGTTGACCGGTATTGCAGGACTAAACGCGGTTCTTCCCCCGCTTGCGGCGTTGATACTTGTGGCGATCAGCGTGGTTTTGACGTTATTCTCGGGATTGATCCCCTCTCGTTCGGCAGCTAAAAAGGATCCCGTTGTCGCGCTTCGCACCGAATAGTGCAATCAAATTCTCGGAGACGTTTTGCTGCCGATAGCGAAAAACGGCTCCAACGGCGATAAAATGTCATCGGCAGATGCGGTTCGAGACAGCTTCGCTGTCAAAGCAAGGCTTTGTATGTGCTGTGTTCTGAATGTAAACAGAGGTTGTACGAGCTTTATACTATATTGGACAATTTGCGGATACAATGCACACAGCCCATCTCTACAGCCTGGCAGCCTATTCTTTGTCGATTATTCGGTACTGCAAATTGACAAACGGTCTTTTGTCAAGTCCGATTTGATATAAATAATCAGACATAAAATTTTTAAATATCGGAGGTTAGTTATGCAGATTCGCTCCAGAGCTCCGCTCAGAATCGGTTTCGCAGGTGGCGGCACGGATTTGACAAGCTACAGCAGCAAGTACGGCGGCTGCGTATTTAACGCAACAGTGGGAATGTACTCTTACTGTACCATAATTCCCACAAATGACGGAAAGATACGCTTTGTTGCGCCGGACAGAGGTGAGAGTGTAGAAATTGATTCCGTTCCATATATCGAACCGAGCGAACCTCTCATACTACACAAGGGTGTATACAACCGAATTGTAAAGCAGTTTAACGGTGGAAAACCGCTCTCGTTATTTATGAGTACAAGCTCCGATGCGCCTCCGGGCTCAGGACTCGGCACTTCTTCAACCATGGTGGTGGCGATACTCGAAGCCTACAATCGTTGGCTTAATCTCAAATTATCCGAATACAGTCTTGCGCGTCTTGCCTACGAAATCGAGCGCGAGGACCTTAATCTCAAGGGCGGCAAGCAGGATCAGTATGCTGCCGTATTCGGAGGCTTCAATTTCATGGAGTTTAACACCGACGGCAGCGTTATAGTCAATGGACTCAGGGTGGACAAGCATATCATCTATGAGTTGGAGTGTTCTCTTTTGCTGTTCTTCAGCGGTAAAAGTCACGATTCTTCCAAGGTCATTTCGCAGCAAATTGCCAACGCCGCCAACAATCAAGTACAAACCGTCGATGCTATGAACAGTATCAAGCAAGCGGCAGTGAAAATGAAGGATGCCGTCCTCAGGGGCGACGTAAAACAGGTCGGCGCCATCCTCAACGAGGGGTGGGAACAAAAGAAGCGTACATCTTCCGTTGTTACAAACAGCGAGATAGACAGCTTGATAGAATACGCAAAGGCAAACGGCGCCGAAGCGGTCAAGCTCTCGGGTGCGGGCGGAGGCGGTTTTATATTGATGTACTGTGACCCTATCAACAGACAAAAACTGTTGAACGCTCTCAAACAGTTGAAGGGAGATGTTTTCCCCGTCAAGTTTTGCAAAGAGGGCGCAGAGAGCTGGACAGTATGAATACGGCGGTAATCATGGCAGGCGGCAAAGGTACCCGCCTTTCCTCAGTAACAGGGAACGAAATCCCCAAGCCTATGGTAAGGGTGGCAGGTGTACCCATTCTCGAACGGCAGATCCTGACCCTTAAAGGCTGCGGAATATCGCAATTCTATATAGTTGTAGGGCATTTAAAGGAAAAGATTTGCGAATATTTCGGCGACGGGAGTGGCTTTGGCGTAGAAATTATCTATATTATTGAAAATGAGCCTCTCGGATCGGCAGGCGCGCTGTATTATCTGAAGGGAAAAATTTCGGACGATTTTTTGCTTGTATTCGGCGACACGGTATTTGATGTGGATATATGGAAGCTGGTTTCCTACCACAAGAAAAAGGGCGCCGCGCTTACGCTGCTTGCTCACCCCAATTCCCATCCTTACGACAGCGATCTGTTGGTTGTGGACGCTTCTTGCCGAGTGACGGCTTTGCTTGGTAAAAACGAGCCTCGCGGCGATTATTTTAATTTGGTAAATGCCGCTTTCTTTGTGGTTTCGCCGAGTGTATTAGGCGAGATCGACGCGCCGATATGCCTCGACATGGAGAGGGATCTGGTTCGCCGTCGAATAGAAAGCAGCAATGATGTTTTTGCCTACATCACCACCGAATATGTCAAGGATGTAGGTACTGTTGACCGTCTCGAATCGGTGAGTAAGGATATTGTAAACGGCACAGTAGCGGCACGAAATTCGAAGCGTAAGCAACGGTGTATATTTCTCGATCGCGACGGAACGATAAATGTATATGAGGATTTTGTTAAAACTCCCGATCAATTGAAGCTGCTTCCTCGTGCGGCGGAAGCAATATCCATGATAAATCGCAGCGGGTATCTCGCGGTGATAGTGACAAATCAACCGGTGCTTGCTCGCGGCGACGTCACGCCAAGCGGTATGGTGGCGATACAGCGCCGTCTCGAAACGCTGCTCGGCAACAACGGCGCATACGTTGACGCAACCTATTTGTGTCCTCATCATCCCGCCAAAGGGTTCGTTGGGGAAATTCCGGAGCTCAAAATCGACTGTGACTGTCGTAAGCCCAAGCCCGGCTTGTTTTATAAGGCGGCGGAAGAGCTGTCCATTGATCTTACAAGCTCCTATTGCGTCGGAGATTCATGGCGGGATGTCGCTGCCGGACGGGCTGCGGGTTGTCATACAATACGCGTCACTTGCGGCGAGTCCTTTCATGACGGTCACGATGATGCGGAGGTTGTCTGTGCGGATCTGTACGAAGCGGTTAAATATATTTTAGATAGGTGATATAATGAACAATTCGCAACAAATATATGAGAAATTTTTTGCCTCTCATCCAGAGCTTGTATCTATGAGCCATACCGTTGAGGACTGCGTGCGTATGCTCAAGGAAATGGCGCTTGCAGACAAAAAGTTGCTGCTGTGCGGCAACGGAGGAAGCAATGCCGACTGCGAGCATATTGCTGGTGAGCTGCTCAAATCCTTTATCCTTCCGCGCAGAATAGAACCGTCTCTTAGCGCGCAGCTCGAAGGCGAATACGGTAGTGAAGGAAAGGATATTGCCGCCAATTTACAGCGCGGCGTCAAATGCGTCCCGCTGACCTCATTTTCCGCCTTTCACACGGCGTTTGCAAACGACTGCGACGGAAAATATGCTTTTGCCCAGCTTGTCAACGTGTTGGGAGAGCGTGGAGATGTGCTGATAGCCATTTCCACCTCGGGTAATTCGAAAAACGTATTGCTTGCCGCTAAAGTTGCGCGCATACTCGGGCTAAAGGTGATAGGCTTTACCGGAGAGAACGGCGGCCGCTTGGCGGAATATTGCGACATTCTTCTCAATGCTCCGGTAAACGAAACTTACCGAGTGCAGGAATATCACGAGTGTCTGTATCATCTTATTTGTCTGGCACTCGAAAGCGAGTTGTATCATGAGTGATGCCGTTGCTCTCTTCGAAGCCGAAGCAGAGGACAACAGAAAAATTCGTATATTAGCCGCAATGGACATTTATCTGCCGATGATGGACGGCGTTGTAAACTGCATGCACAAGCTTATGCTTTCTTATCCGTCGGAAGTAAGTGCTATTGCGGTCGGTCCCAAAGCAAAAAATCACGTTGACGACTATCCTTATCCTATTCGCAGGTATCGTTCTTTCCGTGTGCCATTTACGAAGGTGGATTTCGGTTTTCCTTCTCACGACAAGGCGTTTGTGAACGAATTGATGCATATGGATATCGACCTCATTCATATTCATTCGCCTTTCGGTATATGTAAGCTGCTCACCAAGATAGCTAAAAAACGCAACATTCCCATAGTCGCCACTTTTCACACAAACTATCGCTACGTTTTCAAGCGTATACTTTTGTTGAAATGCTTTTACGAGCCCTATATTCGCACGCTGGGCAAGCGATACGGTCGAATGGATAAGGTGTTCGCGGGAACGGAAGCTACCGAGGCGCAGCTTCGCAGCTTCGGCTATAAGGGCGATTGCGTCATTGTTCCGTTCGGCACATCCTTTATTCCGCCCGACGACTATCTGATTTTGCGTGAAAAAGCCGATGCCCGTTTCGATCTGAAGCCGGAGGAGCATGTATTTTGTTTCGTCGGAAGAACCGTTCGCAGCAAACGCGTTCAATTTACGCTGGACGCGCTGAAAAAGGTTCGTGATCGCGGATATCATTTTCGTTTTATTGTGGGCGGCACCGGAAATTATTTGAATGCGATAAAGCGAAAGGTAAAAAGGCTCAAATTGGAAGATTGCGTCACTGTGACGGGATATCTGTCGGAAGAAGAGCTTTCAATGGTATATTGCCGATCGGAGCTGCTGCTCTTTCCATCCATTCTCGACAACTTCGCCTTGGTCAAGGTGGAGGCGGCAGCGTTCAATACGCCGGGATTGTTTTTGAGAAAATCCAACACGGCGTTCGGCACAACGGATATGCACAATGCGATCCTGTCCGAAAATACGGTAGAGGACTTTGCGGATAAAATAATATGGGCTATCGAGCATCCGCGGGAAATGCAAGAAATTGCTCAAAACGCGCGCAAGGAGTTGTATTTCTCCTGGAAACAATCGGCGGAGCTTTATACGAAAGAGTATCGTAAGGTTATTGCAGAACATAAGGCGAAATGCGCTGCCGGGACGAAAAAAAAGTAAATTTTGTTATTCTTTGTGTGGGCGGTATTGAAAAACAGGGTTTATATTAGTAAGCGGTTTGGAAAATATTCCAAGCCGCCTATTTTTTGTGTTATTGAATACTGTCGTTTTAGCCCTGTCGGCATGTAGTTTATTTATAAAACAATCTATTTCAGGATAATATTTTTAAGAAATTGATATGAAACAAAATTGTTTCGATGTGTTTTCAGGGGGGGGGGTATTTTATCTTTTAGATGAGCTGTTTGCGAAATTCGCGCGGTGTCATACCGTATTCTCGTTTGAATTGGCGGTTGAAGTAGCTGACATTGTTGAAGCCTACGGCGTAGGCAATGCTTGCGATCTCGTCATCTGTGTCACGCAATTGCCGTCCCGCAACGGTTAGACGATAGTTATTGATGTAGTCCACGCAGCTTTCGCCGGTGTACTGTTTGAACAGCTTCATCATGTAAAACTCGCTGTAACCGCAGTGGTTTGCAATCTTTTCTATCGTTATTTCGTTCATATACTCGCTGCGTATATATTGAAGCGCCTTGCGCACCGTGTACTGTTGCTTATCTTCCACGGTATTTTGTGCCACATTTAACAATCTGTTGTTGTAGATGTGATAAAACATCCAGTACAAGTTGGCTTTAATGTCCAGCTCTGCGCCTTCCTGCGATGGATCGCACATCAGTATTGATGTCATGCTTTGATCGAACGGGTGATACCAACTGTCCTCTGTGCGTACAACGACGGGCACAGAGTGCTTTTCGTTCAAAAGCGGCGCAAAGTACTTGAGAGTGCATAGATCGGCTTCCCCCGTTTCCAACAGCCGCAGATTGAACACGATCGCATCTATCTCCATATCGTTGTCGTCAAGTCTGTTGATTGAATGCATCACAAACGGGCGTAGTATAAAGATATCACCCATATTAGCCTCGTAGCGATTGCCGTCTACATAAAAAATTCCTTTGCCGCTTTGTACCTTGATTATTTCCATTTCCTCATGCCAATGTATAGGGTAAAACGGCAGCATTTCGGATATACTTGTGTGATAGCGTGCAAATGGGAGCAGCGCTGTGCCGTGCACGGTCTTTTCTTTGTACTGCTTGATGTTTGCGCTGTTTACCTCATGAAAATCCTGGTATGTCATATTGTTTCCTCGTCTACATTATACACAAAATCTTGTTTTTTGCAAACAAAGTAAGCAAAGAAAACAGTATTGTGTTAGTTTCTCGCAAGAAATTGCAAGATATTGTTTCACCAAATGGATATAATGTTAGCGTAAAAAGAAACGTAAGGAGGTTACGAAAATGTTTTTTGAACAAAATTTGTACAATGATGAAATCGCTCGTGACTTTGATGACCAACAGGCAAATTACATTTTTGCTTTGGGTTACGCAATGATTCAAAACGAACTCGGTCTGTAAATACAGGTTCCGTTAAGCCGAAGGGCGAAAAACAAAAAAACGACACAGGAGGTAAAACGTCATGTTTAATTCTTTCTATCAATTAGATGAACAAAAAGATGTTTGTGAAATTTGCGAAGAGCAATCGGCATATATCAATGCGTTGGCGCTGGACTATGCCTGCATGCAAATCGGAAAATAATATCTAATACTTGTAGTAAAAACCGCCAAGGAAATTTCTTTTCCGCCGTGGCGGTTTTTTTGTTGTCCCGTGCACAATTGCTATTGAAAGTTTTGGCACAATATGATAAAATATAATTTATGAAATTGATTCACACCGCAGATATTCATTTGGATTCCCCCTTGTCCGGCGTGACAAACCCCAATGAACGGCGTCACGAGCTTCTTGTTGCTCTCAACGAAATGTCTGAGTATGCAAACAACAACGGTGTGAACGCTATTATTGTGGCGGGGGATCTTTTTGATGAAAACAATACCTCGGAGCAAACGGTAAGGAGTGTGGCGGATATCGTCGGCCGCAGCAAGGCAAGCTGGTTTGTGATGCGCGGCAATCACGGCGGTGCCGCGCCCTACGTGCTGCTGCACAAATTGGCTGCGCAAATAAATTTTTTCGGCGAGGATTGGACTTTTTATAATCTCGGCAATGTCACTATATGTGGGCGCGAATTGGGCAGAAACGACGCCGAATACTGGCAGCGGCTGAAGCTGGATACTTCGCGATACAATATCCTGGTTCTGCATGGTGACGTGGATGACCCGACATACGGTTTGATAGATAAAAACGTTCTTGCCGCCTGCGGCGCTAAGTATATAGCTTTGGGGCACAGACATACTTTTTCCGAGCAGCGTTTTGGCAGGGTACGTGCTTGTTACAGCGGAGTACTGGAACCGCGCGGTTTTGATGAGTGTGTGCAAACGGGCTTTGTGGAGATAGATACCGAAACGGACAAGATCAAATTTCTCAATCAGTCTATTCGCACGGTAGTTACAAAACGTATAAACGTGACCGGAGTGCAAAGCGACTTGGCTCTGGAGCGCGCAATAAGCGACGCCGTAGCCGATGTGTCCAAACGAAATTATCTCAATGCCGTATTGTACGGTGAGTTGAGCGCAGGTCTGCATTTATCTATGGTTGCGGCTCGTGTGCTTGAGGGCAAATATTTTGCGTTGAGAGTCAAGGATGAAACGTCCGCTCAACTAAATATACATACGATTGCCGAAGAAGTGTCCCTTCGCGGCGAATTTGTTAAACAGGCAATGCAGATAACGGATGAGCAGCTCAGAAAGGATGTGCTCAAGATGGGACTTGACGCGCTCAACGGAGAGGTGCTGCAATGAGAATAATTTCCCTCAATGTGGTGGCGTTCGGCAAGCTTAAAGACGTTCAGATCAATTTTCAAAACGGACTGAATGTACTGCAAAACGTCAACGGATTCGGCAAAACTACTGTGGCAAGCTTTATACGCGCCATGCTATACGGGTTTACCTATCGCCATTCTGGTGGAGCAACCGACGCGTCGCATTTTCAACCATGGGGCAGCTCCGAACGCTTCGGCGGCAGCATGACGGTAGCTCACGACGGCGAGATTTATCGAATAGAGCGTTTTTTCGGCGCAACAGCACGCGCTGAGAAATGCCGTGTTACTAACGAAAAAACGGGCAAGGAAATGGCGTGGCAGGTTCCGGGCGAAACGCTGCTCGGATTGACTGCCGAAAGCTACGACCGATCTGCTTATTTTCCACAGGAAGCTGTGGAATTGAGCTCCAACGACAATTTTGAAAAACGCCTTGCAAATTTGGTGGAAAACGGTGCGGAAGACTTTGAAAAAGTACAAAACAGATTGCGTGACTATAAAAAAAATTTGCGTTACGAAAGAGGCGTCGGCGGCCGCATAGCAGATCTTCAAAAGCAGCAAAGCGATTTGGAACACAGCCTACAGGAAATAAAGGAGGCGAAGCGCCGCAAGACTCAAATAGAAAGCAGCTTGCAGCAGCTTGCTTCGAAACAAGCTGAACTACAGCGCATGCAGCGTGAAAATCGTTCGGAAAGCGAGCGTTTGCAACGTCGTCTTGCGCAGGCTGTGCCGTCCGAAGAGGAAATCTCGGCGCGAGCCCGATTGCAGCAGGTAGAGGAAAATCTCGGTCGTATTCCGGCGCAGTTCGAAGCGGATCTGTCCCGTTGCGACAATTTGTATCGGGAAATTTCCGCCGTACCGCCCTTTCGTACGGAGCAAACCATTCGAAAGCGTTGGTGGCTGGCGGGACTTGCCGCGGCATTTGCCGTAATCGGCGTGTTGATGATTGTGCTCGGTGTAGTCGGTGTAGTGCCCGTTGCCGTGGGAGCGACTGTGGGAACGGCGGCAATTGTTTTGTCTGTTGTGAGTTGTTTCTTCGTCGTTTCAAAACAAACGCGTCAGGTATCGCTTGAAAAGGAACGCAGCGGACTGCTGGACGAATATTTTTCAATTGCAAGCAGATATGTTTATGTTGAGGACGCCAACCCGGAAAGCGTCCGTCGTGCGCTTTGGGATCTGAACTCACGTTATCAGGGCGATTTGCAGCTGCGTGAAACACTCAAAAAAATTATCAGACCACAGGTGGATCTGTCGCAGCTTAGGCAAAGCGTCGACGCCTGCGCTGCGGCGGAACAACAGTTGTCTCAAATGGGCAACAACCTGCTTTCCGAAGAGGTTTCCCTCAGAGAGGAAGCGAAGCGTCTCAATGTGGACACGGTGCAAATCGAGGATAAGCTATTGGATGTCAAAGCTCAGCTGGCGCAGGCGGAATACCGCTACAAAGTTGCGGAGTTGACCTTGAAGCTGCTTGAAAAAGCAAAAGACAGTCTGTCCGGCAGCTATCTTCCCCGTCTTTGTCATCGCACAACGGAGCTTCTTCAAGAAATTTCCTCAATGAGTCTTGAAGCTGCAGTGGACAATAAATTTGTAGTAAATCTTCGTGAAAGGGGCGTAACAAAACCGATGAGCGAGTTCAGCCGAGGTATTCGGGAAATTACGCTGCTTTGCTTTCGTATAGCCCTCTCCGAGTTGCTGTATGACGGAGCAATTCCCTTTCTTATCGTGGACGACGCGTTTGTCAACTACGATGAGTACAATTTTGTGCGTGCCACAGAGCTGTTAAAAAAGCTTTCGGCACACACGCAGATTATTTATTTTACTTGTCACAACCGCACAGGCAAGCTGTTAAACAAGTAGCCATGTGCATTAAAATAAAAAAAGAGGTGGTACTAACATGGATGTAGTAAATTTCAGCAAAGAAATAAGGCGTAATACGCTCAGATGTCTGCATTCACAAGGATCGGGGCACGTCGGCGGCAGTTTGTCTATTGTGGACTTGCTTGCCGTGTTGTATTCCAAGCATATGCATGTGGATCCCGCCGATCCCAAAATGGACGATCGCGACAAGCTTGTGCTGAGCAAGGGACATGCAGGTCCCGCACTGTATGCAACGCTGGCGTTGAAGGGCTTTTTCCCTATGGAGTGGTTGGATACTCTCAATAAACTGGGAACTCGTCTCCCCAGTCACGTGAACGTCAATCTAACTCCGGGTGTGGATATGACGGCAGGGAGTCTTGGGCAGGGGCTTTCCGCTGCGTGCGGTATTGCAATTGCCGACAAACTCAAAGGCGTAGACAGATATGTGTACGTCATTACCGGCGACGGTGAGCTGCAAGAGGGACAAAATTGGGAAGGCGCTATGTTTGCCGCACAAAAAAGACTGGATCACGTCATTGTTTTTGTGGACAACAACAAGCTGCAAATCGACGGAGCCACCCAAAATATAATAAACGTTGAAGATATCGAGGCAAAGTTTGCCGCTTTCGGCTTCGATACGCAGCGCGTGGACGGCAAGGATCTTGAAGCGTTGGATCGTGCTATCGTCCAAGCAAAGTCCGCTCACAACGGTAAACCGCAATGTATTGTGATGGAAACCGTTAAGGGCAAGGGCGTGAGTTTCTATGAAACTATGGGCGCGGGTGTGCACAGCACAACCGTCACCGACGAACAATACGCAGCAGCGTTGGAAGAATTGAAATGAGGTTATTGCTATGGAGCTTAGAAAAGAATACGTCGGCGAGCTTGCCCGATTGATGAGAGAAAATGACAAAATAGTTGTGTTGGATGCCGATCTTGCCAGTGCAGGCGGCACCAAGGCGTTGTATTCGGAATTTCCCGATAGATGTATAGAGGTGGGTATTGCCGAGGCAAATATGGCTTGTATTGCCGCAGGACTTGCCACAAGAGGATTTATTCCCTTTATCCACAGCTTTGTGCCCTTTGTTACGAGAAGGGCTTTGGATCAGATCGCCGTTTCGGTGTGTTATTCAGAGCAAAATGTGCGGATTGTCGGCTTCGACCCCGGTGTACACACAACCTACAACGGCGGTACTCATATGAGCTTTGAAGACTTGGCAATCATGCGTGCTTTTTGCAATATCGCCGTATTGGATATTGTGGATGGTGTGCAGCTGCGTAAAGCTCTTCCATATATTGTCGAACACAAGGGACCCATGTACATACGGTTTGTTCGCAAGCAGACGGATGTGATGTTTGGAGAGGACTACGAGTTCCGTTTCGGAAAGGCAGACAAGCTGCGTGACGGCAAAGACATCACCGTAATAGCCGGGGGAACCATGTTGTTTGACGCAGTGCAAGCGGCTGACCGTTTGGAAAAGGAAGGTTATTCCGTTGATTTGCTCGGTATTCATACGGTAAAACCATTGGACGAGCAAGCTGTTTTGGATTCTGCGCGCAAAACCAAACGTGTGTTGACAGTGGAAAATCACAGCATACACGGTGGATTGTACGGAGCTGTTACTGAGGTTCTTTCGGCAAACGAGCCCACGCTTTGCGATGCGGTGGCTGTGCGCGACAGGCTTACTCAAGTGGGCAATCTCGCCGATCTCAAACGCGATTACGCTTTGGCGGTAGACGATATCTATTCGCGCGCCATCAAATTGATTGAACACAAGTAACGGTTATGAATTCAAAAAAGTACATCCTTGCATTGGATCAGGGTACTACCAGCTCGCGGGCGGTTATATTTGATAACAACGGAGAAATCGTTTCGCGTGCGCAGCAGGAATTTCCGCAAATATATCCCAACGGCGGTTGGGTGGAGCATGATCCCAATGACATTTTGAGCAGTCAGTTGGGTGTTATTGCCGAGGCATTTGTACGGGCAGGTATCACCGGCGAGGATATTGCTGCGCTGGGCATAACAAATCAGCGCGAAACCACTATCGTGTGGGAAAGACGTACCGGTAAACCCATCTACAATGCCATTGTGTGGCAATGCAGACGTACGGCAAGCTACTGTGAACAGCTTCGCAGTCATGGGCTGGAACAGTATATTTACGATAAAACAGGCTTGGTGTTGGACGCGTACTTTTCCGCCACAAAACTCAAGTGGATATTGGACAATGTTGAGGGTGCACGAGCACGCGCCGAAAAGGGAGAACTTTGCTTTGGTACGGTGGACACATATTTGATGTGGAACCTTTCCAAGGGAAAAATTTTTGCAACGGACTGTACCAATGCCAGCCGTACAATGCTTTATAACATACACGAAATGCGGTGGGATGAGGATCTGCTGAAGCTTTTTGATATACCCGAGTGCATGCTGCCGGAGGTTTACCCCAGTACACACTGCTATGGTTTTGCAGATGTAACAATGCTGGGCGCGCGCGTACCTATTTGCGGCGTTGTCGGAGATCAGCAGGGCGCGCTGTTCGGACAGCTTTGCGTCGATGCCGGCGATATGAAAAATACGTTTGGTACGGGTTGTTTTATGCTAATGCATACGGGCGACAGACCTGTTTGCTCCAAGGGGTTGGTGACAACTCTTGCCGCTTGCTTCACAATGTGTCCGCAGTATGCCCTTGAAGGAAGTGTTTTTATGGGAGGAGCAACCGTGCAGTGGCTGCGTGACGAAATGCGTATGATACGCGAAGCAGCCGATTCCGAAGCTTACGCGATGAGTGTACCGGACACTAACGGAGTGTACATTATTCCCGCGTTTGTTGGCTTGGGCGCCCCCTATTGGGATCCAAACGTCAGAGGTACGGTGTTCGGTCTTACTCGCGGGACGAGAAAAGAGCATTTTGTACGCGCGGTATTGGAATCCATCGCCTACCAAGTCTACGACGTGGCAAAGGCGATGGAAAAGGATCTGGGCAGTCCGATAACGTCGCTCTATGTGGATGGTGGCGGTTCGGCAAATGATTTTTTGATGCAGTTTCAGGCAGATATACTTGCCACACAGGTGCTGCGTCCAAGGGTTATCGAAACCACGGCACTTGGCGCATGCTATCTTGCAGGGCTGTCGGTGGGCTACTTTGACAGCGTTGATGAAATCAAACGCAACAAGCGCATAGAAAAAACCTTTGTCCCCTCGATGGATGAGCATACGCGGCGACGTTTAGTCAATGGCTGGACAGATTGCGTTCGCCGTGCACGTCAGCTTTAAGCTGCGGCTTGTAGCGATAGTGTTAGCTAAGATTTAACAAATTAACGGTTTGTATTTGTGATGTTGCTCAACAAGCGTTCGATTTTATGAGTGCGTTAAAAATGCAAATCGTTTTTTATTTGCCAACAAATAGAAAATTCTGTATAATGGATTTATGAAAAGAATAGGAGTAATCACCGATGTTCACGGTAATTTAGAAGCCTTGAAGGCTGCGCTTGCTATGCTGGATGAGCTTGACTGCGACGAGATTTTGCACCTCGGAGACGTGGTTGATATCGGACCCAACTCAAGAGAATGTCTTGATATTTTGCTTGCTCGCAGCGATGTAATTTGCCTGTTGGGAAATCATGACAGAGATTTTGTAATTGACCATGCGTCGCTAAATGAGAGCTCGCATGTGCCCGAAGCACACAAAAGGCAGGTATTCGACAGTCTTACGGAACGCCAACGGCAAGCTGTAAAGGCATTTCCTTTGGCTGTTACCCGCGTCTGCGGCGGACAAAAATTGTTGTTTTGCCATTATGCATTGAAAAACGTGCCTTTTGATTGGAAAATTTTTCCGTTTATGCCCTTGCAAAACAAGCCAACGGCAAAAGCATTGGATGAAATTTTCGCAAATGCGGATGCCGACGCAGTATTTTTCGGTCACAAGCACGAGCCTTGCGACATTTGCGGGAGATTGTTATATGTGGACGTGGGCAGTGTGGGTTGTCACCCGGAGCCTTATGCGAGGGCGGTAGTGATAGATTACGACGATTTCGATTGGAGCTATCGCAGATTGCAAACTCCCTACGACAACGAGGCGGTACGCAGATGTATGCATTCGGAAACAGTTGCGGGAGATGAGCTTTTCGATTACTATTTTTTGCACAAAAATTTGCAATAAAGTAAGTTTTTGTTTATAAATAAAAGCATTTCTAAACGGACGAGGACTCAATAAATAGAAACGCGCTTTTCGGAATTTTCCAAAAAGCGCGTTTAAGTTTTCGGTTGTTTTGTCGTATCAGACGCGTTCCTCTCCCCAATAACAAGCAAATACTGTGCCGGGACCGCAGTGCGAAGCAATGACCGGTCCGATGTCGAATATACGTATATCCGCCTTTGGAAAGCGTTCCTTCAGTCTTGCAGCAAATTTGTTGGCGGAGCTGATATAGTCCGAGTGTCCAAGCCACAGCTTGCCGTCGTAGTCGCTGCCGTTTTGTATTGTTTCTTCGATTTTTGCGAGCATTTTTCCTGCCGCTTTCGTTTCGCTCATGCATTTGGCTACGGGTATTATCTTGCCGCTCTTGTCCGTATTCATCACAGGACAGATGTGCAGTATGTTGCCGACCATTGCCGCAACGGATGAAACCCTGCCGCTTTTGCGAAAGTATGTGAGGGTTGTGCTGTAAAAGATGTGATGCAGCTTAGTACGGTTTTCGTAAGCCCAACGGTACAGCTCGTCCATTGTTTTGCCGTTGTCGCGCATATCCGCAAGACAATCTATCAACATGCCGTAGCCAACGCAGGCACAGGTGGTGTCCAAAACGTAAATTTTGCGGTCGGGAAATTCCTCCTTGAGATCCTCCGCAGCGCTCAATGCGTTTACAACAGAATTGGAAAGAGCAGAACTGAATGCAAGATGAAGCAAATCGCCTTTTTGCAGCAGCGGACGGAAAAATTCCTTGTATCTTTCCACGTTGATAAGAGACGTGGTTGCACGTTTGCCGGCAGTAAGTTGATTGTAAAAAATAGCAAGTCCGTTGCCTGCGCGCATATCGTCGGGATAGTCTACTCCGTCTATTGTGTAGTAGTAGGCAATGGCGGGGATTTTTCTTTTGGCAAGCAAATCGGCATTTAAGTCAACCGTAGATTCGCAGCTTATTGTGTACATAATTTTTCTCCTTTGAGTTACATTATACTACAAGGCTCCGCAAAGTCCCCCTACTGATGCGGTTGAAAAATCTACGAAGTCATTTTGCCAAAGTAGAATGAGATAAACGTAATTCTACTCACAGTAGAGTAGCTTTTTTCAGCTCTTCATAATGCTTGCCAATACTCTGATTACGTGGTATAATACGCTCATGGACGAATTGAAACAAACAATTGCCGCCAATCTGGTCAATTATCGCAAGCAAGCGCACCTTACGCAGCAGCAGCTTGCGGAAAAGATCAATTATACGGATAAAGCCGTAAGCAAATGGGAGCGCGGCGAGGGCGTTCCCGATGTAATTGTGCTCAAAAGCCTTGCGGATATCTACGGCATCACCGTCAACGACTTCCTTGTGGAACACAACGACAAACCAAAAAAGCTTCGTCTCAAGGATTTTTGGGCGAAGCGTTGGCTGATCACGTTGTTAAGCGCCGGGTTGGTTTTTCTTGTTGCCACGGTGGTCACAGTGATATGGTGGCTGATTGTCCCCGAGGACGGCACAACGGTGGCAAAGTATGCTTATATAGCCGCCATTCCCATTGCGTTGATAGTGACGCTTGTATTTGCCTGCGTGTGGGGCAAGCTTTGGATGCGTTGTTTGGTGGCGTCGGCGCTGATATGGACTTTGTGTCTGCTGCTGCATTTGGTAATCCTCAGTCTTTCCAGCTATGCTTGGATGATCTATCTGATTGGCGCGGCATTGCAGGTGTTGGTGATACTTTGGTTCGCATTGGAGTACTTTATCAAACGCGGCAAGCAAAACAAGTAGTGAGCGTTTCGAAGCAAATTTTGATATATCGGTTAGTCCTCTTGAGAAGGTTTTCCGTTATTAAATAAAATCTTATTCGATTTTTTCAAATATCGTGAGAATTTCCAACTTCGGTATTGACTTTGTTGTTGCCGACAGACTATAATATTACCACAATAGAACAAGGAGGAGAAGCTGTTACATGCAATCAATGGAAGTTAGTTGCAAGGAGTTGCGTCAGCGCGCATGGAATCGTCTTGCAGACGGCAACTACTGGCAATCGTTTGGCGCCAGCGTTGTAGGCGCAATCGTCGGAAGCGTGGGATTTATTTTCACTGCGGGTGCAATGTCTGCGGGAGTGACAAGTTACTATATCAAGCAGCAGCGCGATCAGGACCCGGAGTTCGGTGAGATCTTTTGCGGATTCGAACGTTACGGCAGCACGTTGGGAGGATATCTTCTCAGAGCAATATTCATTTTCCTGTGGAGTATCATTCCAATTGTCGGACAGATATTCGGTGCGTGGGTAAAGCCCTTAGCGTACAGTCAGATGTACTATTTGATGATGGATGAGGGATTGGGTGCAGGCGACTCCATCACCCGCAGCAAAGAAATGATGAATGGCTACAAGTGGAAACTGTTTAAGCTTAATCTGTCCTTCATAGGCTGGTATCTGCTCGGTGTGTTGACCTTCGGAATAGGAATGTTGTTCCTCGCGCCTTATCTTGACGCAACTATGGCGGAGTTCTATGCCGAATTGCGCCGTTGCCACGGTGAGGACGGCGATGTCGATGAGGTTTTTGACTTGACAAGCGACGCTGAAAAGCCGGTCGAAGAGGCTCCCGTCGAAGCAAAGCAAATATCCGAAGAAGCTCCGGTTGAGGAGGAGCCGCAATTGGAAGAAGCTCCCGTGGAGAACGTCGAATCGACGACGGAGGACAAACCCAAAGAGTAACGCTAAAAGGTATTTGCAAGACCCACTTGGTTCCAAGTGGGTTTTTGTTTGACTTGCTTACTTTCAAATGTTACAATATTAACATAATTCGGCGAACGTGTAGGCGGTGTCGGTATATGGAGGCAAAAATGTTAGAAGTGGTTGCCGCACTCATTTGGCGCGACGGAAAATTTTTGATATGTCAGCGCCCGGCAAATAAAAAGCGCGCCCTATTGTGGGAATTCGTCGGGGGCAAAAAGGAGCATGGCGAAAGCCTGCAGGAGGCGCTGAAAAGAGAGTGTAAGGAAGAATTGGATATATCTGTCGAGGTGCAGGATGTCTTTTGCGATGTAACGCACGGTTACCCCGATGTTACGGTGCATCTTACGCTTTTCAACGCCGCTACCGACGACCAACCGCGCATGCTCGAGCATAACGATATGCGGTGGATCACCCCATCGGAAATAGACGACTTTGAGTTTTGCCCCGCCGATGAGGATATATTGAAAAAAATAAAGCAATTGTAACCGTTTGTGCTGTTACCGACCCGTTGTGAATAAAGCTTTATTGTCAGATAAAGCTGCAAAATTATTAAATATTTTTACGTTTGCGCCGATTGCCAATGTCGCCGATGTTAGTATGAAAAAAGACAGGTAATCCTGTCCTTTTTTTAAATATTTGTTTTATATAAATAGTTTGAGATCGTTATTAATAGGCTGATTTATCCCTTATTTTGGGCACAATTTCAGCCATTTCAACGCTGTGCAAATGTCAAAAGCGTCGATATTGTCAGACATCCTCTTGAATTTTACTTACCTTTATCAAATTGGTTCCGGCCTTTGTGCCGAGAGGTACTCCGGCAGTTATAACTATATTGTCGCCCGGCTCCGCTATGCCAAGTCGACGAACCGTTTCTTCTGCATTGATAAACATGTCGTCAGTGTTGTCAAATGTTTGGCAAATTGTTGGCACAACGCCCCAACTGGTGGATAGCTGGTGATACACTCTGTCGCTGTTTGCCATTGCGACAACAACGGCTCCGGGACGAAAACGACTGACCATCCGTGCCGAAATGCCGCTTTCGGTATACACGACAATGGCTTTGGCGTTGATGTCAAAAGCGGTGTTTACGGTAGCGTGAGATATAGCGTCGGTGTTGTCCATCAAAGCTATCGGGTAGGCGCGGTACATAGCGTTGTAATCCACATTGCGTTCCGCTTCCTCCGCTATGCGCGCCATGGTGGCGATGGTGTTGGGAGGGTTGATTCCCACCGCGCTCTCTGCCGAAAGCATAACGCAGCTGCTTCCGTCGTAGACGGCGTTTGCTACGTCGACGATTTCCGCACGAGTGGGACGCAGCTTCGTAACCATACTTTCCAGCATTTCCGTTGCAGTTATCACAAACTTTCCTTTCATGCGGCTTCTTGTGATGAGCATCTTTTGAATTGCGGGCAATTTTTCGTAGGGGAGCTCCACTCCGAGGTCGCCGCGGGCAACCATGATGCCGTCCGATTCTTCTATTATTTCATCAATATTGTTTACTCCGCTTTGGCTTTCTATCTTTGATATTATACAGGTATCCTTTGCTCCGTGAGAGATCAGATAATCGCGAATTTCCCGTACGCTTTCCGCATCCTGCACAAAGCTTGCGGCATAGAGCTCTGCGTTGTTTTTTATGCCGAAATCCAAATCACGCTTGTCCTGTTCGGAAAGGAAGGGCATGTTTATCTTTACATTGGGCACAAACAATCCCTTGCGATTGGACAGCGTTCCGCTGTTTTGCGCCACAGTTTTGATTGTTTCACCGTCTATTTCGGTAATTTTGAATGCAAGCAATCCGTCGTTCAGCAACACTTGACAACCCACGGTCACGTCTTTGTACAGATCCTTGTAGGTAATGGAAACCTTGGTTTCATCGCCTTCGCTGTCATCGTTGACAAAGTCGAAGGGCATGCCTTCATGTACTTCTATTTGTCCGTTCTTGAATGTTCCGATGCGAATTTCCGGTCCTTTTGTATCTATCATGATGGGTATGGGAACGCCAAGACTTCTGCGCACCTTTTTCACTGTGTCGATTTTGGCTTGGTGCTCTTCATATAAACCGTGGCTCATGTTGATGCGGGCAACGTTCATGCCGGCAAGCGCCATCTTTTTTATCTGGTCGTAGGTGGAGCTTGCGGGACCCAGGGTACACACAATTTTTGTTTTTCTCATATATACCTCCCTTTTTGTAATGACACTATTCAAAGAGTGCCAAATTTTGCATTATAATTAGTATAATACATTTGTCAAATTTTGTAAATACACTTTTTGGATTTATAATATTCTCTTGCGAATCCGATTAGTGCATTTTGCAATTGACAACATTTATTTTCAATGAGATAATATAGCTTGAACACAGCGTTGAGCGTTGTCATCATCGGAAAAATATTTACGGGAGCAATCATGAATAAATACTTTAACGTATCAACCGAGGTAAATGCCGCACTCACAAGCAACAAGCCTGTCGTTGCGCTGGAGAGCACGATAATTTCTCACGGCATGCCCTATCCGCAAAACGTCGAAACGGCGCTCAATGTGGAGCAGATTGTTCGAGAAAAGGGCTGCACGCCTGCGACCGTCGCCGTAATAGATGGCGTGCTGACTGTGGGGTGCAGCAGGGAACAAATCGAATTGCTCGGAAGGTTGGGCACGGCGGTTACCAAAGTGTCACGCAGAGATATGCCGATAGTCGCGGCGCTGCGTAAAAACGGAGCAACAACCGTTGCGGGCACAATGTACGCCTGCAAATTGGCGGGCATAGACGTGTTTGCCACGGGCGGTATAGGCGGCGCCCACAGAAATTCGGAAAAAACAATGGATATTTCCGCCGACTTGGATGAATTGCAGCAAACGAGCGTTACGGTGGTATGCGCCGGAGCAAAGTCTATTCTCGATATCGGGCTCACCTTGGAGTGTCTGGAAACGCGCGGAGTGCCCGTTATTGGCTACAAAACGGAGGATATGCCTGCTTTCTATACGCAAAAAAGCGGTTTCAAGGTGGATTACCGACTGGAAACCGCTCATGACATTGCCGCAGTGATTGCCGCCCGCCAAGAATTGAAGTTGAATGGAGGAATGTTGGTGGTTAATCCTATACCCGATAAATATTCAATGGATCGCCACTATATTGATAAAAATATTGACAGAGCTATTGCCGAAGCGGAAGAACTGGGTATCACGGGTAAACAGCTTACTCCATTTTTGCTGGACAAAATTCAGCGGCTGACAGAAGGAAAGAGTCTTGCCGCCAATATACAGCTTGTTTACAACAATGTGCGCCTTGCGTGTGACATTGCCGCCGAGCTTTGTGCCTTGAGGAATATTAAATGATATTCGGAGGCTTGCAAAAATTAACACTGCTGGATTATCCGGAGAAAGTAGCATGCACCGTATTCTGTGTGGGCTGCAATTTTCGTTGTCCGTTTTGTCACAACGGTTCGTTGGTAAGCGGCGGTGGAGACAGGTGGACGCAGCAGGAAATACTGACATTTCTCACTAAGCGTGCAAACCTTTTGGAGGGTGTTTGTCTGACCGGCGGCGAACCGTTGATGTATACCGATGTGGCGGATTTTTTGCGGCAAGTAAAGGAAATCGGTTACAAGGTCAAGCTCGACACAAACGGCAGTTATCCGGACAGGCTGGAGCAGCTTATAAAAGACGGTTTGGTAGATTACGTCGCAATGGATGTCAAAAACAGCCGCGAGTTATATTCCGCAACTGCGGGTGCGGCGGTGAGCCTTGACGCCGTCGAGCGATCCGTGGCGCTGCTGAAAACGGGCGCCGTTCCATACGAATTTCGCACGACGGTTACGCGAACGTTTCACACCGAGCAATCTCTTTTGAACATCGCAGAGTGGCTGTATGATGCAGATAAATGGTTTTTGCAGCAGTTTGTGGGTGGAGAGGATCTGATCGACCCGAGCGTGGATGGCTACACCGACAACGAACTGCGAAACTTATGTCAAACTGTGCGCCAATACTGTCCAGGCGTTAAATTGCGCGGCATTTGACTGCGCAACAAAATCGCAAAAAATCGGTCTGCAAGCCTTGCACCTCTTGGTACACAAAGGTATCTCCGTATTTTCGCCAACCGAACCAAATAAACAGCGGAAGAAATAATCTATGCCAAATGTTGGGTAAATGTAGTTGATTCCAACATGCAGTGTATTCGTTTTCTCTCACTGCTGCATACCGCAGCGGGGAGAGTTTTTTGTTGTACTTATGCAAGTAATTTCATTTTCCTAAAGGTTTGTGTTTTTTACTAAGTGCGCATTTCGTTTTTGGTAGCTTTATTTTGTTATTTTTTATCAAATCAATTTGCATGCTCTGTATACAATTAGTCGGATATATACTTAAATTGATTTTTCAAAGGCTCTTGGTCAGAAATTTTTACAAAAGGAGTTGATAATTTGTTATACAAGGAATGGTTGAACTTTTGGTTGGAAAACTACGCCAAGTCGGCGGTAAAAATGCAGACATACGACCGTTACAAAAGAATTTGTTCATTACATATAATACCCGGTTTGGGCAATGTAGATTTACACAACTTGTCTGCAATGGAGCTGCAGATGTTTATAACTAATCAACTTGAAAGAGGAAATCTGCTGACAGGCAAGGGCTTGTCTGCAAGCTGCGTAAACCTGACGATTTCCGTCTTGCAAAGCTCGCTAAAAACGGCATATCTTGCGGGAGTTACGCCTTTGTACGAGGCAGACAAAATAAGGCGCCCAAAGCTCAAAGAAAAACGAGTGGAATGTTTTACTCTTAGCGAGCAAAAGAAGCTTGAAAACCATATTTTTGCCTCGCCTAAGGACAAGCTTTTCGGTATTGTGCTGTGTCTGTATTCCGGCATACGTTTGGGCGAATTGCTTGCCTTGACCTGGAATGACATAGATTTTCGCAGCGGCACGTTGAGCGTATCCAAAACATGCTTTGACGCAAATATAGACGGGCGTTGTCGGTTGACAAACGAACCGAAAACTACCCATTCAAAAAGGATAATACCTTTGCCCAAGCGGATACTCGCAATATTGAAGGAACACAAAAAACGTTCGAAAAGCGAATATGTCGTTTCGGACAACGGCAAGCCAATATATTTGCGTTCATATCAAAGGACGTTTGAGCTGCTGCTGAAAAAATTGAACATACCGCACAAAGGTTTTCACGCGCTGCGGCACACATTTGCCACCCGCGCGCTCGAATGCGGAATGGACGTCAAGACATTGGCGGATATTCTCGGACACAAAAATCCGCAAATTACGCTAAATCGCTACGTGCATAGTCTGATGGATCACAAGCGTATGATGATGAACAAATTGGGCAAGCTTTTACAATAAAAAATACGGCGTATCGTATGCGCCGTTTTGTACATCGAATATTTTATTCCACGCTCATTTTTGTCGTTTATGCGTACATTATATCATATATAAATATTAAAATCAATGCCTACGGTTTGATTTATATATGATATTTAAGCTTTTGGCAATATAACCCGTCTGTTTTGTTCATGGAATAAAATATTCCGTGAACATTTTTTGTGCAGAAATTGAACAAGCAAAAGGAGAAAAAGCAAATGGCAATCTACAAATGCAAAATGTGCGGCGGAGACCTGGACGTCGCCGAGAACACGACCGTAGTGGTATGCGATTATTGCGAATCCAAACAGACAGTACCCACTGCGCGGGATGAAGAGTTGGCAAGTCTGTTCAATCGTGCCAACATATTGCGCCGCAAGTGCGAGTTCGACAAGGCAGAACAACTGTACGAAAAAATTCTTGTCAAGGATGACAAACAGTCCGAGGCATATTGGGGCGTGTTGCTGTGCAGGTACGGCATTGAGTATGTCGAAGACCCCGCAACGTCCAAACGTTTCCCCACCTGTCACCGTACCGCGTTTGAGGCAATTACGTCCGACGAATACTACAAGTCGGCATTGCAGTATGCCGATTCCGTGCAAAGAGCGATCTACGAGCAGGAAGCAAAGTACATTGACGGCGTGCAAAAGGATATTCTTGCCCTTTCCCAGCAGGAAGACCCCTACGACGTGTTCATTTGCTACAAGGAAACAGACAACGGCAAGCGCACGCAGGACAGCGCAATTGCCAACGACATCTACTACCAACTCACAAACGAGGGGTTCAAGGTGTTTTACGCAGCCATCACTTTGGAAAACAAACTCGGCTCCGCTTACGAGCCGGTGATCTTTGCCGCGCTCAATTCGGCAAAAGTGATGTTGGCAATAGGCACCAAGCCGGAGTACTTCAACGCCGTCTGGGTCAAGAACGAGTGGTCGCGCTATCTAAAAATGATGAAGAACGACAAAACCAAGCAGCTCATTCCCTGCTACCGCGATATGGACGCATACGAACTGCCGGAGGAATTTGCCCATTTGCAAGCGCAGGATATGAGCAAGATCGGTTTCATCAGCGACATTGTGCGCGGAATAAAGAAAATAGTGCGCAAGGAAGAACCGAAAGCGGAAAGCCGCTCTTCGTCCGGCGTAGGTGGCGGCAGCCTCAAAAATCTGCTCAAACGCGCCTACCTCGATCTCGAAAGTCGCAATTTCGATAGCGCAAGGACTCAATTCGACAAGATGCAAGATATCGACCCGGAAAACGGCGAAGTGTATCTCATTGGTTTGTTGTGTGACTTTCAAACCATCCGTCTTGAAGATCTCGAAGAATGTACAGTGGATTTTTCCACCAATTTCAATTATACAAAGGCTATTCGTTTTGCGGATCCAACGTTGAAAACGCGCCTCTCACAAGGGAAGGAGCTAAACCAAAAATACAGAAGATATTTAGCCGCAAAAAAAGACTTGGAAAACATTGGAGATGCGGGGACATATGCCGAAGCAGAACATCGTCTCAAATCTCTCAGTGGCTACCGTGATAGCGACGCGTTGCTTTCCGACATGCCCGCAAAACGAGAGACATATTTTTTGTCACAAGCGGAAAACCTTATTCGAGGGCTTACAAGTTTTGAGGACTATCGAACCAAGAAAACAGCAATTTCAAATGTGATCAGGGAACTTACCGACGAAGAAAGAGCGGCTGAGTTGACGGAAAGGGCAAAAAAGATTGGGGAAGAATTAGCGGCAAAGGCTCAAGAAGCCGAACGGGAACAGCTATATAATAAAGCGGTAACTCAATATCAAACCGACCAAATTCCACGGGTGAGTGA